>JANXAQ010000319.1 GCA_025062105.1 Thermoguttaceae bacterium
CTCCAGATTGGTTAGCTGGTTCAATGGGTCCCCAATTTTAGCGCAATCTTCCGGATGCTGGCATTTGCAAGCTGTGGCCTCAGTTACCAGTCAGATTCGGAAGGGGGAAAACTAAGGGCACTCCATGAAGTGTATAATGGATAGCGATGGTCCCGAAGCTTTCGGAAAGCTAGGGGAGGCGGTGGCCCTGATCTGGGTGGTGGAGCAGTAGGGAAAAATGGACAGCGTTGCTTTAGGGCGCCAACAAACTCAACGGTGGCTTCAAATCCACATAGCTGGTTTGGCGGCCCTGGGGACATTGCTTTTAGGTCTTGGGCAAGGGGATGTTTTGTGGCCGGGGGCGATGGCTATGGCGGCCGCCGCTTCGGTGGTCCTGACAGATATGACCGGCTACTTTCGCCTGTCGCGCACGGCAGCCAATCTGATCGCCTTAGGTGTGGTTCTGTGGGTACTGAAAGACGTTCGCCAATGGACCGGCTTTGGCCAAGTGCTTATTATCTCGAAGTTGCTAGTTTATTTACAGCTGATTTTGTTATTTCAGCAGAAGGACTACCGAGCCTATTGGCAACTGGCCATGATCAGCTTATTGCAGGTGGTAGTGGCCGCTGCATTTCAGCAAGGGGTGCTGTTCGGTCTGTTGCTGGTAGGATATTTTTTGTTGGCCGTATGGACCATGATCCTCTTTTTCCTGTACCGGGAGACTCACAGACAGCCCCCCGAACCCCTCAGCGGCAGGTTTTGGCCTGTATGGGAGCTGGTAGGAAAGTTTCTGTTAAAAGGAAGGTTATGGCTTAAAGATTCGTGGTTGAGGGCTCCTTTCAAGGAAGATGGAAAACAATCCCCTGGTGCGCTGGGGGAAGGAGTTGTTTTGGCCAAAGACCGACAAGGCCAGCCAGAGGAGAGAGCTAGGCCGGCTCAGCCGGGCCTTTGGCCATTAAGTGGCCAAGTGGCTAGCCTGCAAGGAGGGCAGGTTCCCACAGGCAGTGGGTTAGGGTGGTCTCTAGTGCGACCGCTCAGCCACATTGCGGTAGTGAGCTGGACTTTTACCCTGGGACTATTTTTTGTAATTCCTCGGCCTAGCACTGGCGCTTGGCGGGGTGTGGCCCTACCGCTGCGACATGCCGTGGGTTTTACCGATCAGGTGGCCTTGGGCGAATTGGGCCGGATCATTCAAAAAAGCGACGAAGTGCTTCGGATCCGCTTCTTCGATCCGCAGCAGCGCCCCTACGGGGTGGAAGGACCTTTGTATTTGCGAGGGGCCATCCTCCACCATTATCAGCATGGCCATTGGCGATTCTCCGAGCGGCGGGTTTTCCCCTTGCAGCATCCTTTGGCCAGAAAGCCGGTAGTTCCTTATCGGCCTTTGGTTCTTCAAGAGATTACTATCGAACCGATGGATCGGCAGGAGTTGTTTTGTTTGTGGCCTTATGCGGCAGTAGATCCCAACATCTGGCTTATTGAGGATCGGGCACGCCGACGCTTATTAAGACCCGAAGAAAACTGCCGAGAACGCTATACCTATATACTTTGGACCACCGCTTTGGAGCAGGGTAGCCAAGCCCCGTTGAATCCCTTCTTATTTCCTGAAGATGTGTATTGGGATAGCAGCAGCCTGCTTCAAATGCCTCGGCGAGACGGCCAAAGCAGTGTCCCCTCGTTGGAAGCCTTAGCTCGCCAATGGGTCCAGCAGGCGGGTATTTCGTTGGAGCAGCGGATGAACGTAGCCCGGCTTTTGGAGGCCCGACTGAAATTGTCCGGCCGGTTTCGATATAGCCTGCAAGGCCAACCGAGAAACCCCCAGCTAGATCCAATTGAAGATTTTATTACCGAGCATCCTGAAGGCCATTGTGAATATTTTGCCACTGCACTAGCCCTGATGCTTCGGAGTCTGGGTATCCCTTGCCGGGTGGTGGTAGGATATCTATGTGACGAATGGAACCCGGCCGGTCAATTTTTCCAGGTCCGACAATGGCATGCCCACATGTGGGTGGAAGCCTATTTGAAAGCCGAACATTTACCTAGCTCCCTGACCGAAGGAGAGTATGGGTGGCTGTGGAAACATGGGGCTTGGCTTCGCCTGGACCCTACACCGATAGTTGATCCTTTGCAAGATCAGCCTTTTTACATTCGATGGGCCTCTCGACTCCATACCCTCTGGGCTAATTACATCGTCGAATTGGATCGATTCCGCCAGACAGAAGGCATTTACAAACCACTTCAAGAGGCTTTTCGGAATCTCGTGCAGCGGCTTCAAGACCCGGCTTGGTGGTCTGGATTAGCCTCCGATGCTGGGCAATGGGTTGGACGCTTCTTTGCCGAATGGCATCGCAGAGGCTGGTTCAGTTGGCAAGGCTTTGTAGTAACATTCTTTTTGGGGCTAGTAGGGGGGAGTCTGGTGTTGCTGGGGCAAAAAATCCTCCGCCGCCTCCGTGGCCAAAGCCCAACCCCACACGTTTCCGCCCTAACCCGTCGGGTGGTCGAATTCTATTTCCATATGGAGACCTTGCTGGCAGCCCATGGGTTTCGCCGGTTACCCGGCCAAACACCGATGGAGTTTGCACTCCGGGCCGGGACCGCCTTATCGCAGCGTCTGCAAGATCCCCAATGGCAACACCTGCCAGCCCAGGTGGTCGATGCCTTCTATCGAGTCCGTTTCGGTGCCCAAGTGCTGTCACCCGCCTACAGCCAACAGATCGCTCACATCTTGGAATCCCTCAAAAAAGCTCTTTTCAAAGCCATTGGCTAGGCACGTTGTTTGCCATGTTGCCTGAGTGCTTTTGATTCCGTTCCCACGAAATTTCGGGTGGGGCTGATTTTTGTGGTCTGTGTAGGACGGATGCGAAAGATAGGTATTGCCCTGTCCAATCGAACTGCTGCTTGCTGGCATCTGTAAGAAACAAAGCACCTATATTCCAGATTCCAGCGGCTATGCCTGGTTGGAAGGCGTTTAGCCATCTGAAGAATTGCGGCTCTGCTGAAAGGTTGTCTGGAGTCTGGGAAGGTTTTGCCCATAATGGTCGGTTTTCTTCGGTTTTGGTGGATTTAGGCCTCCGACCGGAAAGGGGTTCCACAGAACCAGGAGGTGACTATATCCCAGGAACACGGCCAACTGCTGAGCAAAGGAGGAATTGCAGGCGTTAGCCGTGGTTGGCTGATAGTATCGGTTTTGCACGATTGAGCTGCAAAAATTCAGCCCGCACCCAAACTTGCTCTTTACTCACATAATTAGGAATCTGTGCAAAATCCTGACCATAGGGTGAACTTTATGCACCTTTGCTTCGATAGGGATTGCCCCGTCCCATGCAGAAACCTACGATAGGTAGGTTGCTCGCAGTACTAGCAGCCCTATATATTGGGATAGAGGTGGCGGCCACCAAAATAGTGTGAAAATATATCCTCTAATGGTGTAGTGCTTCCCTCTCTGGACTTTCGCAAAAGCATCCTTCTGGCGGTGGCTCGCTGTTATATAGATCTTTTGGGATGGATTTGCCATCCCAATGGGCCAAAACGATTGCCCCACCTAGGGGTATAACAAACTTCCAAAAAGCCAACCGTTCCTCTGGCGAAATGACACCATTAAAGATCCTTTGGAAAATCAGGAAGTGTTTGGTTTTAGAAACTATTTTGCTTATATTGCCTGTTGTATCCATTCAATTTCCTTCAACAAACTTTCCGCATTTTCCTAAAGTAATGTCCGACCACCCGAACGCTAACTTGTGTATGACAGCAAGCTGGCGGTGGGTGGTATTTTCCGGCCGTTTCCTTGTAACGTCTGGAAGTGAAAGATGTTTCCAACTAAGCAGCCGAACTGGTTCCTGCACCTGATGTTCGTGGGGCTATTTTGGTTTGTTACTTAGCTCGGCGTATCCGGCAAAAAATGGCTCTAGCAGGCCTTCATCTGCTGAGCCAAACCTCTTATCATCCCCCACCCTAAGGGGATTTTTAGGCAAGTAGAAATTTTCTCTAAGCTCGGCTTTTGCTATTTTGGGCGTTCCCCCGAAAGGAGAAAACTCTAACTCCATGTAACTATTGGAGTTAGGAAATTGGGTGAACAAAGGGGAGTTTCGTCGTAACTGCTGATGGAACACCAGTTAGGAAAAATGGCAAAAGTCGAGCTAAGGGGCTCTCCTAAAAAGCATTTTCTATGGATGAAAGGAGTTTCCTTCCTAAATTCCCCAGCGTCCTCAAAATTCCTGTGTTTAAGGAGTGTCGAGGGGAGGAGCGGGGGCCAAAACCGATTGGGAACCGCCCAAATCCCCTTTTTCAGGACATCGTTAGGTCCATAGATACTTCTTTCAGCGGGATAGTTAGGCCCAGGTAAAACACAAGAAGCTCATCATGATCGTTTTTGAGGCACTTCGGAAAACTCATCAAAGGCTTTGTATGGAGTTGCTGGCCGAGCGGACCTCCAACGGACATTGGGAGGGCCGATTGGCCAGTTCCGCCTTGAGTACTGCCACAGCCATTGGGGCCCTGGCTTTAGTGTTACATCATCGGAAAGCATCCGTTCTGCCGACCGGACTGACAGGAGGACTTCCGGCTTCAACGCAGTTGGCCGAAGAGTCCTCCACAGGGTTAAAAGACTTCTCCGGGGGCTTGGCTGAACCTTTGGACTGGGAGATTGTGCGGCTGGTGGGGGCGGGTTTAGAGTGGTTAGCTCGGACGCAAAATCCGGATGGCGGCTGGGGCGATACCGACCGAAGTCCTTCGAATATTGCTACCACCATGTTGGTCCGGGCTGCTGTGCATTTGTCCGACCTACTTTTTTTGCTCTCTGAGCGTTCGCGGCATCTGGCAGGGGAAGCAGTGGGACTGTTGGGCCAGCGTCCTACTATACGTTTTGCCCAGCTTTTAGAGCGTGCCGCTCGATACATCGACCAGCAGGGAGGCTTACCTGGCCTACGCCGCCGCTACGGCAAAGACCAGACCTTTGCTGTACCGATTCTTACGATGTATGCCTTAGCAGGCTTGGTGGGCTGGGAAGAGGTTCGGCCGTTGCCATTTGAATGGGCGGTGTTGCCGCATCAGTTGCTCGGTTGGGTGCGGTTGCCGGTTGTCAGCTACGCCATTCCTGCGTTGGTGGCGATGGGACAGGCACGTTTCTTTCACCTGCCGCCAAAAAATCCTCTGCTCCGTTGGCTCCGTGCCGCCTTAGTGGAAAAGACACTTCAGGTCCTCCAAGCCAAGCAACCTGCTAGTGGGGGCTTTCTGGAGGCAGTGCCCTTGACCAGCTTTGTTCTAATGGCCTTAGCCAGTACTGGCAGGGTCCATCATCCGGTGGTCCAGCGGGGCATAGATTTTTTGATTCGCACTTTTCGAGCCGAAGGGGCCTGGCCCATCGACACCAACTTGGCCACTTGGGTGACCACACTTTCGCTCAACGCCCTGCTGGGACCAGGGCGGGGGCAGTTTTGGCCACCGTCGGAGCCGAAGCGATCCTCTTCTAGAGGTTTGAGGGCTGACAGCTGGTTTGCTCAGTGGGAGGCGATCCGGCATGAGGTGGCTCAGACATGTTGGCCGTGGCTATTGGAGTGTCAGCATCGGAAGATACATCCGTTTACTCATTCGGCACCTGGCGGTTGGGGGTGGAGCGATCTTTCGGGGGCAGTACCCGATGCCGACGACACGGCTGGGGCGCTTCTGGCTCTGGCCGCCATCTACCAACAGCTTCACTCAGAGCTATCTGTCCCAGACCGCCGCCGGATCTTGGAAGCCGTTGGTCTTGGTCTTCGTTGGCTGGTGGACTTGCAGAACCGAGATGGGGGTTGGCCTACTTTTTGCCGAGGCTGGGGTGCTCTGCCGTTTGACCGAAGCGCTGCGGATTTAACCGCCCATGCCCTGCGGGCTTTGGCCGCCTGGAACGCCCTAATTCAGCAGGGAGTTCTTTCTGATGCCTTTCCATCTAGCCGTTGCCCGGTTTCCTATCGTCAGCTTCAATTGCCCATCCAACGAGGCCTCCTCTACCTGCAGCGCTGTCAGAATCCGGATGGCAGTTGGACACCACTTTGGTTCGGCAATGCCTTTTGGCCCGGCGAGGAGAATCCAATCTATGGTACCGCCCGGGTCCTTTTAGCCTACCGGGATCTAGGGCAATGGAGCAGTCGGCCGGCTCAGCGAGGCTTGGGTTGGCTTTTGGCCCATCAAAATCCCGACGGCGGTTGGGGTGGCCACCCCTCCGCCACAACCCCTCAAGAGCAAAATCTCTCGGAACCTGTGTCCAGGAATAGGGAGAATGAGAGTTCCTTCTCTGATGGAATCAATGGGCTCTGTGAGCGGCCCCTCCACAATCCTAAGGCAACCGATTGGCAATCCAGCATAGAAGAGACCGCCTTGGCCCTAGAGGCATTACTAGCTGAGCCACAGGCTCACGATGCCCTTCGGGAACTTGCCGATTCCCAGAGTCTGCATGCTTTTGGTCGGGTAGCCGAATCCAACAGTTTGTTTGATCGCCCGGGATCAGATCGGTCGCTCACTGCCCAGGCCGATTTCCCCACAGCCGATTTTCCAAGCCAACCGGCAGCTTCGCCACAGCAGATGATCCGCTCGGCCATCCGGAGGGCTTTAACGTGGCTTGTCCATGCCGTGGAGCAAGGCCGACATTATCAACCTGAACCGATAGGGCTATATTTTGCCCGGTTGTGGTATTATGAAAAAATGTATCCAACTGTTTTTGCCCTCTCCGCTCTTGGCCAGGCGATCGTTCAGCTAGGGTCGAAAGTGTTCGGGGATCGGTAATATTTTCACACAGATATATCTGTACCTGTTAGCAGATTGCTTTCTGTACCCGATTTCCCCTAGCTTGTGGCTTTGCCGCCTGGATACAATTTCTTTAGAGAACTTTTTCGCTGGTTGGTAAAAACTTCTTTGGGTCAGAGCCGTTGGGATCTAACTTAATAAGTCCACTGACCAAGGAGCCGGACTATTAAGACCGGGAAAGGATTACCCTCCGGGCCTTCGGTAGTTTTAGGCCTGTCAGCAGGCCTGCGCATTGGCGAGGCTGGCCTACTGAAGTCCAGGACGGTGAGGAAGGAAATCCCCCTTGGTTTGGCGGTTCCTCGGGTCTCTTCCACAGCCCTTTAGGATGTGGAGATACCAATGGCTCAGATCGGCGGGGGCTAGAGGTAGCCAACTAGGGTACCATTGGTTTTCCACTATCTGCAGACAATCCCATGATACAAGCGTCGGAGAGGCACCATGGCCTCGGCTAAATCCCAGCAGACGCCAGACCAAAAAGACCTTAGCCAATCTACTGTGGCAGCAATAGCTTTGGGTGGATCAGTTGCCAGTGGCCGATCCGCCTATCCGAAGCAGGTGCCGGCCAGTCGGGCGGTGCGGGAGGCAATTCGCCAGCGGGCCCGGCAGATGGCAGCTGCCTGGGACTGTAGCCGACCGCTTTCCCGACAACAGATCGAACAAGCTGCCCGACGACTTTTAGCCGAGCTCGATCTGCCGGAACAGTACCTTGGCTGGACCATGGTGATGGTGGGCTCGGCATTTTGGCAGCCCCAGGTGGCGGCGGTGCCAGTGCACCGTCGGCTTTTACTGTTGCCCCATTGCTTCCGCTCAACCGAAAAATGTCAAGGTTCTTATACTGCGCAGGAATTACTGTGCCGAGAGTGTGGAGCCTGCCGACTCTGCTTCTTACGTGCGGAAGCCAAACGCCTGGGCTACCAAGTCCTCATTGCCGAAGGTACGCCCATTGTGATCGATATGATTCTCCATGGCCGGGTGGATGCGATTCTGGGGATTGCTTGCCTAGATAGTCTAGAGCGAGCTTTGGACAAAATTCTCCAGGTTGGCATTCCTTGCATGGCCGTTCCGCTTTGGGAAAGCCGATGTCAAGATAGCCAGACCGACGAAGACTGGGTCCTGGAGATGCTTCGGACGCCGTATGTACCGTCGGCGATCCCAATGGAAACGTATTTACATTTGCTCCGGGCCACCACCCAGCTTTTTCAACCCCAGCGGCTATCGCTTTTTTTGCCGGGTTTTTGCCGCTGTGCCTCCGCCTCATCCTCTGGAGCACTCGGTTCCTCTGCTCTCTCCGCCTCAGCACTGCCCACGGGGAACTATTTTGGTCTGGCCTCTGCTTCTGGTAACGGCGCACCGGTCTGGGAGGCCACAGAACGGTTAGCCTGGGATTTTCTGCTTCGAGGCGGAAAACACCTTCGGCCGTTTTTGACTCTGGCTGCTTATGATGCCATGACTGGTGGCCAGGCCACCCAAATTAACGGCCAGCAGGTGCTGGAAACTTGGCCAGCGGCGATCTGGCAATTGGCTTTGGCTATCGAACTATTTCATAAAGCCTCCTTGGTCCACGACGACATTGAAGACGATGATCCCTATCGGTACGGTCAGCCGACCTTGCATCGGCAGTATGGCGTACCCGTGGCGTTGAATGTGGGCGATTTTTTGCTCGGCTGGGGATATCGGTTGGCTGGGGAGGCGGCTCGCCACACAGCGCCAGAAGCAGCGGCCGACATCCTCCGACAGTTGGCTCTGGCGCATATTCGTCTTTCTGAAGGTCAAGGGGCGGAGCTGGCTTGGAGGCACTCTGCCCAAAAATCGCTTTCCCCTTTGGAAGTGATGAAAATCTATACTCTCAAAACGGCTCCCGCTTTTGAGGCCGCTTTGTATGTGGGCCTACGCCTGGCCGGCCAGGTAGATCCGCTCCAAGAGACCCTGGCCCGCTACAGCCGTCAATTGGGAGTGGCCTTTCAAATCCAAAACGATTTAGCCGATTGGCGTCCGGACAATTCGAATAAGCGCCCCATCGGCGCGGATGTGTTCGGGGCCAGACCCACTATCCTTTGGGCCTTGGCTCGGCAGTCGCTTGGCCCGGCCGATGCGGCACGATTGGACCTGCTGTTGACTCAAGCGGTTCAGCTCGGCCTCAGCCAACAGCAAACAACCAGAAATAGTGAATATATTCTAGAGGATTCAAATATTCATTATTCTGATTTGCTGCTTCCGATGGCCGTCCAGCCCAATGAAGCTGCTCCGATTCCTGAAGACTCTGCTCTGGACGCCAAGCCGCCGGAAGCTAAAACATCCGAAAGCCGCCGCCAACTCCTCGCAGAAGAACACTTTCCACCGGCGGCCCCTGAGTCCCTGTTGGCCGAGGTTCGCCACCTTTACCAAAAAGCCGACGTCTTTGCCCAGGCCGAAACCTTACTTGAAAAGCATCGCCAGCGAGCCCATCAATTGGCTGATCAAACTGCCCCGCCGCCACTAAAACGCCTCTTGCACTATGTGGCTGATATGATAATCAATCAGTAACTTCTCCGCCGGATCAACTTTTATCAATGGAATCTCTGGAAACCGCTGCAAAATCCTGAACATATAGTGAACTGGTAGGGTTGAACAACTGCTATCTCCACCCTTACTATATGTAGGGTACCAGCAGCGCGAGCACCCCAATCTATTGAGCCAGTCCTGGAGGGCGCCCAAATGATATCAAAATATCTGCTTCGAATTATGCAGAGGTTCTTCTGCAAAATCTCAAACCTATAGGGAACAACATGAACTTTTAAATCTGTGGTCATTTGGTTTTCTTACCCGAACAACTCCTAGATAAGGGGGCCAGCTACACTGATGCTCTATGGTTAGGGGGCTATAACCCAACATGGTCAATATTTCCGTTGAATTATACAAAAGTTCCCAATTTCTAGAGCCAGATCAATTTGATCCGCCTTTGACGATATGGCACTTAGCTCCACTTTTGCCATTTTCGGTCTCCTGCCGAAAGAAGGAAAATTCTAACTTCCGGAATGATTGGACTTAACAACTGATTTGCTTCTCTCGGCGACTCTAGCATCCTCCATATACTAGCTATTTGGATGGGACAGCTAAACCTCGACTTTTGCCATTTTCTCTGAGTCCTTTTGTTTCCTGTAGTTACGACGAGACTTCCTTTTGTTCACACACTTTCCTCACTCCAATAGTTATAAGGACTCAGAGTTTCCCACTTCCGGGAGAAGGCCTAAAATGGCAAAAGTCGATCTAAACCCGCCGAAGCAAAATTCATACAGTTCATTATATGTTCAGAATTTATGCAGAGGTCCCTAGAGTTCGATAGCCATAGTGGTATTCGGGCCGAAAGTTTAGCATGCCCGAGCGCCGGGGCTACCATCAGCAGTCTTGGAAGCGAGAAATGGATCGGGTGGCCGACTGGGTGCGCCGGTTACCCAAGCCGGTCGGCGTCATGGCAGCCAACGACTTCCGAGCGATTCAGCTTTTGGACGCCTGTCGGCGTGCGCAGGTGGCGGTGCCGGAGGAAGTAGCCGTCATCGGCGTGGACGATGAAGAAGTGGTCGGCCGATTGGCCAACCCACCCCTGACCAGTGTCATCCCGGATGCTTGGCGAATGGGATGGGAAGCGGCCGCATTGCTCGATCTGCTCATGCGTGGCCAACCTCCCCCATTGATGGAAAAGTTCATCCCGCCTAAGGGAATTGTGGTTCGGCAATCCACCGAAATTACGGCCATCGAAGACCCCCTGCTAGCTGCTGCCCTCTCCTATATCCGTCAGTATGCCTGCCAGGGGATTTGCATTCGGGACATTGTTCGACATGTGGGGCTTTCGCACAGTGCGTTGCAATGGCGATTCCGCCGCTCGCTGGGCCGCACCATCCACCAGATGCTTCTAAAGGCACGAATGGAACGGGCCAAAATGCTCCTGGCCGAAACCGATCTTACCCTGGCCGAACTCGCTGAACGGACCGGCTTCCACTATGCGGAATACCTCGATAGTGTGTTTTGCAAACACGTAGGCATAAGACCGGGCCAATACCGGCGCCAAGCCACCGAAAACAAATCCCTCTCTATTGCCGCCAAGTGGTGGGTAGGTGCCCTGTGAAGAGAGTCCATGGGGTTGAGAAAATAGGCAAAATAAACAAAACAGATCGACTTGCTGCCTATTTCCATCTATAATCCTCTTGAGAAATCTCCCCCGAAAGTGTATCTTAATTGGATAAAATATTTCAGCCCTATCGAGAAATCGTCCTTGCCATTCCTGCGAGGACAGTGCCAGGTCATCAAAAACACTGGCGAAAATGCCCGGGAATAAGAACATGGCGGTTCCTAGCAAAAGGAAGGGCAGTTCTTCACTCGGGCTTGAGAAGTTATTTTGTAACAGTTCAGCGGAATGAAAGTAGATCCTATTTTTTTCCTCCTTCGCTGGATGGAGAGGTTAGGGTAGGGGGAGGAGGTAAGCAGGAGCCTTGTTGCCCCCTAAGCCGGCTTGCTTCGCAAGCCGGCCTCTACTGCTCTGGGCAGAGGTAGTTACGGCCCTCGGCGGAAGTGTTACAATTTTTGCTTTAATTGAGTCCGGTTTCCTTGTTGGATCGCCTTTCTCAATTAAAAATTAGCATTTTGATAGCCTCACGAGTGGATCCGACTCTTCTGGGGCTTGCAAGGCCCCGCTGCGATCCTGCTTCCGGAAGGCTGGATTGCTGGTTGTTTGGAAAAGCCAACAAAGGATTCGCCAGTATAGGGCCAAACGTTTCTTGAATGTCTTTGGTGGGGGGGAGGCGGTGGTCGTTCGTAAATGGGTAGGCTGTTATGAATCCTCCGACGATACAATCGGTAGAACGTCTGTTGGCAACACGCCGGTCGCGGACCGGGTCTTTGTTGGGAGTTCAGACGCTGGGTACTGGGAGTTTTGTGCCGGAGCAAGAGATTCGCAATGAGGACTTGGCCAGTTTAGGTTATGACGCAGACTGGATAGTGCAGCGGACTGGTATTTTAGCCCGGCGGCATGCGCCGCCTGGGATGGGAACTGGGGATTTGGCCGTGGAGGCTGCCCGCCGATGCATCCAGCAGGCTGGTGTGGATCCGAAGGAGATCGATCTGGTATTGCTGGGCACATGTACACCGGATATGCCTATGCCCGCCACCGCTTCCTGGGTGCAAGATCAATTGGGGCTGGAGGCCATGGCCTTTGACTTGCAGGCGGCCTGTGCCAGTTTTGTTTTTGCTCTGATTACTGGCATGCAATATGTGGCGACTGGCTGCAGCCGACTGGCTCTAGTCATCGGTGCCGACTGCAATAGCCGAATCGTTAACCCCGCCGATCAACGCACGTATCCCCTTTTCGGCGACGCCGGGGGAGCAGTGCTTTTGGCCCCTGGAAGCCAACAGCAGGGGCTTTTGGCCTATGCCGTGGGCTCGGACGGGTCCGGAGCGGATCTATTATGTCGGCCGATGGGCGGCTCGAAACTGCCTTTCAGCCAAGCCGAAGGATCCCATGATCCCCGACAATATCTCTACATGGAAGGGCGGGTCATCTATAAATGGGCCATTCGGCAACTGGCCCAGACCTGCGCTGACGTACTGCAAAAAGCCCATATGAGCCTCGAGGATGTGGATCTCATTATCTTCCATCAGGCCAATATGCGGATTATTAACTCGGCGGTTAAAGAATTGGGCATCGACCCGGCTAAAGTATTCAACAATCTGGAGCGATACGGGAACACTGCTTCGGCCAGTATTCCGCTAGCTTTGGACGAGGCCTATCGGCAGGGGCGGATTCGACCGGGTAATGTAATTTTGTTTAGTGGATTTGGTGCTGGTCTGGCCTGGGGAACCGTGCTCATCCGGTGGTAAAACTAGGAGATGAAGACACTAGTCGCCGGGTGTTTTCGTATCCCCGGCGGGAGGTCTTTCCTGCGTAAGCAGGGATCCAGCAAAATTCCTTCTCCCCGCCGTAGGCTCGCTGTTATACACATCTTTGGAGGCCCATCTTTGGAAGCCAGAGGGGCCTTCCAGTCCTCCTACTCCGCCTGGATAAGTACCAAACGGGCTTTGGAACCGGTGGACCAGCAGATTTAGGGAATTTGGAAAGTGTAGGAAAAATGCTCTTTAGAGCCAAATGGTTGCTCTTTAATATAAGTATGTATATTGTCTATCCATTTTGCAGGACGACCCTTCCGCAGAATCTCCACTTGTATATAACAGCAAGCCGCCGTGGGGAGGCCAGCTGGCCGGAAGGCCAAGCCGGGCAGTGGAACTTTTGACAGATGCAAGAAGCTTGCAATTGCTGCGCAAGCTCAGTCCCCGAAGACTTATAGATCTTTCGGCCCTCTATGTTCCCTCTTCGGTTAGCCCTCTTACCCTTAACCCTATCCCCGGAGAGGAGAGGCGCAAGATGCGGAGGGGACATTGGCGTTCCTAGGCGGCCTACTCGATGAAGCGGCGCAGTAGGATGCATTTTTCCACGTTATGGTCTTGGCCCCGCTGGAAGGCCACAGGAATCGAACGGTCGATGATGTAGAAAGCCCTGTGGCGACGCACTTCGCCCCGATCTAGGCCAAGTTCTTGTCCTAGTTTGCCAGTACTGTCCACCTCGAAGTAGCCAACGGTTATCCAGATGGCATAGACGTTCGAGCGAGTCGTAAGCAGGTTGCCCACTTTCTGGAAGCCTTGATAGCGGAAGTAGGGGTTGAAATCGCAGTGGGCATAGGCTTCGGTACGGCGTATTTCCAACAGGGGCCGACGCCCACCGCCACTAGAAACCGATCGGAGCAAGGTGGATTCGATTTCATCCGGTTCCGGCAATCCGCCGCTGGCGGCGGCCGTCAGATAGCTGCCAAACCAAGAGCGGAACGGCCGTGAGAAACGACTCGGCAGGTTAGGATCACAGGTGATCATAGCTCGTTGGATGACAAGCGGATCGTTGCTTCCGATGGGTGCAGAACCTTTTCGGTTGGCCACGAACTGATCCCACAGACTCATATCCCATAGGCCTGGGAAATTGCTGACCAGACCTTCGCCCACGCCGGGGCTGGACAAGGTATTGATGTTGATTCGGCCGGGTTCTCGATAAAGCGGGATTCGGTTAAAGGGTGGACGGAAGAAATGTCCGGCGGATGTGGCAGCCCGGTCCGGAGGAACCTGGATTTCTGTATAAATAAATGGCGACGGCACCCCCACATAATCAAATAGCCGATACAATAGCGGTGCCGTACGCTGCGGATTGGTTCCCCGAGGCGTTCGACCACTATGGAAGAAATTAGCCAAATGGGGGAACTGCAGATCCGTCGGAGCGGCGGCTTGGTAAGGATTAGGTGTGCCGACAACGGTACGGTAATTGTGCAACAGTTCATACTGGTTGGTGGCCGGGACTAGCATGAGTTCATATTGATTGGCAAACGGCCGGTTCAGCCAAGTAAGCCAGGGGAACGGATACTGCGGATCGCCCAGATACAGGCCGGTGCGATTAGGAAGCCTTCGCGCTGTGCCGGCGCCTCGATTCAGCCGATAGTTCAAAAAGCCTAACGAGTGGGCCAGATTCGGACGAAGCCGATAATTGGCTTGACTGCCGGCCCCTCGATCCACTGGAGTATAATCCTCTGGTTCATGTCGCCAGAGGTTATTCAAGTTGGAGGTGGGATTCGGATCATTGAGCTCCCACCATTCGCCCCGTTCGCGGGTAACCGCATAGGAGAGATTGCCGCCGCTGTGGTCGGCATGGGTGCGATCATCGGCAATGCCGTTAAAGGTGATCAAATCAATCGGCATGGTATCGATGGTGATGTAGGGATTTCGTTGGGCATCATAGCCAGCTAGGGGATTAGCCAGCCGTTGCAAGTGGATGACACGATAGGAGCGATGATAGCCGTCTGTGCGAACTATATCCCAAATGTTTCCTGGGCGTGTTTTGTCCAGCGGGGTATCAAACGGTTTTTGATAGCCTGCATAGGAGGCACCGGTTTCATCATATTCTGCGCCGGAGCCGCCGGCGCCGGCGTCGGTAGCAGGATAGTAGGAATCGCCGCCTTTGTCCGTAGGCTCGGTAACGCTCAGTCGGTAGGGTTCGTCCACCAGGACGACCAAAGGCCGCTTGACCACCGATGTTGGGAAATCAAAGGTGCCATTATTCAGAACCTGGATGGGCGGAGTGCCAGCAGGATTCAGCTCAATGCGTCGGGCCGTAGTGACATCGGCTTCGGTTTGCGTGGCCGTTAAGGCGGCATCGATGCCCAGAAAGGTAGTACGAGGATTTTCGCCGGTTTTGGTGGTTTTTTCTGCTGGTCCAAGCAGGGCGTATCGGTCCGGCGGGAGAATCAGAGTTCCTGCAGCGGAAGGATAATAGCGTTGGGTCTGGGCAGTTTCGCCACTGTACAGGGTGCCGCCAGGATTGACGAAATAGACACTGCGTTCGATGGCTGGGGCATTAGGACCAGCCGGATCCGGCTCCGGCTTCGATCCCGTGGAAGGTACAATCACCAGACGCCAGACCGGAGTTCCGTCGGGCGCTCGACGAGTTAAATCCACGCCCGGACCTTCGGAACCGGTTCCGTATAGCTCCGGCGGGATCGGCTCATTGGTGGTCCAGGGATTATACAGTTCCACAAAAAGCGAACCTCGTGGACGCAGGCGTTGGTCAAAGTCGTCGTCGGGATCCTTATCGGTGGTGTATTTTCCGGAGGAATCGGTATTGAGGTCTTCGACGCGGCGGTCATGCAGGGCCAATGTCTCTGTGATCAAAAGTTCTGGCCGTTCGCAGCCCCAGACCACATGGGGTTCATTGATGCCATCGTTGGTGGCCGGATCGCCGTCGCACCGCCAACCTTGGGCTGTAAAGGGGTTCGGATCGTACTCAAAGCAGGTCATGATCGAATCCCGATCCCGGAAATCCACCACATTGACGGCCCATTGGGCAATGAATCGGCAGGTGGCCGGTCGGCCTCCCAATCGGGTATCCAGATAGTCCAAATCCCACAGCGTCAGGGCCAAGCAATACAGATACCGGGCATAAAGTTGACGAGCTAGGTTTTCCGAAATACCGGTGCCTTGCGTCAGATCGGTTTGGGCGGGTGGCTGCGAGGGAACGGTTTGCTGGGGGAAGGTTTCCAGAGCAGCTTCTTCGGCTTCGTCGATCACGCCGTTGCTGTTATTGTCCAGGCCATCGCCCCAGGGGCGGTTGAGGTCCATTTTCAGCCCCTGGAGCAGTTCTGGCGGAAGCAATCGGCCAGTCAACAGTTGCTGATGGGCCGGGGATCCGGTGCCAATTCCATATCGCATCAAAAGCGCTTCGACCACATGGCGAGGCCGAGTAGGATGCTCTGGATTGGCCACATTAAAGGCAAACGGGGCCACTGGCACATCCCAGCTTTCGGTCGTAATTTCCATGCGGCGGGCTAACAAAACCGAGTTGGCTGGGTTGCCGTCGGAGCTGGTAAGGGCTGCCAGTCGAGGCGGCAATAAGTTGGCATCTAGATCCGATGCTCGGAGGATCCGCTCCAGTTCTGCCGGGCTGAAGGGGTTATTGTTGGGTGTGCCGTTGGGCAAGCCGCGCGGCGTATTCGGACCAAGATTCACCTGATAAGGATTATTGGTAAATTGATCCGAGCCCCAAGGAAGCAGGTTGGCATAGATCGGCTGGCCTCGCACGTCCAAGCCGACGGCCATAGTGCCGCGAATATCCGGCGGGGTGCCGTAAGCTCGGCAATTGAGCGGACTGGAGGCTTGCCATTGGTCCGGATAACTCCAATGCTTATTCCAGCAAAGGGAATAAAAACCGGGCAGCCCAGTACTTCCATATCGGCCGTCGTAAGAAAAGCCACCTTTAAAAATCCGTTCATAGATCGCATAACTCGGAGGTAATCCACATAGATTCAGCAGATTGATATCGGCTGGGCCGAAACCAATACCGCGTACCAGTTCCGCATCGGTTCTGCCGGTGGCAAACTGCTGCCCATCGGTCAGTTTCACCTGGCTACTGTAAGCAGTGGTTGTTTGTTCTAAACTGCCATGGGCGTTGAGGTTCAATCGGCCGTCCAGGTCCAGACAGAGGATAGCAACCAGGGGTTTGTACATTTGTCCGTCTGGCGTGGAGCGGACCGGCAGCCCAAGATCAATCCATACACTGTCTGGAATCCCATCGCCGTCGTTATCCACATCCCAACTGCGCTGGCCGTCGTAGATGCCATCCCAGGTAGGATCGAAGGCCACTCGGCCGGGATTGCTGCCGGTAAAATTCGGATGGTCCGAGGGCATGGGCCGGAGAATGCTTTGCTGGGCCAAGGTGCTGTTGCCTTTGGTCTGCCAATAGCGGACTAAATCGGCTCGGTGGAAGGAGGGGATGGGCACCGGCACGGGAGCATTGGCCGAGCTGGGCCAGGCCAACGGCAACGGCACCGCCAAAGCCAAGTGCATATTCTGGTGATCGGGAGCGTCATAATCTTCGTTGGCCTCGCCGGTCGGTGGGTTGGCGGTGGTATAACGAGCTATGGGGTTGCCCAAAAAGCCTCGGCCGCTAAAAGGGGCGCCGTTGATCAAGACAGGCCGGTTCTGAAGAGAATTGACAAGATACGTAAACACATCTACCCCGGAAGGGGGGACCGGCAAATTCTGGAAGGTCCGCAATTGTACCCGCTGGGTCGTGGGATTATAGCCCACAATATGCGTGCTCAGCCCTTTGGCCGGTCCGTCCAGCACTGTCACCACCCGGCCAACCAACCACCAAGGTTCGGTCACCCCTACAAGCGACACTTCCACCAGGGCATTGCCACAGGCCATACTGGCCCCAGAAATGGTACTTTGGAGACTATCCGTACCATAGATATCTTCTAAAAGGCTGTGGACCAAAGCAGGATTAGCTGGATTGGAATTGTTCGGATCTCCAGGGGCCACGCCACGCAAAAACCTCAAAAATGCCTCATGCACAATCTGCACATACGGGTCCAGTACATTGCCGCTGACCGGGGCCGGCACACGCCAGCCCACGCGGGCCGTAATCTGATCCTCTTGGGAGACATACAGTTCGGCTCGGCCAGCAGCCAGTGCAGAACGTTTTGCCTGACTGGCCACAATGACAAACGTCAGCGCAATGAGGCTAAACATAGCCAATAGGCCCAAGATCACCAGGAGCAAAACCCCCCGGCGACTTTGTTGCCCACTTCGGATTGAAGAACCCACCAGATATCTCATGGTTTCGCTCTCCTGCATTGGCTCAGAGCGGAAATGCCCTTGCCTGGCCCTATCTGTCCAAGATAGGAATTAGCGAACAGTTCAGCCGTATGGAGAGACTTAATTTTTACCTTCTTCCCCACACCAACAGAAGGTGAGGAGAAAAGGCAGGTGCTAAGGTCTTTTTTCCGCTGCTCCTGTCATTGCCTTCGGCAAGCCGAGGTAAGGTGCGGAGGGCAACGGCACGGTTGTTCCATCGGCTGAAATGTTACGGAACAAACCTCTCCATAATTACAAGGATATATTTCATTAAAGGATATATTTTTGCACTGTTTTGGACATCCACCTTTAACCCACTATAGAGTTATTAGCCTGCCTACCTATAGTAAGTGTTGAAATAAGGGGGCCTCATACCTATCGAATCTAAGGTTCACAATGTTTCCTTATATGGTTGCCTATATGTTGCGGATTTTAGAGAGATGGTGGCTCTGTTGAAAGGTTGTCCGGAGTGTGCGGGAGGTTTGTCCCTACTGGTCGGTTTTGGTTCAGTTTTGGTGGGTTTAGGCCTCCGACCGGAAAGGGTTTCAACAGAGCCAGAGATTGTCAGCATTATTTTGGCAGAAAATCGTGCACCACAATCAGTTCACGTTCTTGTTGGGTATCCGGCTCTTGAAGACGGATGGTGATTTGTATGCCGCGAACCTCTGGCGGTCGGGCAACACCGGGTTGAAACTCGTCCATCTCGTCCACCAGCCCATCGCTGTCATTATCGAAGCCGTCGAAGTCCCATATCTTCGACAAGTTGGCGGAGAGCCATTGACTACATTTTTGCGGCCACCATGTCTGCGAAAACCAGGAGCCACTTTCATAGGTCGTCGGGATGGAACCGGTCTCCGGCGTCTTCCAGATTTTGACGTCAAATTCTTTGACATAGTCCAAAATGGCCTGCTGGTACGATGTGGTTGCAGCAGTAAGACTGCTGACTGTTCGAAGGAGTTGACCGTTTTGGACCTTCCATTCGATTTTTGCGGGGGATTCGGCTCGGCCATCGGCAAAGATGGCGTATCGAGTGGTCAATTCCAAAGTGTCTGTAAGTGCATTATCTGTAATGCGAACATCTCCCGGGGACTCCTGGCCCCAGCTGGGCACATTAAAGGGACTGAGTGCCGTTTGGAGGTCTTGGTGGAGTAACCGGCCAGCTCGCTGGAGCTGTTCGTTCATTTCCAACATCGCTCGAGCATTTGTCACGTTTTGGCCAATCATCGCGAAAATCTGCACGACGGCGGCCATCATGATCAGAGTAATTGTTGTGGCCACCAACATTTCGATCAACGTTAACCCCCTCCGGGCCGGTTGGCCTTTTAGGCAGGGATATCTTCCCAACACGATAAGTACACCCCTAGGTAGCAGAGCCATTTCGTAAAATCCTTTTTGGAAAGGTAACCTTTCCGTCGAATGCCGGAAGCCTCTATTTTGCCTTTCCTGTTGCTTCAATATAGAGTAGAGCCAGAAGAAGGCAACCAGAGACCCTCGCTTCACCTGGCAGGTATCAACCTGCTGGGTTTTCTCTGGGAAGGGAGACACAAATTTTTGTTCACCTAGTTCCTAAATTACCTATTTTCGCCCGAAGAGTTCCAATCTTCGGGTTCGAGAAAAATCCACTTCCATGATTTGCGAATATACCCCGATCAGCCCCTCCATGAGCAACACGTGGGTAGGCGGTTGGCTTGCGCCCATCCATTGGCTGCCGACAACGGTAACATACCATTTGCCGCTGGCAGATGGCTTGGCAGCCGCCACAATCCGATACCACTGACACCACTGGGAAGAGTAAAGCAAAAGCCAATGATTCGGTTTCAAACGGTTTCGTAAAGTATCAGCCGTGGCGTTCAAAACTAGTTCTCCGCCGCCTTCTTCGTTTAAGGTAGGGGTTCCATCCAACGCCACTACCACCTCGGGAGATGATTTGGAAACGTCCAAGTCCCGTTTATAAAATACAACTACCGAACAATTGGCCCATGTGGGCGAAGTCTGATTCGGCAGCATCGGGCCTATCATGAGCATCCAGGAGTAATCCGGATTTCGATAATAGGCCTCATCTCGTTCCTGAGTGCCGAACAGATCCCAGGCTTCCGTGGAAGATAAAGGGGCTGTGGCCAGGAGATTGCGTCGGATGCTCAGCCTAGGCATCAAGGTAGTGCCTTTAGGGAAATAGGCCCACTCGGCCAGTCTGCCAGCGTCCCGCGCAGCGCCGACCCCTAACGGATCGATCAACATAAACCGATACCCAGAAAGGTCTTGGACGGCCACATCTTGCCAGTACCAGAGGGGTTCCAGTTGTTTGGTGGTGGTATTCCATTGGAAGGGCTGAAGGAGGTTTCGTACTTGGATTTCTCGTAAGGCGGCCGAGCCGAGGGTGGCCGCTCGTTGGATTTTCGTCGCCTCCAGGGCTTCGGATCCGCCTACCGGCAATAGTGCGGCTACTCCAAATAGCCCTACCGCTAGAATAAAAATGGCGATCAACACCTCCATCAAGGTAACAGCAGGGCGCATCGGCGGGCCAAGGCCAAGCCCATTTCCAGCAAAGCCTCGAAGGAGATTCCGGCAGGGAAATCTTCTTCCCATCATCCTGCCTCTCCAGCGGATTGTGTGCTGCTGGAAGTACATCTGAGGAATCATTTATTTGCCTCCCATCGTTGGTTGCTGGCGGGCGATCCGACGAGCATCCGCTACCGTTCCGGTATTGGCGGCTAGTTCTGCCGTGCGGACCACGCCGGTTTGTGGCATAACTACCACCCACAGGTTGCCTAAGTCCCGCAGGTTGGTTTGGCCGTCTTCTCCCTGCGGAATGCGATTGAGTTTACCGACCAAAAGATAGATCGGCTCTTGAACCGTCTGACGTTGGTAACCGGTCTGGTTGCCGCTGTGGGTAAACCAGCCCACCGAGTCGATTTCGCCTTTGGAGGAAAACATAATCAGGACAGCGCCTGGGGCGTTAGTCTGGTTAAACCGGCTATCGTCTCCCACTCCAGAATAGGTGGTATCGACGGCCACGCCCGCTGGCAACTCCAAGGCCGCTGCTAAACTCCGATGGAAGGAATCCGGCCCCATGCGGCGTACCTGGATCGGTAGGCCTCCCGGAGGAGTTACCGGCAGAGAGGTCCGCGCTAACCCAATCGGACGCAACCCATAAGGAGCACTGTCTGTGGTTACTTGCCAGAAGGGACCTTGAAAGTTCACTTGCAGGTAATCCCCCCTTTGGGGGGTATAGTTAGTAAACACCACATTTCCGGAACTGGTGTCGATCCGCGCATTGGAAGCCACACTAGCAGGAAACAGTTCTTCTACTAGAAATAACTGGGTTACCGCCTGCGGAAGGTCGCTGCGCCGCTGGAGCCACACGCCCACAGGCCGTTTCTTCTCCATCGCCATGCTTCGGGCTCGGTTTAAGTAGAGGTTCACCTGACGGGCCGCCTCCCGCATCCTGCGGGATTCCAACGAAGGGGTCAACACCGGAATCACCACGGCGGTCAACATCACCAAAATGGTCACTACCACCAAAAGTTCCACTAGGGTCAGACCAGTGCGGCTTGAAGGGTGAGCAGTAGGCAGTGGGAAGTGGGGAGTACCTGTGCTGCCATGAGTAGAAGGCCGAGGCCCGAAGGCCGAGGGCTGAAGGCCAGAAGGCAGTCGGTGCCTCTGCCCACGGCAGGAGAGGCCGGCCAGGCTATCGCCTGGCCAGTTAAAAAGGCTGCCGAGCCCCACTCCGCAAAAACCAGCCTTCCCTCTGCCCAGGCAAAATGTAGGCTTTGGCCTACTTAGATCACAGAAGTTCTTTCCCGGCTCAGAGAAACGAAGAATGGTTTTTTTAACCCCAAGAAAGTTCCGGCTCATTTATCGCACCTCCAGCCGGTGATTGTGGATGTTGTCATAATGATCTAATGTGCCGTTGGCTGGACCGGGCGCCGTGCGCGATTGGTTGGCCAAATCCTTCGGCTTACCCAATTCTCCAGCATACGGATTGGCTCCATCATAGCCAGCTTGGACTTCGATGTCATAGATACCATCTGGGCCAGCCGAGTAAATTAGCGGCGTCATCCGCCAGGCATTGGAATCCACTTTATAGGGGTCCAAAGGATCATGATCCCTGACGGGGTCGCCCGTTTGAAGCTGGGTATCAGCGCCATTGGCGGGCAAAAAACCAGGCGCCCACCGGAGAAACATAATCGGATTGCCCCAGGCGTCGATAAACTCCGGCCAGCCGTCGCCGTCGGTATCGCCGATTTCGTACTCGGCAAATTGTGCCCGGGCTTCCGGATTGCTCATCGTTACCCACATGTAAAATATTTCTGCTACGTTATAGGTGGTGGATGGAGGGCCGGCATTATATTTTGCCAGATAGGCTTCGCTTAATGCGGGTCTAGCCAAACCGCTAACTTTTGGCCCATCGGTAACATCGGTGGGTGTATAGGGCATTTCCATCCGCATGATGTCCCGCAGCGCCCGCAGACGGGTCAAACGGGCCTGGGGGAGCGTCATTCCCGAGGTATTAATCGACACCCGTCGGCGGGCGTAGGATTCGTAACGTTCCATGACAATAGTATGGAGTTTGGCGATGGTGGCTTTGGTGCGGGCCACGCGGGCCTTTTGCCGGGCCGTGTTGATCGCCGTGAAAATCAGCCCTGCTAAAATCCCCAGGATCGTTACCGTGATCAGTAGTTCCGTCAGCGTAAAGCCTCTTCGATGGCCGTCGCCATTCCGAGTGGAACCCCCCCTCCCAAACCAAATGTTCCGTGGGTGGAGGTAGGTCCACCTGGTTCGGACAGCTCGTTCCACATTGCTCATCGCCATAACTCCTACTTAGAAACCCTGTCCCCCCGTGAGGCTCAGGAAGTGAAGCCAAGTTTTTCTTTTCGGCATCTTCTGGTCTGGCCCGTAGAAAAATGGAAATGATTACCGTTGGCAAAAACTTCTGCTTTTACAAATTCTGCTTCTCCCCCAGACCAAAACAGAGTCCTTGGAACCTCTTGCATCATTCGAGGAAAATATTTTTATACCATTTTCCTTTCTTCGGCGTCTGATCCAATATATTGGGTTCCTAGCACTGTTAGCACCCTGCGTAAGTAAGTGTTTGGATGGGGACAACCGAAACCTACCGAATCAAAAATTCAAAAAGTTCACTACATGTCCAGGATTATGCAGAAGTTCCACTTCTTTTTTTCCAGCCTTTCCGCCGAATGAAAAAGCCGCTATGAGCATCCCTGCGAAAGCAGGAATCTGAGTTTTGTTCCTGCCGAGGTGGCAAATCCGAATAGTCATCCAAGAAAAACCCAGAATGTTGCTTACGCAGGAAGCCGCCTTGCGCTTTTCAGCCGAAATGTTTACTATATGATTATTTTTTCAATGCGTCTTTCAATTTTCCTTCCGTAAAATTTGTTAAATTATCTTCGTAGTTCACCCCACCATACAGGTTATCCCGGCCAGCAGAGATGATTTGAAACGTTTGAGGGTTAAAGTATTCGCCGGTGGTTGGATTTTGATAGGGCGTAATCGTTACATCTTCTCCGCCTCCGATATGGCGGAAAGAGACGTTCGGATACTCTGAAGCCCGAAAATACACAAACGGCGAAGCCGCTTCTATGGCCCCAGAAATATCTGGGTAATAGCGTATGGTGCCGCCACTAATGACCAGACGTTTCTGCACAAACTCATAAAGCGGTGGATGGCGGATCGACTCATCCGGATATTTTCGAAAGGGATTTTCTGGATCCTTAGCAAATCCTCGAGGTTTACCCGTGTTATCCGGGATGCCTCCCAACCAAAATGCCAAGGCGGCCGCCGCATCCATGCTGTCCACTGTGAGTCCTGCATTGGTTTGCAAATCGGTTTTGAACTGGTTGTAAAGATTAGCACCATGTTTGAATGCATATCGAGGGAAGGCCCGCCGGAGGAATGGTTCTACAGTGGCCTGATCCCACCGGGAGGGGGGAAAATCGCCATAACGGTCTTTGAATGTCTGGAGGGCGATCTCCAGATTCCGAATTTCCATACTGACACGTGCTTCACGGGCCTTACCCATGGCGGCAATGACCGCCGTAGAAATCAGCCCTGCCAAAATCCCAATAATCACAATGACCACCAACAGTTCCACCAGCGTGAAACCCCGTCCAGTCCATCGACTACTTCCCAAACCTTGGGTCCGCTTCATGAGAGAGCTCCTTGGTAGAATATTTTCAAGAAATCCTTCCGCCAAAGGAAAGGAGAGCGATTCGCTGGCCAAGCTGATAAGGAAAAAGACTTTGTAGATCGAGTTTCTGCCTTCCGAAGGCAATATTTCGCCTTCCTGCTTTGTGAGTTCTCAGCCACCTTACCGTTCCCCGGACCTCTCTGGCCGGGCAGAGGCGAAGTTTCGCCAGAAAACGTTGCCCTTTCGACTGGCCCGTGTGACGGGTTAGCCGGTCAGTTTCTGGATCAGGCTAATCAGCGGCATGAACAAGGCGATTACGATAAAGCCGACCATACCGCCTAGGATGATAATGAGGAGCGGCTCCATCAAGCTCATAAGGCTTTCGGTCAGTACCGATACTTCTTCATCGTAGGTGTCGGCAATCTTGTAAAGCATGGTATCCAGTTCACCCGTCTCTTCGCCGACATCCACCATGTTGATGACCATGTCGTCCAGTACGCGTTCATTCATCCGAGGCAGATATAACAAAGCCCCGATAATCGGGATGAAGAAGGTCCAGAAAAACAGCGCCATCGGATGGAAGTATAAACGGGAATATTCTTTTAGCGGTGGGGCGATCGCCTGACCTTCCCGAATCGCTTCGTACACCTTCTGATAGAGTTGTTCGAAGAAGGCGTTGCCAGCCGTCTCTTTGGTAATATGCAAAGCCTCCAAGATGGGCACACCACTAGCTACCAAAGTGCCCAAGGTCCGCATGGTCCGAGCAATGATGTTTTTGCAGACCAATTGGCCGAAGATCGGTACCTTCAGCAAAAACATATCAAAGCCCATTCGCCCGTGATAAAACTTCCGTACCAGTTTGACGAAAAGCCAAATGGCTGTTGGAATCCCAGGCAATAAATACCAATAGTGCTGAACAGTTTCGGCAATGGCGATCAGCAATTGGGTTAACGGCGGCAATTCCGTTTCAAAGTCGGCGAAGATTTTTTGGAAGGCCGGCACAATTTTAATCATAATGAAGGTCAAAATACCGACGGCAAATACTACCACGGCAATCGGATAGGTAAGTGCCCCCTTGACTTTGCGTTTGAGCGATTCGGCACGTTCTTTGAATTCGGCCAATCGGCGGAGGATCACTTCCAACGCTCCACCAGCTTCGCCCGCCTTGATCATGTTGACATACAGCCGGTCGAACGTCTTGGGGCATTTGGCCATAGCTTCCGACAAGGTGGCACCAGCCTCGATCTCTTCGCAGACGTCGATCAAGGTGTTTTTCAACGGACCGGGTTTAGCCTGCTGTTCCAATATCCGCAGACTGCGCAAAATCGGAAGCCCTGCGTCTTGCAAAATCGACAATTGCCGAGTAAACGTCGTCAACGTCTTGGCGTTGACCCGGCCGAGGGTAAAGGTTTTCCCTTTGCGCTTCAGTTTCTTTTCCGCCGCGGTCTTTTTAGCCTTTTTCAGGGTCAGCTTCGTGACAAAGTAACCCATCTGGCGGATCGTCTGATGCGCTTCTTCTTCGTTGGCCGCCTCGATGACGTCCTTAATCTCCTGTCCGGTTGCATCCATCGCCTCGAATTGGTATGTGGGCATAGTCTGTCCTCACCTACTCCAGCCTATCGATCCACTTTCGTTTGCCTTCTTTTTAAAAGCTGGTCCTTCCATTTTGCTTTGCCGGAACCAGCTTCCCTATCAGCAGTCCAAAAACTTTCGTCTGCCTTTCCTCTAATGGAGCCTCCTGCACGCAACTTTTGCCATTTTCCAAACTAGGCTTGTCCAGGAGTTACGACGCCTCCGGGTTTTCCCCCAATTTCCTAAGCTCGACTTTTGCCATTTTCCCTAACTTATATTTTGTCTCTCCGAAGTACGGCAAACCCTCCTTTTGTTCACCCGATTTCCTAAGTCCAATCGGTCAAGGGCTCAGAGCTTTCTCCGTTCGCAGAAGGCCCAAAATGCAAAAAATCGAGCTAAGTCCAATAATTACAAATCTCCTTTCGGCGGTGGTCCAAAAATGGCAAAAGTTGAGCTAAATAATTCCTTGAAATTATTCCTCCCGAATCGTCTCTCGGATCACCTCTTCGATGGTGGTGATGCCGGCAAAGACCTTTTCTAGACCTGAAACGCGTAATGGACGCATGCCTTGTTGCAAGGCTGCTTCCCGCAGTGTCTGAGTCGAACAGCCTTTATTGATCAGTTCTCGCAGAGCGTCGTTCAAGACCATCAATTCAAAAATTCCGGTGCGTCCTTTAAACCCAGTATGATTACAGGCTGGGCAGCCCCGGCCTCGGTAAAACTTTTTGCCTACCACGTCGTCAGGCGTAAGATCCAATTCGGCTAATGTTTCGGTGCTGGGCACAGTCAGTTCCCGGCATTCCGGGCAAATTTTTCGCACTAGCCGCTGCGCTAGCACCGCTTCCAAGGTGGCCGTGATCAAAAAGGGCGGGATACCCATATCCCGAAGCCGGGTTACCGTACTCGGAGCATCGTTGGTGTGCAGGGTGCTAAAGACTAGGTGGCCCGTGAGCGAGGCCTGCACCGCAATTTCTGCTGTCTCCAGGTCTCGGATTTCACCCACCAGAATAATATCCGGATCCTGACGCAGAATGGAGCGCAAACAGTGAGCAAAAGTATTCCCAATCGCCGGATCCACCGGAATCTGCACAATCCCGTCGATATCGTATTCGACGGGGTCTTCGGTGGTGATGATTTTATCTTCGATCGAGTTCAGTTCGTTTAAAGCTCCGTACAGGGTGGTTGTCTTTCCACAGCCGGTGGGGCCGGTAACCAACACAATGCCGTGCGGCTTATGGATGATTTCCCGAAATTGCTGCAATGTGGTCGGATCCATGCCGATCTGGTTCAGATCCAGCATCACGACCGACCGGTCCAAAATCCGCAGCACGACGCTTTCGCCGAACATCGTCGGCAGCACACTTACCCGCACATCTACCGGGTGGCCGCCTACGCTTAGCCGGATGCGCCCGTCCTGCGGCAACCGCCGCTCGGCTATATCCAGGTTGGCCATCACCTTGATTCGGGTCGTAATAGCAAAGGCCAGATGCCGAGGCGGCGGCACCATCTCATATAACACCCCGTCGGAACGGATGCGGATTTTAAATTCATTTTCGAACGGCTCAAAATGCACGTCGCTGGCCCGGTCCCGGATCGCCAACAAAAGCACCATGTTCAACAGTTTGCGCACCGGGGCGCTATCGGCTAACGCCTCCACACTAGTAAGATCCAATGGTCCTTCTTTGTCCAGTTGGGCAGCGGCCTTCAGCAGTTCCGGATCACTCTCAATCTCCGAAATAATTGATTCCATACTCTCTCCGCCCACCGAATAGTATTTGTCCAGGGCCTTGAGCACATCCCGTTCCGTCGCTACCACCGCCCGAATGTTATAGCCCAAAAAGGTCCGCAGTTCGTCGATGATCGACAACTTCTGCGGATCACACATGGCTATGGTCAGTGTATCTTCCTCAAAATGGATCGGGATGACTCGGTATAGCTGGGCCATCGGCGGGGTGATCATCTTCAAGACTTCCGGCGGAATATTCATATCCGCCAGGCTCACCACCCGCATGTTCATCTGTTCGCCCAGCGCCTGGGCCAACTGCTCCTCATTGATCAGCCCCATGCTAATGGCGATCTGCCCCAACAGTTCTCCCGGCCGCTGCTGTTGTTCTTCCAACAGCATCTCCAATTGCTCTTCGCTGATAAAGCCTAAATCGACCAGGATCTGTCCAATCCGCCGAATCGCCATCGCTTGTTCACCTAGTCCAGAAAAAACCTATTCATCCAAACACACACCTGCCTACCCCACACCTACGCCTTCCGCTCCAGGTAACATTTCAGCCAGGGGTTGCCTACTTTAGTTAATCCATTATCCCTAGCCCCACCCCTCCTTTTACCCTTACTTAGCCGAACGGCCAAACCTCCCTTATCCTCGCCAGCGCAAGCAAGGAACCCGTTTCTCACCACACCGGAGAAAAAATCTGGATTCCCGCTTGTCTGACAATAACCCCATTAAAGAACTTTTCAGATTAAAGAAATACTCCCCATTTGGCGGAAATGTTACCCAATTTTGTTTACTCTTCCAATTCTTCTTCCCGAATCCGCCGACGGGCTTCTTCTTCGTCTTCCAGGATGCCGCGTTCGGCTCGGGCGATCTTGGCGGCCAATTCCTCTGGCGAATTGGCCCGATACAGAATATCCCGCTTTTCCACTAGCCCGGCTTGCCAAAGCCGGAACATGTGGTCGTCCAGCAGTTGCATCCCCAACCGATGCCCTGTCTGAATGGCGGAGTTGATTCGGTAGGTCTTGTTCTCACGAATCAGGTTGGCTATGGCCGGAGTTACCACTAACATTTCATAGGCGGCAATTCGGCCGCCACCAATTTTCGGCAAAAGCGTCTGCGACAGCACCCCAATGATCGAGGTCGATAACTGAGTCCGGATTTGGGCCTGTTGGTTTGTGGGAAATACGTCAATAATCCGGTTGATGGTGCCTTGGGCGCCAGTGGTATGCAAAGTGGCAAATACAATATGGCCGGTTTCCGCTGCCGTAATGGCCGCCTCGATCGTTTCCAAATCCCGCATCTCGCCTACCATGATGACGTCTGGGTCCTGACGCAGGCCCCGACGAATCGCCTCCGCAAAACTGGGCACATCCACCCCCAATTCCCGCTGGGTAATCGTACACTTTTTGTGGGGATGATAAAACTCAATTGGGTCCTCAATGGTAATGATGTGATGGTCGCAGTGTTCATTCAGGTAGTCGATCATCGCAGCTAAGGTAGTCGTTTTGCCCGAACCGGTTGGGCCAGTTACTAAAATCAACCCCCTGGGCCGCATAATCAACTCTTTGAGGACCGGCGGAGTACCTAATTCTTCAAATGTCATTAGCCGGTTCGGGATTAGCCGAAGTACCATCCCCACATGGCCCTTTTCTTTGAATACCGAGACCCGAAACCGAGCTATATCTCCGAAGGCAAACCCAAAATCAGCCCCCCCTACCTCTTGCAGTTCTTGCTGACAGCGCTCGGGGGTAATACTTTTCATCAAAGCGACCGTGTCTTCCGGCTCCAGGACCTTGGTCTCCAGCCGGACCAATCGCCCGTCGATCCGCAGCACCGGCGGTTGACCTACCGCAATATGCAGATCACTGGCTTTGCGATTGACGACCGTTTGTAATAGTTTGTCAATCAGGATGGTACCCATATGCCGCTATTTTCCTCCCGTCCAAAAGGGTTACGGTTGGTGCTCCATAGACAGTGCATCTGCGGTTCTATGTTACTGGCCTGGACGGAGTTCCGGTAGTCAGGCACCCAAGAGAAGCCGAAACCTTCTGCTTATCTCGAAAAGAAACCATAACCCTTTCCGATCGAGGCCTCCTTGTCTGGGGGTATGTGAAAAGAGGGAAATCGCCCCTATTTCATTATTGGCTTAGGAAAAGGTGTATTCACAATGCAGAGGGAATCGGAAGCTGGAATAGGCTTTTCTTCCCCCCACAAGAGGGGATTTTCTGTGGGGCCTCTAGGGTCCCAATTACACATCATCTTCGGAAGGTTTGGCCACTCGAAGCACTTCTTCGATGGTAGTAATTCCTTTGAGGACTTTAGCCATACCATCCTGAAAGAGGGTTTTCATCCCCTCAGCAATGGCAGTGCGGCGGAGCATAGTGGTTGGTGCTCCTTGGAAGGTCAATTCCCTGAGTCGGGGGGACATGATCATCAATTCGAAGATTGCGGTTCGGCCTCGGAATCCTGTGCCTTGGCAATGGCCGCATCCTTTGCCTTTCATAAAGTTTGCTTTAGCTGCCACTTCAGGGGTAATTCCTACATATTGCAACAGAGACTCACTGGGGGTATAGGGTTGTTTGCATTTTTGGCATACTACCCGGACTAGGCGTTGGGCCATGATGGCTACGACGCTGCTTGCCACCAGATAGGCGGGTACACCCATGTCAATCAGACGTGTAATAGAACTGGGCGCATCGTTCGTATGAAGTGTACTGAAAACTAAGTGTCCAGTCAAAGCTGCTTGTATCCCCATCTGCGCCGTCTCCAAATCCCGCATCTCACCCACCAAAATCACATTCGGCGCCTGCCGCAACATCGCACGAATGACCCGAGCAAAATCCAGCCCTATCTCATGCCGAATCTCCACCTGGTTAATCCCCGACAAATAATACTCCACCGGGTCTTCGGCCGTGATAATCTTCCGGTCCGGCGTATTCAGCTCATTCAATGCCGCATACAAACTAGTTGTTTTGCCCGATCCGGTCGGACCTGTAACCAAAATAATCCCATTCGGCCTCCGAATCAAACTCTTAAATTTCTGATAATCCTCATCCGAAAACCCAAGCTGCCGAAGACCAATCTTAATATTCTCCTTGTCCAAAATCCGCATGACCACCGATTGACCATGATTGGTCGGGATAACACTCACCCGAAGGTCCAGGTCTTTATCCCCCACAGTAACCTTAATCCGACCGTCTTGAGTCCGCCGCCGCTCCGCTATATCCAGCTTAGCCATGATCTTAATTCGCGAAAGGATGGCACCTAGCAACCTTCTAGGGGGGTTGTCCCGCTCCATCAACACTCCGTCGATCCGATATCGAATCCGGATTCGGTCCTCAAACGGCTCAATATGGATGTCCGAAGCCCGTAGTTGCACCGCCTCGGTAATCAGCAGATTCACCAGCCGGACTATCGGAGCGCTGGCCTCGTCGATTTCCTCTTCGGCTCCGGCTTCCTCCTCGGTCTCCGTAAAATCAATGGCCGTATCCGTCAGTTCCTGAAGCATCGAGTCGGCGCTTTCGCCCACCGTCTGGCCATAGCACCGGTTGATCGCCTCCAAAATCGCCTCTCGCGGTGCCAGAGCTATCTCAATGCGCCGATTCAAAATGAATTGCAGCTTGTCAAACGTCTCGTAATCGGTCGGATCGCTCACAATAACCTTCAGCGTGCCATCCTCCTCGGCCAACGGCAGCACCACATTCTCTCTGGCCACCGACTCCGGCACCAATTCCAGCACATGGGGGGGGATGACTACCTCCCGAAGATTGATATATTCTCGGCCATGTTGTTCCGCAATGGCTCGCATGACCTCCTCGCCAGTGGCATATCCGAGTCGGACCAGGGCGTCGGCCAATTTGAGCCGGTTCTTCTCCGCCATTTCCCGAGCTTCTTCCAATTGCTCAGGACTGATAATCCGGCGCCGAAGCAAAATCTCCGTAAAATCTAAGGGTCTTTTCAGTGGCATAGCAACCTCCCTAAAACCTGGACCCGGATCAAAGAATCGTGGCCAATCTCAATGGGAAAAGATAAGCAACTCGCCTCTAGAGCAACTCCCAGCGTCCTATCCTTATTCGGCTTACTCCGCTGCAAATCCCTCCTCTCTAATTCTCACACTAACCCCCCAATTTGTCTCTGTCAATTCTCTCCTCTTTAGAGTTTTCTCTGTCTTAGAGTTTTATTTCTGCTGTTTAGCTTGACTTTTGCCATTTTTCCTAACTCCTTGTGCCATCAAAACCTAGTGTCTTCAAAACGTATGGAGTACCCGTCATCTGTACATGCAATTTTCTAACCCTCATGTCCCCAAAAACTTAGAGCGTACAAGCTCTTGACGTTTGTTATCTTTCCTAACTTGTTTTGCCCCTGAGGGTTACGACAAACCATCCTTTTGTCCACACAGTTCTCTAAGCCCAATAATTGCAAGGAGTTAGAACTTTCCCATTTCTCCAGAAAAGCAAAATTGACAAAAGTCGAGACACTACTTGGTGCCGGCTTAAAATCGGAGTTAAAGTTTTCTCGAATCTTCTCTCCCCAGATCCTTCAAACTTTTTGGCAGGAATCCATCTGTCATTTAGAGAGCGAAAGGCTCTGTTAAAACCGTTTCCGGTCAGAAGCCTAAACCCACCCAAACGGAAGCAAAACCGACTCGCATGGGCAAAACTTCCCCAGACTCCGGACAACCTTTCAACAGAGCCACACCGGAACACTTCTGCCGAAGGAACTGGGCTTATCTGTCCTCAGCCGCCAAAAGGTAGAGGGAGGGGAAACGTGACCATGGGCCGGCTTTTTGCCCCTCTGCTGGCATTGCCTTCGGCAATGCCAGTGTTTCGCACGGTGGGAGAATCAGTTTGAGCACTTGGCTGAAGTGTTATCAAAATAAATAAGAGCATGGGGTGGGCCCTAGTTGTCTGGAAGCTCTGAGCTTCCTCTCCCCAGACGAATGTTCCGCCGAACAGCCTCTATGGAGGCAGGGGCGGGAACTGCCTGGCTCTGGGTTTTGGAAAAGGACCAGACGCCCCATAAGGAAACCAGTGATAAAATAAGGGGACCTCGGCGTGATTATGAACATATGATGAATTAACTTTATGCATGTTTGATTTGATAGGAATTAGCCCCCTTCGTTCAAAAACCTCCTATATGTAGGTTGCTAGCAGTGCTCGCAGCCCTATATATTGGCTCAGAAGCGGATGGAATCCAACTTCATGGTATAAAAAATCTTCCTCCAATTATGGAGAGGTTCCTAAACTATTTCGGAGGGTTCCTTGGGCATGAATCAACGCGGAGGCCCTTTTGTCATTACCTGAAGGGAGGGATTTGTCTGTGAAGGTGCAGGTAAACCACGGAGCAATTGCCTCCTGAACTATTGCCAATGGAGGAAACCAGATGAGTAGCAGAAGTTTGGCAGTGGCGCTGGTAAGCTGGGGCATCCTAATAGTGCCCACCCAACAGGGGGTAGGAGCCGAAAAAGTGGGGGAATCCGGCAGCACCTCTCCTCGGTCCTCCTTGTCCGCAAAACCCGAATCCACTGCGGGCTTGACGCCAGGGTTTGCAGTGGCTTGGTTCGACGATTTTTATCTCCACCAGTCTTGGCCGGAGGAAAAAGATCTGCTAGCGATACTTGCGCCGGTAGCAGGGCAGGAAGCCCGCATCGAACAGGCCCATTGGCATGAGCAACGTTCGTGCCGCCTGGTAGGCCTATGGCGGCTGCAGACTCCCTGGCAGCCAGGTACCGCCCTTCGGCTGTGGTTGGTGGAAAGGGAGCATGGTTCGATTCAGATTCATTTTTGGGCCGGGCAGAAAGGTGCTACTTTTCGATATTATCCTGATTTCCACCAGAGCTGGGTGGCTTTTATGACTCAGAGAACCGGCAACCAGCCCCAGCCAGAAATGTTGGCATTTTGCGCCACGGACCAAGGTCGATACCGGCGAACTGGTTTGGGCAGCGTGGCCATTTACTGGCATGGAGGGCGATTGAGCCTGGTGCGAGGCGATGTACCGCTGGTGAGTCTGCCGTTTGCTGAGCAGCCCCAGGAGGTGTATCTGCAGGGGCGAGCCGTGGTCCGGGGCATTTGTATGTTTCCGGCGGCAGACGGTCCACCCAAAGACAGCTGGGCTGCTGGCCGCTGGCAAGCCGATGCCGGCCTCCTGATAGATCTGCCTCGATTGGCTTGGCAGACCGGCCCGCAGGAAAAGGCCCGTTTCCGCGCCTTTCCAGACGGCAGCGTGGAATGGTCGGCCGATGCCCGCAGTGGCGATGTGCAGGCGATGGCTCCGATAGTACCGGCCGGCATATACCAATGGACTTTTCAGGTCGACGAACCTCAGCCAGGCACAGGCATCCTGTGGGCCAATGCCCGGGGGGAAGTCCAGGCCCGATTGAGTTTCTTCCGGGACCGAGCTACTGGGCGAACTACCTTTGGCCTAGTGCCGGGCTGGCACCGGGAAGTGGATCGCCAGTATGAGCAACGTCGGCCTACGCCGTGGATTGATTCGGGTCGATGGTTTCGGCTAGTGCATGGGGCCGGGGTAGTCAAATTGTTTACCAGTCCCGACGGCCAGGTCTGGTCCCAGACAGAACCGGAAGAAGTACGCATCAGCGAACCGTTGACCCAGATTGGGCTTTTTTGCTGGGATGGCCAGCAGGCTCGCCGTATTCGTCTGCGAAACCTTTCTGTGGAGCGGTTAGAGGTTTTGGAATCGTTTGTACAGGAGGAAGTTCGGCAAAAAGTAACCGAACTGCTTCAGAAGATGGATCCCAATGCTGCCGAGGCCCCTTGGAAGGCTTCCAATCTGCAGGAGTGGGACAAACGGCTGGAGGCCTGCCGACCACCTGCTGTGCTGCCGGAGGAATGGCGGCGCGCGTGGATGGTGTACATATTAACTGTAGGGCCCATTCCCGGCTGGGGTCCCCAAATGCTATACCAACTGGCCCGAGAACTGGTGGATCAAGCTAACCAAGTAGATTCGGGTCTTCGGCTTCTGGAGCAACTGGGCTTATTGTTTCCTGCGGCCAGTGATTGGCAAGCTGCGGAGCAGTGGGCTAGTTGTTACGAGCGGCTGGCTCGAAAGGCCGAAGACCTACAAATGAGTGGGGCCTATCCGGTCTTCTGGCGGAGTTTTGTTTTGGCGCCGTTTTGGCCCCAGCGGGATTGGCCGCCGGTCTTAGAACGGCTTATCTGGTACGAATTGGTACGGGGGATGAGCGAAGAGAGGCTGACAGAGGTCGCCGCTTTGTGCCGGCGGTTACGATTTCGTGCCCGGCCGGAGATCCTTTTGCGGCGGGAGGTGCCATGGAAGCCGCAGACGGAACATTTGATCCGTATAGCTGAGGATTTTTGCGCCCGGCGTCGGCTGCCAGTAGTGCCGGATCGCCCTCTACCGGAGCAGAGCGACTATCGCCCCCTACTTTTGGAACAATGGGCTCGCGAAGCCTACAATGTGAGGGGCGAATGGGAAGCTGCCCTGGCAAACGGCCAGTTTCGGGAAGCCTGTCTGGTACTGCAAGGGGTGAGCCGGGCTGCTTTGGAAGGCTTACTACCTGATAGCCAGGACCCTCAGCTTTTGACATCTCTGGCGGCGCTGGCGGCTCGAACAGTGGAACAAAGCCCGGCATTAGGCCGACTGATGGAGGAGGAGTTTGGGGGCCGAGGTCGGCTTCGGCTTCAGCAAGCTATCCAGGCGGCAGATCCGGATGGGGTAGAGATGATCACCATTCAATTTCCGGGCACTAAGGCTGCCTTGGAAGCTCGCCGCTGGCTGGGCGATCGGGCGTTGGCCGCCGGACGATTCGCTCAGGCCGCCGGCCACTATCGTCAAGCCCTTCTGCAGGCCGAACCCAAACAAAAAGAGGAGTTGCAGGCCCGATTGCAACTTGCTCTAGCCCTCCAAGGGAAAAGACCTTCGGATAGCCCAGTCTCCAGCCTGCTGCTGGACGGACAACCGGGGCAGGCGGCAGTTGCAGCCATCTCGGTGCAGAACTTTCCCCAACTTCTAGAAGATTTGGTTCGGATTCGGTCGGTGGTCCAGGGCTGGACTAGCTCAGCCGACCAAATGCGCTGCCCCCCGCCTCCCACCTTAGCCAAACAAAACCACGCCACTTCTCCTGTTTCAGAAAGTGGCCGGTTGCCGGTTCGTCAAGTGCTGGTGGCCGAAGGCGGTAGCAAAAAGCCGGATTTCGTCTCCGCCACCGAACTGGATTGGGCTGGTCGGGAAACAACGGCCCTGCTAAGCGAGCCACTGATGGTGATCACCAGCCGATGTGAACATTTGGCTTTTGACCTTATAGCCGGCCGGATCCAGTGGCGGCACTGGCGACACCTGCCATCGGCGGCCCGGCCTTGGCCCCTCCTGGCAACGCCACCGATGATGGTCAAAGAGCTGGTCCTGATCCGTCGAGCCATCGACGGCATCCATGAACTGGCTGCCTTGGAACGGACCAGCGGCCGACTCCTTTGGAGCACCACCGGCGACGACTACATCGCCAGCGACGCCCTCTGGGCCGATCAGGCTGTCTGGGCCTTTACGGTGCGGGCTATCGAAGGACAGAAAAACATCTTGAGCCTTTTGCGTCTAGACCCAGCCACCGGGAGGATCCAACGGCGGTTTACCCTGTTGGAATTTCGCAGTCTGCAGGAACCGGCTGTCTGGTGTCAGGCGGCCCTCCAGGATGACCGCATCGTGGCTACCGCAGCAGGGGTAGTCTTTTGTTGCGATTTGGGGGGTCGGCTGGCTTGGGTACGACGCCAGACCTGGCTGACGGCCCCCGGCCGAGGAATGTATGAGGCCCGACTCTGGCTCCTCCAAAAACATTCTCCGCCGATCATACAGGAGCGATGGCTCTATGCAACTCAACCAGGCGTCTGGAACGTCGAAGCCATTGATCTGGGCACCGGCCGCCTCCGGTGGCGGACCAATTTGAGTGAACTGGTCAGCCTGGTTGGTTTGCTCCAGGGAAAACTTATCGTGCAGACCATCGAGGGGCTAGTGGCCTTGGAGGCGGAGAGCGGCCGAGTACTCTGGCGGCACGATACACCCGCTCGTCAAGAGGGGCTCCTTTGCGGCCCGCCCGGCGGACTGCTGTATGCGAAAGTAATATCAGCCGATCCAAATCCACAGCAGCCGAAAGTCTGTCTGGTTTGGCTCGATCCAGACCGAGGCGTCCCCCTGGGAGAATATTCGGTACAACTGCCTGCCGAAGCCAGACCGGTTGTTGGTCCTTTGCTAAGCGACGGTCAACGTCTTTGGCTTTTCTACGGCAAGGCCGATGACTCTGCGACCCGCACTGTCTTTGAAGTGCTACTGTCCCCCACCGAAACGGCTCCGAAGGAAACCAAAAGGCTCTAACCATCTCTAACCAAAGAAACATCTCCATGTTTTTGGGCTCGACGTTTGCCATTCCCCCAGGGAGGCAGCCATTTAATCTCCCTGAAAGGCTGTCTGAAAAAAAGCATTTTAGCCTAGAAGGTAGGGAGAGTCCTTTGCTTCGATGGGAATGGAACCCTTATTTTTAGCGCTGGTGAAAGGCAATTCCCTAAGCGATGTCCTGGCAAACGGCTGTATGCCTTAATTTTCAGACAGCCTCTGAGCTCGACTTTTGCCATTTTTCCTAACTCCCTGTGTTTCCAGGAGTTAGAGCGAAGGGGCCCTTTGTTCATCCAATTTCCTAACTCCAATATTCATAAGGAGTTAGAAGATTCCTCTTCCGGGCGGAAGCCAAAATTGGCAAAAGTCGAGATGAGAGTAATTCGGCTTTCACCATTTTCCCTAACTTGTTTCGTACCCTGGGGTTACCACGAACCTACTTTTTGTGTACACAATTTCCTAAGGCGAATCCGGGAGTTAGAACTTTCCTATTTCGGCAGAAGAGCAAAAATGGCAAAAGTCGAGATGAGAGTATTAGGGTTGGGGGGTTGATGAACAAAGAATCCTCAAAGCCGAACTACCTGACATAAAGGAAGTTACAGAAATGGCAAAAGTTAAGCTAAAACTCCATACGGCGGAAAGCGCGGAACCCCAGATACATGGGCACAGCGGTGGCAGTAAGACCTAAGAGCAAACTGCAGCCGATGCCCAAAAACATCCAGAACCGAATATTGGTTTCCCATAGTCCGAATGGGCCGGACGACCAGGTGGCTTGGCCGGTCTGCAGGGCTAACCAGAAATGACTTGGCAGGGCCGTCATCGCCACAATCAGTACGATGTACAGAGCGCTGAGGACCAGACAGAGCGTGCCTCCGAACCCGGCGGCAATTCGAGCAGGAGATGTTTCTTGGAAGTTCGGCATTTTGGCGCCCAGGCCGACCGAAATGCCCGAAAGCCCCATAGCCAACAGCCCCGCCGTCAACTGGTGGATGCCGATGATCAGAGGGGAAATCCCTAGTTTCCAATCACTCAATAGCACCAGAAGCGAACAAGGAAAGACAGAGCTGCCAAATGCATAAATAAATTTACTCCACAAAATTTGTTCCCTTCGGAGCGGTAAAAGGCCCAACAGCCAAAACCGTCGGCCCTCCAAACTAATCGTGGGAAAAACAAACCGGGTGGTAAACGTCGAAAGCAACAGCCCTACTACCGACAAGTTCAGGAAACTCACCATGTTGACCCAGGTGGCATGGTGGATGTCGTAAGAAAAGGGCCGCATATGCAAAAAGTAAAAAAGCACCAGTCCGAAAAACACCAAAAATTGGGACCATTGCACCGGATCGCGGCGAAACAGGCGAAAATCTTTCACCACCAAAAGCCGGATGGTCTGGCTGCCCATGGGCAGATGCACCAAGAGCCGATCAACATTCTGGCTGGCCCAATGAGACCATTGTCTCAGAAACCGAACCACTCCTGTCAACCAGAATCGCCGCCGAAGTTCCTGGTCCGAGGCGTGTTGTTGGGTGTGGAGTCGGCTGTAGGCGGTGCGGTACCAGCGCTGGCCGACCCCAGCGGCGATTTGCCGAAAAAGCAGCGCGTTGGAAATAGTAACGGTAAGAAACAGGAGGCTTTCGGCCCACGGAGGCCGACTGGCCCAAGGGGCGGGCTGTTTGGGCTGGGCAGCCTCCAAAATGCCCATGCTGACCCACCAACTGGGCAACATCCGATGCTGCGAGAAGCGTAAACGATGCAACATGCTTTGGAACCAATGGGGGGTCAAAAGATCCCCGGGTTCGGTACTGCTGAGGCCCCGCACCAACCAAGCTCCCCCAGCCACTAACACTAGAATCACCCCTACTAAAAAAAGCATCCGGGCCCCTGGAAACCATCGCACCACTACCAAACAAGCCATGGCCCCAATGGCTGCCGGGATGTAGCTAAAAGATATCAAAAACGGCACTAACACAGCGTAGTAATACCAGGGGGAATGTGCCACCAACCCGTAGGCCACAAACATCGGACTACTCAGCAGCACAAAAGCCCAACTGCTCAGCCAGACCGCCTCTTGGAATTTATGCAAGAATACCCGTTGAGCACTCACCGGCAAAGTAAGCAACAAGCTAATATCCGGCCCCCGAAATAACATCCCATACAACAAAATGCCGCAAGAGATCATGAGCATCAGCATCAGGGCCAATAGATACATGCCAAACACATGATGGACGATTTGGTCATGGGTGGGCGCATGGCCAACAGCGCTTCGGAGGAACCGAAAACCATCCCAACATAGCCAAAAGATCACTCCCCACAAGACCCCGCTTAACAGCAGGACCAGGGCGAGCCGGAGCCGACTCTCTTGCAGTACCCTCCGCAACGCCCAAATAGTGCGCTGGCAGCGCAAACGCCAGAAGGCCCAGGCTTCTGCCGAAAGGCTTGGCAGAATCGGTCCAAGCGACGTGGTGGTTTTCCCATCGGCTGGGAGAACCCAACTGGTTGCCATCTCAGTGCTCCTAAGCAGAAGCACTACGATGCTGAGAGGGCGGTAGTGCTTCGGGAATCGCTGGTGTGCTGGTGGGAAGCGAGTCGGCTGGGGTGAAAGTGTCGGTACTCGACTGGGATTGAAGCTGTGTATTGGTCAATTCTAAGAAAAATTCCTCCAGGTTTTTATCTTGCATGAGGCCCTGCTGGTGCATTTGGGCTAAGCTGCCCACGAAGATAAGCCGACCTCGGTGGATGATGCCAATGCGGTCGGCGATCTCCTCGGCCAGGGCAAGGGTATGGGTAGATATGAATACTGTTTTTCCCTCTGCCGCCCTGGCACGCATCAGGTCCTTGACCAGCCGAACACTTCGGGGATCCAGGCCGATCATCGGCTCGTCCGCTACCAGAAGTGGCGGATCATGCAATAAGACCGAAGCGAAAACAATCCGCTGTTTCATCCCATGGGAGTAAGTTTCTGTCAGTTGGTCGAGGAAGTCCTCCAGTTGGAATAGTTCGGCTTGCTGGGCGATACGTTCCTGGGCCTGCCGGGGGCTCATTCCTCGAACGCGAGCAATAAAGTCCAGAAACTCCCGGCCGGTAAGTTTGTCGTAAAGGAACGGTTCATCCGGCACATAGCCGATCAGTTGGGCTGCCTCTCGGGGATGTTCCACCACATCCCAACCAGCCACCCGGATGGTCCCTTGGCTTGGGTGCAAAAGCCCCACTAGCATTTTGATCGTAGTGGTTTTGCCTGCCCCATTGGGACCTAAAAAAGCAAAAATTTCGCCCGGCAAAACACTCAGCGAAAGATCATCCACTGCTACAGTGCGGCCAAAGGTCCGCCGAACATGCTGGAATTCGATCATCGGAACAAATGGATTCATAGGTTTTCCTGAATACCGATTGGCCAAAAAGGAAAAGCGGCAGAGGCATTGCTCACATCTTTTAACTATCCGGGATAAAGGGCGCCAAGGGGACGGAGCTCCTTTGGCCGGCAGAATTCGTTCGAGGCGCTCCCAACGGTTCATCCAGGTTCACCTGAGAAGCCAAACGCACAGAGTCGGCATCGCTCATTCGGATAAATTCCATTTGGGAATGGAAAAAGGTCACCTGTTGCCGAACTACCCGCGCATCTGGATCGGGCAGCACCCAGAGTCGGCCCCGGGGGCTATGGTGGGCAGAAGCGGTGCCTATGTCTGGCCAAAAGACTACCACATAGGCTTGCTGGGTTTTGCCCTCCCAGAGGATCGGTTCCTCCGATTCTACCTTGGCATGAAGGATTTCCAGGGCATGGTTCCATCGCCCCAGCGGACTTAAGGTGGGCAGAGTCCAGTGTTGGCCTAGTCGCAATCCGGGCAGGCGAGTTTGTGGGGAGAGACTATCGGCCAGGAGTGCATCGGGAGGTATAGGCACTTTTGTTTCATAGCTAAATTCTCCACACCGAATAGTAAATATCAAATCATTTCCTTCTGCCACCCCCTCCATGTGCACTACTTCCGGAAACTTCCCTACCTGCAACGAACTGTGCAGCCGAACCAGTCGGCCCAACGGATCTATCATTAAGGTGCTGGTAGTGTCCAACGAAAGCCGAAGTTGACGAAACTCCGGTAGCCGAAATAGTCGGGCCAGCCACTCGGGCACCAAATCTGCCAGCGGGATATAGTCCAAATGGACGCGGCTTCGGATTTCAAGGGATTGATGGGCCTGGGGGCGGGCCTGGCTCAAGGCCCAACCGATCGGCTCTTGATTCCAATAAAGCCGCCACCCCACTGGTCCCTCCTTGCGCCTGGCTTGAGAGATGGTTTGGTAGTTGGGCGGTTGGCCCACTCGCAGCGGCGGCAATACCTTCTCCACTACCAACCAACTCATCGAGGCTAGCCATAATCCCACCACCGCTACGTTCACCCATCGAGTACCCATTGAGTCTTGCCCCACCTGCTGTGGAGTTACCACCCCTAGGTCTTGGAGGCCCCTCAGTTATCCCCACTAATACTTTGATTTTACTCTGATCTAAAAAAAGAAACATCCAGGGAGCTGGATTGCCTAGATCCCTCAATATTTCTATCTTGCCTAAATCTTCTATATTCCATCCGAGCAATATTCCATCCGAGCAAGCTTGGCCCCCTCAAAACTTCCCAAATTTCGCTAGAGTGGGTCAGATTGTTGTAGGTAGTTTGGGAGGTTTGGAAAAACAGAAAATTCACGTTCCCTGGAAATCCCCCCTTCTCTAGAGATGGCAGGCTGTCCAAAATCCTGAACATATAGTGATTTTTACGTACTTTTGATTCTCTAGCCGTTCGGTTGTTCTATCGGGACACTACTATCTATTGGGTGCCGCAATGGGAAAACCTCTGTTATTGTGTTGATAGAGGAGAATCCAAAATGGCATGAAAATATTCCCTTCAACTTCGGCAGAGGTTTGTTTTCTATAACAGCGAAGCCGTAGAAGGGGAGAATCCTTTGTCTTGATTTGGAGATTTGATACCACGATTTTAGCTCGACTTTTGCCAATTTAGGCCTTCTGGCGGAAGGGGAAAACTATAAGTCCTTGTAACTATTGGACTTAGGAAATTGTGTGAACAAAAGGAAGTCTCGTCGTAACTACTGGAAACAAAAGGAGTCAGGGAAAATGGCAAAAGTTGAGCTTAGAGGCTCTCTGAAAAGAAATTTTGGCACCCTTGGCTGCCACGTTGTTTCCCCCACCAGGAGGCGCTACAGCCCGGATTTGAGCACCTTGCCTACCCAGAACCTTCACCGGCCGTTGGAAAAGGAAGACTGGGTACCTCCTTTTCAGACAACCTCTTAACCTTTTCTATCCAGATTAAACATTCTCCCCACACTCAACTTTGCACGACTTTCTCTGGATTATCTATCTTGCCTAACTCGCCTACAAGATTTTACCCTCCTCTAAATTCGCCATTGCACCAAAGAGCGATTCCCGGGATGATATAGGCTCTTTTCCTATGGCTTTTGGGAGGTTTTGGGCCATCAAGAACAAGCTAGGGCACCCCGGCTGGAAAAAGCCTCCTGGCATCCGTCCCAAGAGGAGACTTTGCCAGTCGTATTTGCAAATCGTCCAGTGTTTAGCCGAATGGAAAGGCTCATTTTCGGCACTTTCCTCCGGAGGCATTGGTATCTACACAAATCGATTGGATAGCCCCAGGCTCAGGAAATCGCCCACTTGAAAAAGACATGTTCCTCCCGGGCTTGGGTAATTTTCCCTTCCCGGAGCCGGTGGGCTTTCCCGACAAGAGCATCTGAGGCGGCGAGGAAGAGGCGAACGTTTTACTGGAATGTGGGTTCCTTCGGCATCCTGCAGGGTCCGATTTACGATCTGAGATATCAATGCCCGGTGGGAAAGGGATCGGGGCAGGGGAAAGTGATAAAAGGAAATGTACGATCGGCACTTTGCACCTGCTGTCCGCTTACCAGGGAGTAATGATGGCTTTGAGCGCGGAGGCAGTGCCTGGTGTGTCGGGCTCAGCTGAGATACGGTAAGACAAACCTCAGTAGCAGGAATCAACAGTCTATTCCACTAGAAAAAAGGAGGTCAACTGTGGCGGGAATACGAGCGATCTGCACAGGAAGCTTCTGGGGGCTGGTAGGGATTGTAGCACTGTGGGCAGCCGGGACCGGTGGCTGCGGCAACACGAAGAGTCCGGATTCCGATGGACAAGGTAATCCTCCCCCTGCAGCTCTTGGGGGGACGAATTCTGCTGGCCAATCTGGTCAGGCTTCTCCTGCTGCGGATCCCTTGCATCCGGTCGTGCAAATTGAGACCAGTATGGGCAAGATTACGGTGCAATTGGATGCAGAAAAGGCTCCGCTGACTGTTGCCAATTTTCTTCAATATGTTCAGGAGGGATTCTATAACGGAACCATTTTTCATCTAGTCGCGAAAGGCGATGTCGTTGTTGGTGGAGCCTACACACCGGATTTGAAAGAAAAGCCTACCAACCGACCTCCGGTTCGTAACGAAGCGCATCGGGCCTTAAAAAACACTCGCGGGACCATCGCCATGGTCCGCCGGCCAGATGCCACGGATAGTGCCACCTGCCAATTCTTCTTCAACTTGGCTGATAACCCTAGGCTAGATTTCCAGGACCAGACGCCGGAAAAATACGGCTATTGTGCTTTCGGACAGGTCATCGAGGGTATGGAGGTGCTGGATAAGATCGGTATGGTCGAGGTGGAAGACCTGCCGGATTTTCCTCTAAAACCCGTCCAGCCGGTTGTCATCCGATCAATCCAGCAAATCCGCTGAGAAACCTTTTAGCAGTCAAGCCTTGTGTGGAGAGGTGGTCCTGAAAAACAGGAACCTCTGCATAATTCAGAGCATATATTTTTATACTATTTTTGTTCCCATCATATCTGACCCAGTATATAGGGTGCTAGCCCTGCTAACACGCTATATATGGCAGGTGTTTGGATGCGGCAGCCAAATGCCTACCGAATCAGAAGTTCATAAAGTTCACTATATGTTCAGTCTTTTGCAGAGGTTCCAACATTTTTTATAGGAACGTCTGATCCTTTAAAGGGCATATTTTTATACTCTATTGGATTACTTTCTCTAACCCCATATCTAGGGTTGCTACCATTGCTAGCAGCCAATAGATAGCAGGTATTCGGGGAGGAGGACCGAACGGCTACAGGATCAACAGTTCCTAAACTTCACTACATGTTCAGAAATCTGCAGAGGTTTCTATAATATAATGAAAATATGTTTCCACCTCAATTGGCCGGAAAGCCCAACATTCCTATTTTTAAGCAGTATCGAAGCAAGAAGCTAGACACCTAGAACCTATTGAAAGCTGCTACAATCTCGATGTCAGGACATACTCTAAGTGGTGAAGGAGCCGAGTAGAAACCACCATGAGAGAGTCCTATTCCAGATATATTTGGTTTAGCTTTCTAGGGTGGTGGTTGGTAGGGCCAAGCCTTGGTTGGGGCCAAGCGATGGACATTTTCGGCCTCCGTCCTAACGAGCCACCATCAGCGGAAAGCCTGCAGCCGCCGCTAGCCCTGGATCCGACGCCCCAAGAGGGAGTACTCTTGTTGCGGAACGGGGAGGTTTTGGAGGGGAAAATCCTACGGGTGGGGGATTTTTATTACGTAGCTGTTCCTAACGGGCAGTTGCGGATCCGGGCTACGGAGGTGGAAACTGCTTGCCGAACGCTACTGGAAGGTTACCGGTTTAAACGGCAAAACATCCGCTTACCCTCGGCCCAGGAACATCTGCAGCTGGGGCAATGGTGTATTCGGCACGGATTGGTGGAAGAGGCTCAGCAGGAATTAGCGGAGGCAATACGTCTGCAGCCAGAGCATCCCCTGGTGCCGCTTTTGCGGCGCCGGATCGAGATGGCCAGGCAATCACCTCTAGCTGCCTCTTTAGTCATGCCCGATAGCGCCCCTAAAGCAGACTCGTACGACCTAGACCACTGGGTCCGCACGTTACCGCCAGCGGTTGTTGAGCAGTTTACCCAATCGGTGCAACCGATTTTGCTGAATAATTGTACTGCATCCGGTTGCCACGGACCAGGGGAAAAAAGTCGTTTCTGCTTATTAAAACCTCCCAGCGGGCAGTCAGCAACTCGTCGGCTTACCCAACGCAACTTGGCCAGTACTTTTCAATGGATCCATCCCAAACAGCCGCTACAAAGCCCCTTGCTGACCATACCCCTGGCCCCGCATGGCTCCGCCAAAAGCCCGATCTTCGGCAATCCCCAGTCGGAAGCGTATCAACGGCTGGTCCGATGGGTGCTGTTGGCAGCTAGCTGGGGGGCTGGGGCAGATGCCATGCTCAAAGATTCTTCTTCCCAAACCCAGATGGCCTCCGGGTCTGGAGGCCCGAGTGGGTCGGCTCCTGCTAATTCCGACGTTGCAACCAGCCGCCCATCCCAGCTGCCCCCGGCAGTGGACAGCCCTGTTCAAGTGTTCCACCAGGCCGGAGTTTGGCAACCCGTACCAGGGGCTTCGCCTGCCAAGGCTCCTTTACTGCAAGCCTTAGTTTCTCCTCCTAGCAGTCCAAGCCAACAGAGTTCCAGCCCTTCGACGTTTTTGCCATGGACTGTCAGAACAAACGTCGCTGGCCTCTGTCCTGCAGGTTCGGCCAACCCAGGCTCAGCTACCCACGACACTTTCCCCTCCCACCAGCCCGATGCTCCCCATCCTGCCACAAACGAATCGCCGGTTCCTTCCAACGGTTCTATGATAGGTAGCCTAATTGCTCCAAACGGCTCACCCAGTTCATTACCCTGTTTCCCTTTGTCGCCTCGCCCTAGGTTTGCACCGCCGCAGCGTTCCGAACCCAAACGGGGCGATCCGATGGCCGGTCAGTTCCGACCGGTGGATCCGTTCGACCCAGAACTGTTCAATCGCCGACACCACCAAGCCGAACCCTCTCCGTAGATCGCTTCTTTTCTTGAGGGTTCCCAAGTCCACCCCTTTGCCATTTTTTAAGTGCATCTTGCAAATGAGATTGCCTCCTCGTTCCGAGCGGCAAAATGGCTCCACCGCTTTGTGTGGAGTTTTCTGTTGTTAGAGGCTCTAACTTCTTTTAGCTCGACTTTTGCCCATCTCCAAGAGTGCCACCCCATTTGGATATCCTAACTCTTTGACAACATTGGGGTTAGAGGCTGTCCTAAAATGGGGATTTGGCTGGTTTGCAATGGGTTTTGGCCGACCGGCTCCTCTGCTTCAAACTCCTTAAAAACAGGGATTTTGAGGATTTTGGGGAATTGAGGAAGGAAAACTCCTTTCATCATAGAAAATACTTTTTCGGACAACTTTTTTAGGACTCGACTTTTGCCAATCTTCGCCTCGCCCTGGCAGAAAACTGTTCTAAGTACTTGTAACTATTGGACCTAGGAAATTGGGTGAACAAAGGGGAGTGTCGTCGTAACTGCTGGCACTAAAACCAGTTAGGGAAAATGGCAAAAGTTGAGTTTAGGAACCTCTGCAAAGGGCTGAACATATAGTGAACTTTGTGAACTTTTGATTCTTTAGTCGTTCGGTTGTCTTATCTGGACGCCTACTATCTATTGGATGCAAGTAATGTTACCACCCCTAGATGTTGTGTTAGGGGGAGGCCCAGCCAAAATGGTATAAAAATATCCCCTTTGAATTATCCAGAAGTTCCGAAGAGCTATGGCCCGCTTGGACCTGCCGAAGTAAACCGAAAAAGAAGCAGCACAAAATTAGCCTCCTTGCGGTAATTACTTTAGCCCCCTGGTGGATACGCCGTAGGCTAAAGGGTTCGTTTTGGCTTTCGCTGGCTTTCTTCCCGTAAAAGCTTTTGACTTACCACCTCATAGCCTCTTTTGGCCTCCCTCCCGGCATAGGATTTTGTCTTACCAGAACACCCTGGTGGGTTCTGCCCCTCTAGCCTGGTCTCAACTTGCACTAACCCTGTTTTAAATCTCTGATATTGTCTTTGGATTGGACATAGCTTGGGGATAGCTTGCCCTGGCATTTCCGCCAAAGAGGGGTTAGGGGTTCGATGTACCATCGTTTTGACGAAGAAAAGCCAGCTACTAATCCCTCCTGTAGTGGGGCATAAATCCGTTAAGCAGAAGAGCCTCAAAAGACTTTGGAGGTAGAGGAGGCTAAAGCTTCCAAAAGAGGGGCAAGAGGCATTGGAAAAGTAACTGCCCGAGCTCCCCGAAAGAGGGCCAAAAAAGCGATGTTCGTACCTTTGAAGGATATGGATTATGCCAGAGGATCTGTTTTTGGCTTGCACCTAAAATTGCCGAATGTCCTCTTTCTAGTGTACTTATTTGCGCTATACGGCACTTTTGGCCAACTTAGTAATCTGTTTGTAACTCGTTATTTTGCTAAGATTTGCGATTAGCTTCTTAAGAATACTTCAATGCGCCTAGCAGGATTCGAACCTGCGACCCTCGGTTTAGGAAACCGATGCTCTATCCCCTGAGCTACAGGCGCAAAAAAATAGGACTATATTGGGGAAGTGGAGCTGCCTGTTCGCAACAGGTAGTATCTTCCTGGGTGAGGCCTATTAGGAAGAGGCCTATTAGGAATAGGAAGAAGATACCACCAAAAAGGCGCCCGAAAAGACATTTGTACCCGAAAACTAAGCTTGCTTTCTTGAATTGCTAAAATACCCACCCTCCTTTTGTAGAGGCCATTAATTCAAGGCCCGATCAACTAAACCCGTCAGGAAAGCTTAAAAACTAATGTCAGCAGAGCCTTTAAGCTACACATTTGCCATTTTTTACTTGGTGTGCCTCCGGTAGTTACGCTGAAACTTCCTTGTGTTCACACAATCGCCTATGGTCCTAAGGACTTAGAACTTCTCCCCCTGCCGGCTCGCTGTTATACACATCTTTGGGATGGATTCACCCTCACAGCAGCAGCAAACGATTGCCCCAATCAGGGGATAAATCAACCTTTCAAAACAAGCCAACGGTTACTTTGGA
>JANXAQ010000327.1 GCA_025062105.1 Thermoguttaceae bacterium
AAATATCTCCTTTGAATTATCCATAGATTCCTAAACAATTTAGAAAAGCTTAGTTAGGAAGGCAGGAAGTGTTTGGTTTTGGAAAATTTTGCCCATTTTGCCTATTTTATTTATTCTGTAATCTTGCAGGAAATTTTGAAAACTGCCTAAACTCATGTCCAAACCTCTAAACTCTTACCTGAGTATTGTATAAAAGCCCGCTCTCCGAGCTCCCTCCAGCAAAGACCAGCATCGACGAACAGATGTCGGCTCCGGAGGAAAAAAGGCCTTAACCCACCCTTTCCGCCTTGACATGTCCAACACAAGATGTTTATCGCCTGGAGAAAGAATGAGGCTCAAACCATTGGCAGAACTGTTACCTAAAACAAACCTCCTCTGCACTCGGTGGAAATCGTACCAAAAAGGGGAATCAAAAAGAGGAATGCAGGGGAGATAGGTCCCCTCGATGCTGACAAGGAGCGTCAGCCGCTTAACGATTCGGCTTACAGGTCTTCGAAAAAAGGGGGTCAACGATGCGGATTCTGATAAGCGGCTCCACAGGTTTTCTAGGTAAGGCGATCCGAGCGGCTTTGAAAGCCGATGGTCATGAGCTGCTCCCTCTGCTGCGGCGCCAACCGGAGGAAGCAGATGAGCCTTTTGTGTTGTGGGATCCGGCTGCAGGCCAGTTGAACCCGGCCCAGTTGGAGGGGTTGGATGCCGTCATTCATCTGGCAGGCGAAAACATTGCGGCTCGCTGGTGGACTGCCGTCCAAAAGCAACGGATCCGTTCCAGCAGAGTGGATGCTACTCGTCTGCTTGCAGAGACTTTAGCGGGCCTCCGCCAAAAGCCCCAGAGTTTGCTTTCTGCCTCGGCAATCGGCTTTTACGGCGACCGGGGCGACGAGATCCTCAGCGAAGTCAGCCCCCCGGGCCGGGGTTTTTTGGCAGAGGTATGTCAAGCCTGGGAATCGGCTACCCAACCAGCCCAACAAGCTGGTATCCGAGTGGTGCATCTGCGGTTTGGGGTGGTGCTGTGGCCTTCGGGAGGTATGTTGGCCAAGTTGTTACCGGTCTTCCGCTGGGCTTTAGGAGGCCGACTTGGCTCAGGCCGTCAATGGCTCAGTTGGGTCAGCCTCCAGGATGTCATCGGGGCGGTCCGGCACCTACTGTCTAATCCGACTCTTTCCGGGCCATTCAATATCACTGCCCCTTCGCCGGTTACTAATGCGGAGTGGACGGTGATTTTAAGCCGGGTGCTTCGACGACCCGCCATCTTCCATTTGCCCGCCTGGCTGCTTCGGCTGGTGTTGGGTGAAATGGCAGATCAATTACTTCTGGCTTCCACGCGCGCCATCCCCTACCGATTACAAGACAGCGGCTTTAGCTTTCAAGATGGCATCCTCGAGCCAGCTCTGCAACGGATGCTCCGTGAATATAATATCCCCACGTAACGGCTCCCGAATATGGCGGCTAGGCCCACGCATCCCTCTGCGGTAAATTGAGAAACCTCTGCAAAATCTTGAACATAGAAATTCGGTGCATCGCATGAACTATATGAACCTTTGATTCTATAACTATTCGGTTGTCTTACCCCAACAGCTAGCCCCTCTAGCAAACCGAGTAACACTTCAGCCCCGTGGAGGACTGGTGTTTTTGGCCCGGATGGCCCCCTTCGATTGGCGTCTCTGTGAAATTTTAAACATATAGTGGCCCTTGTGAATTTTTGAGGCTCTGTTGCAACCCTTTCTGGTCGGAGGCTTAAACCCACCAAAACTGCTAGGAAAACCAACCTGGATAGGCAAAACCTCCCCAGACCGCGGGCAACCTTTCAACAGAGCCAATTTTTGACCAGGTAGCGATTGGCCCGGCCCTATTCAAACACCTACTCTATGTAGGTTGCTAGCACGGCTAGCAACCCAATGGATGGGGTTAAAGCAGAAGGCACCCAAATAGTGTAAAAATATCTTTTGGAACCTCTGCGTAATTCAGAGCATATATTTTTATACTATTTTTGTTCCCATCATATCTGGCCCAATATATAGGGTGCTAGCACTACTGACACGCTATATATGGTAGGTGTTTGGATGCGGCAGCCAAATGCCTACCGAATCAGAAGTTCATGAAGTTCACTATATGTTCAGGATTTTGCAGGGGTTCCTTAAAGGGTCTTACTCTCGGTGGGCTGCTAACGATGGTGACAACTGACGGGAGGGTTAGAAGCCGGCCATGCCAACATGGGATAAAAATAGCCCGTTTGCATGATGCAGGGATTCTACTCAGCAAATTCCATAATTTGGGATATTTTCAAGGGGTAGAGCATGCCTGGGGTGGGGAGGGTGAAATTCTGGAGGCAATAGGGCAAGATAAGTAACATAGACAAAATAGACGTTGGCCCCCTACAAACCAGCTTTGCATAGCACCTCTCCATACAACAAACCCTTTTACTTGCCGTTTTACTTCCGAAGATAGGGCTCTAAATCCGTTCGATCGACTCCCCGGGCTTCTACAGGAGGGCGCATCTTCGCCTGTGGGGCTACCAGGGGGCGGGACGGGTCGAAGCGGCAGGGGGCGATCTATCTGCGCCAAATGCCCGGAAAGGAGCACAAAAAATCCGCTTTCTCCAGATAGGCTGTGGGCAGGAAATTGGCAAAATGCCGAGCGATAATATTTCCGGTTACCCCAACTGCCACCAGGCCATCCTCAGCCAATCTCGGACTCCTTTCCGGCCCAGCACTGCTGCCGGTTCAAACCCGCAGTGGACCATGCAATGTTGGCATCGGGGGTCTCGGCCGGGGCCAACAGAATCCCAATCCGTCTGCTCAAGGAGCTGCTGATAGGTTGGGTAGTGCCGGTCGGCTCGCAGATAGCAGGGGCTGCGCCAACCAGCTCGGTTGAAAGTCGGATTGGCCCAGGCCGCACACCCCAGTTGCCGTCTGCCGCACAAAAATTCCAGGTAAATCGGCGAAGCCACTACTCGAAAGCGGCGGAGCATCGGCCATGCAGTGCGAAATTTCTGCTGAATTTCCTGTCGGGTGAGAAAAATGGCCGAAGCACGCTCTGGCGCTGACGTCTGCACCGCCTCATAGCCGTAGGCAGGCGAAAGCATCATGCCGTCCACACCTAACTGCGTCAGGAACGTAAATAATACTATAATTTCGCTCATATCGGTGTGACGATAGACGGTTGTATTGGTATAGACGAACCAGCCGGCGTGTTTGGCCTGCCGAATGCCCTCCAAGGCCAAGCCAAATGCACCTGATCGGCCTACCAGCGCATCATGCGTGGCTTCCATTCCGTCTAAATGGATATTCAACATGATCCGGCGGTTTCGGGGCAGCTGCGAAAGTCGGTCCGCTAACAAAGTGCCATTTGTACATAGATATATATGTTTTCCCATAGCGATTAGGCGTTTCAATAGCTCCGAGAGTTCTGGATATAAAAGTGGTTCGCCGCCACACAGGCTGACAATCGGCGCAGCGCACTCATCCGCCGCTGCTACACACTCCGCCACAGAAAGCCGGTCCTCCAATCGACCACCATACTCCCGAATCCGGCCGCAGCCTTCGCAATGCAAATTGCACGTATGCAACGGCTCCAACATCAAGACCAGAGCAAACCGTTTCTGGCCCGAAAACCGCTTCCGCAACAGATACCAACCTAACCTCCAGCTCAGCGAAAAAGGAAACCGCATCTAAAAGTACTCCAAAGCCACTTTCCGCTGAAAAATGCCTCCTAGCAGCGTACTCGTTCCTACCGTTCAACCTCGCAGTGCGAACCGTCAGGTATTCTTCGCCCTAGGCCCTTAATGGGAGTACCGTCTGTCAAAAGATAACTATTTATTCACCAGACAACCTATCAAAAACATTTAAGGGCAGGAACAGTTAACTCGACTTTTGCCATTTGGGGCCTCCCGCTAGAAGGCCGATGTTCTAACTGCCTTGTAACTATGGAAGTTAGGAAATTAGGTGAGCAAGAAAGGGATCCTCCTAACTGCTGGAGAAAATAGCTGTTAAGAAAAATAGCAAAAGTCGGGATAAACGCTTCTAACAAAGCAACAGCTCTGCATAATCCGGAACATATAGTGAACTTTATGAATTTTCGATTCGGAAGACACCGGCCCCTGCCATTTAAACACCTACTACTAGGTAGGAGGCTAGCAATCCAATATATTGGGCTAGGCCCGAAGGAAACCAAAATGGCATCAAAATATCGCCCTCCAACCAGGCGGAGTCTCCCAGAGCTTCCTTAACATGTTTCTATTCCTTTGCCAGAACTGCCTGACGCCAGCAGGCCAATGCCAACAGCGGAAAGGAAATCGGATAATAATGGTACTTTAGATAAAAGACCCTAGGGAAGCCCGTACCGGTGAACTCCTGCTCTATCCAGGTGCCATCTGGTTGCTGCCGATCCAACAGAAATCGAACCGCCCGGAGCAAAGCGGTCTGTTTGGCCCTGCCGGCTGCCACCAAACCTAGAATGGCCCATGCCGTCTGGGAGGCCGTGGTAGGACCTTGGCCTCGACAGGAGGGATCCTCATAGCTAGCTGGCGATTCTCCCCAACCACCGTCGGCCTGCTGGGAACCTAAAAGCCAATCGGCCCCCCGTAGCACAGCCGGGTCCGTGGTGGGCAGCCCGACGGCCCGAAGTCCCGCCAGAGCTTGCCAAGTACCATAGATGTAGTTAACTCCCCATCGGCCAAACCAGGCACCGTCTGGCTCTTGACTGCGTCGTAAGAAAGCCACTGCCCGATCTACCGCCGGATGCCCCAGCCGATAACCCAACCTGCCTAGCGCCTCCAGCACCCGGCCGGTAAGGTCCGGGGTGCTGGGATCCAACATAGCGTTATGATCAGCAAATGGGACGTAGTTGAGGAACTGTCGGTTATTGTTTCGATCAAAAGCGCCCCAGCCGCCGTCTCGGTTCTGCATGGCCAGCATCCAGCGCAAGCCTCGGGTAATGGCCGCCGCAGTCCAAGCCAGCGCCTCTTCTGCCTCGGCCTGGTCGGTGAGGGTTTTCCGTTTTGCCCATTCAGCAGGCAGCGAACTGGTAACGGAACCCTTCTTTCCGGCCTCTTGGAGCCGAAGCTGGCTAAGAAGCCGACTCCTCTGATGCCCCGGCCCTGTGGCAACTCCAAAAGGCTCAGGAGTCTGATCAGCAAGCCAAGGATAAACATCCTCAGCCCCCTGTCCTACCGATCGAGCAGCCCGATATTGCTCCCAAAGAGCTAAAAGAACCATCGCCGTATCATCATTGTCAGGATAAAAATCATTACGATATTCAAAACACCATCCACCCGGGTCCACCTGGACTGAGTCGGCCCAATCACCTGGCACTGGAATCTGCCGCTCTAAAAGCCACAAAGCAGCCCGAGCTACCGCCGGATGCTTCGGTCCCACAGCGGCCGAAATCGCCCGAATGGCAATGGCCGTGTCCCAAACCGGTGATTTACAAGGTTGCACCCGGACCGAACCGGTCTGAGGGTCCTCCAACATGAGATCATGCAATTGCCGATCACACTCCCGAACCTGAGGGCTTTGATCACTATAGCCCAAGCATCGCAGGGCCACCAGACTCCAGACGATCGGCGGAAAGATAGCCCCTAGGCCATCGCTACCTTGGAATCGCCGCAGCATCCAGGCCTCGGCCGCCTTTAAGGCACGCTGGCGGCAGAGGAATAATCTGTGGCATTGTGCCCATTTGCAAAGCCGGTCTAATGATAGAAACAATTGTTCCCAAACCGACCACCCTCTTCGGCCTTCCAGGTCTGGACATCGGGTTCTAGGCCACTGCTGAGGCGGATGAATAAATAATTCGCTCACTCCCTGTTCTGGTTCTAATTGCCGGATCGGCTGGCAAGCCCAAATAATCGATAGCGGCACAACGATCGTCCGCGTCCACGCGCTGAGGGCCCCTAAATGGATCGGAAACCAGCGAGGAAGAAGCACAAGCTCCGGAGGGACTGCCGGACAAATATCATAAGGCACTTGCCCAAACAAGGCCAAAAAGAATCGGGTATAACTGTTAACCCGGTCGGCACCGCCGTGCTGAAGGATGGCCTGCCGGGCCCGTCGCATTGGCTCACTTTCAGGATCATGGCCAATAAGTTTCAGGGCAAAATAGGCTTCCACGCTAGCGCTGATGTTGACCGGGCCGCCTGGAAAACTAGCCCAGCCACCCTGGGGCAACTGGGTTTCTAACAGATATTGAGCCAGCCGACCGGCCAGTTCAGATCGCTGCCGGCCCAAAAAGGCCCAAACCAACAGGGTTTCGCTTTCCAGGATGCTGTCCCCCTGCAATTCAGCGCACCAATGGCCGTCGGGATATTGATGCTCTAGGAGCCAGCGAGTGGTACGTTGGATTGCCTGTTCAACCTCCTCTAACAGGGGGGATGATTCCGTATGAAAAGGGCATTTAGAGGAGGCACTGCCCTCTGATAAGGGGTTTTGAATACCCCATTGATGGTCTGAATTCATACAAAACCTCCCTGCTGGTAGGTGCGTTGTCGGCCATGACCCAATTAAGTAGCTTATGCCCAGAAAGAAAAATAAACAAGCCCAACGTAGGGTTTCCTATGTTGCCTATTTTGGCTTATCTTCCCAATTTTTCGGCTCCCAATAGGAGGAAATCGTCTTAAGTTACTCTTATAGAAAGACTTAGGCCTATTTCTCCAAAACTTGGGCAACGGCCTTCCCCGTGTAGGCTAACAGGGAGCGAAAATCTAAATTTTCCTAACTTGCAATTTTCCAAATACTTCGGTTTTTCTATTCCTCAGGATTTTTGCTAGCACTGCTAGCAATGCTGGCGGATACAGTTGCCTTATCCCTTTGCCGTGTAAGGACTTAGAACAAAAAGAGTCAACTTCTTGACGAGGCGTTCGGAAAGAGTAAATTTGGTCGGGCATCCACGATATTGTGGTTTCTAGGATACTAACTACAATATATAGTAGGAGCTTCTGCTTAATTTACAGGGAGATCTTTTTACCACAATATGGTGCCTTTCCACCTTTGCACCAATATGGGCTGCTAGCACTGCTAGCAGCCTGCATAGAGTAGGTGTTTAGGTGCTAAAGCCTACCGAATCCAAAATTCATAAAGTTCACTACATGTTCAGTATTAGGCAGAGCTTCCAAGTAGATTTTAGGATTCAGGATTTTCTAGCCATACAACCCTCAAAAGCAAAGACAAGTTGGCAGTAACTATTTAAAGATCCTTTCTGTACCTGAAGGAGCTATTGGAGGGCTCAAGTATGAATCCCCTGGAAATCACTCAACAAGCTAGCAGCCTTGTTCGTGGCGGGAATGGTTCAGAATCGGGTGGGCGAGGATTGACCATCCAGCCGATCTTCTGCCCATCGGAATTAGCCGATCCATTCGATTCCGTGTCATGGGAAGGCCGAACCGCGGCTATCAAAGCTGATGATGGCCAAGTGCTGTTTGAACAACAAGACTGCGAAGTACCGGCCACTTGGAGCCAATTGGCAACTAATGTGGTGGCCAGCAAATATTTTTACGGGGAAATCGGTACTCCTCGACGGGAGAAGAGCGTTCGGCAGTTGATCCATCGGGTAGTCCGGACGATCACTGATTGGGGATTGGCTGACGGCTATTTTGCCAGCCCGGCCGATGCCGAACGCTTCTACCGGGAACTAGTCTGGCTCTGCTTGCATCAGTATGCGGCTTTCAATTCGCCGGTCTGGTTCAATGTAGGGCTATATCATCAGTACGGGATCAAGGGGGCCCAATGCACCTGGCATTGGAATGCGGCAAAGGGCCAGGCAGAACAACCCGAAAACCCCTACGAATATCCTCAGGCATCGGCCTGTTTTATCCAGAGTGTCCAGGACAACATGGAGGACATTATGGAGCTAGCCCGGAGCGAGGCGATGCTGTTTAAGTTTGGCTCCGGTACCGGTACGGATTTATCGACGCTTCGTTCGTTCCGGGAGAAGCTTTCGGGCGGGGGGAGGCCTTCGGGGCCGATTTCCTTTATGCGGGTCTATGATCAGATTGCGGCGGTGGTAAAAAGTGGTGGCAAAACCCGGCGGGCCGCCAAAATGCAATCCCTCAAAGTGACCCACCCAGATATTATGGAATTTATCCAGTGTAAGCGGCAGGAGGAGCGAAAGGCTCGGATGCTTATCGAAAAGGGCCTTAGCCCCGAAGAAGCGATGAACTCGGTCTTGTTCCAGAACGCTAATCTTTCGGTCCGGGTAACCGACGAGTTTATGCGGGCCGTAGAAACGGATCAAATGTGGACCACCCGGTGGGTTACTGATCCTAGCAAAGAAGGCCCCACGTATCGGGCACGGGAACTATTGGACGCCATGGCCGAATGTGCTTGGGAGTGCGGCGATCCAGGCATCCAATACGATACCACCATCAACCGGTGGCACACCTGTCCGAACTCCGGCCGAATCAATGCATCGAACCCTTGTTCTGAATTTATGTTTATAGATGACTCTGCCTGTAACCTTGCCAGCGTGAACCTAATGAAGTTTCGGCGAGAAGATGGCTCGTTCGATGCAGACCGCTTTGCCGCCGCCTGCCGGATCATCTTTATCGCTCAGGAAATCCTGGTGGACCGTTCCAGTTACCCGACCAAAAAAATCGCCGAAAATAGCCATCGCTTTCGGCCGATTGGTCTGGGATATACCAACCTAGGAAGTCTGCTGATGGCCAGCGGGCTGCCGTATGATTCGGACCAGGCCCGTGGGCTTTGTAGCGTGATAACGGCCATTATGACGGGAGCAGCATACCGAACTAGTGTGGAGTTGGCCGCTGCCAAAGGCCCCTTCGAAGCCTTCGAGCTCAACCGAGACCCTATGCTCCATGTCATGGAAATGCATTGGGATGCGGTGCAAAAGATCCGAACGGCCCCCCCGGAACTGCTGGCAGTTGCCCGGCGCATCTGGGATCAGGTCCTGCTGGAAGGCCGACGTTACGGATTCCGAAACGCCCAAGCTACCGTGCTAGCTCCGACCGGCACAATCAGTTTCATGATGGACTGCGACACCACAGGGATTGAGCCGGACATCGCTCTGGTCAAATACAAACAACTGGCTGGTGGCGGAGTCCTGAAGATCGTCAACAATACCGTGCCGTTGGCTCTGCGCACGCTAGGCTATTCCGAAGGTCAAATTCAGTCCATCGTAGAATATGTTCACCGAGAAGGAACCATCGAAGGCGCTCCGGAGCTAAAATCGGAGCATTTGCCTGTGTTTGACTGTGCTTTCCAGCCTGCCAAGGGAGGCCGCTCCATCCATTGGCGGGCGCATATTTTGATGATGGCAGCCGCTCAGCCGTTTATCTCCGGCGCCATCTCCAAAACCGTCAACCTGCCAAAAGATGCCACGCCCCAAGATATTCGGGATGCCTACATGGAAGCTTGGCGATTGGGGCTAAAGGCTTTGGCCGTCTATCGAGATGGTTCCAAAAACATGCAGGTGCTTGTCGTCAAAAAGGAACAGAAGGAGAAAGAGGAGGCTCCTAAGCCACTGCCTGGACCTCGGCGGGAACGCCTGCCCGATACCCGCCGCTCGATTACCCATAAGTTTTCCGTGGCCGGGCATGAAGGCTATATTACTGTAGGAATGTACCCGGATGGCCGTCCAGGAGAACTTTTTATCACTATGGCCAAGGAAGGAAGCACCATCGGCGGCCTGATGGACTGCTTTGGTACGGCCGTCTCGATGAGCTTGCAGTATGGGGTGCCACTCGAAGTATATGTTAATAAGTTTACTAACACTCGGTTTGAACCCATGGGATTCACCTCCAATCCAGAAATCCGATACGCCAAAAGCATCGTCGATTACATCTTCCGATGGTTAGGGCTGATGTTTCTGCCTGGCTATCGGGAAGCCCAACGGGCAGCCGAACAGCTCGGGCTACCCGCCGGAGAACCAGCCGTAGCACAACCTGCCGTCGCAGAACCCTCGCCCGCCTCCCCAGGGGTTTCAGTCCCAGCTTGGCAATTTTGGCCCCCAAGTGCCAATTCACCGGACGGCGCCTGGGTTCGTCCGGAGCAATCCTCCGCTGTTCGCTCCGGCAAGCCCGAATCGGCTGCCTTACCGGCCTCTTTGGCACCCACATCCTCAGCCGTTCCAAATCCTAGATCGCCCTCAGACGGCTCCCCAACCGCTTCCGTCTCTCCGACCGAAGCTGCCAAAGGACCAGGCCCTGCTTATGCCCGGCTTCAAGATGTTGTCCTTTTCCAAGACGATGCCCCCCCTTGCGATCATTGCGGCGCCATCACTTGGCGAAGCGGAAATTGCTACGTCTGCCGCAATTGCGGCCATAGCATGGGCTGCTCGTAACACCACAGCGACATAGGGCTTCGTTTTTAATAGGGCTTCGTTTTTAGAACCATTTTACCCGAGTGAAAAAAACCCGCCCCTGAGCTGGAAAAGGTCAGCAGCTGTTTGGCTGAGCCAGTACAGAGCCTCCAAAACACAAGCTCACCGTATCGTTTTCCCGTAAACTCGGCCTCTACCCCCTGGCATGAGTATCCACCTGACTTGGTAAACTGACCCAGGAGCTTCACTATCGCTCTTTCATCCGGGCTTGGCTGCTTTTTAGCCTCTGGGAGCCGGTCTTGGTTTTACCAGACCGAACAGTGTGTCTTTCGAATAGAGGTCAAGAAATTCTTAGCTCTGGTGGTTCTTCGGGACGCCGAGACAGTCCCCTGTAAGATGTGCAAAGGAACCTCTGCAAAATCCTAAAGATGCAGGGAACGTTATGAACTTTTGCTTTGGTAGAGATTGGCCTGCCCGATTCAAAAACCTACTAGACGAGGTGGTTAGCAGTGGTAGCAGGCCTATATATTTGGGTAAAAGTGGTGAGCACCGGATGGTGTAAAAACATCTCTTTTAAACTATGCAAAGGTTCCAAAACAGCAGTTTTGGGGGCTGGCCAATTTAAGATGCTAAACTCCTTTTTCTGGTTGAAATGCCGTGTCAGCATACCCTCGTTAGGAGTTGACCGATGAAACAATGCTTCTGGTTTGTTTTGAGTTGTGTTTTTTGGACGATAGGAGGAAGGATTGGGCTGAGCGAGGAGGCCGCGGAAAAGACTGCTTCCGCCCGGGAAGCCCGTTGGACGAGCCTTTGGAGTGAGCCGAAACTAGTCGATGAAATCTACACTATCCTGAAGAAAGTTCAGCAGGAGGAGATTCGTCGACATTTATTTTATCTGGCCAAAGATCCGTTGCCGTTTCGGAAACTCAATTACACTCGTCCCGGCCAGCAAAAAAGTACTCTCCATGAGGCGGATGATTATATTACAGGGCAGCTTCAAAAATGGGGTTACCAAGTGGATTGGGAGGAGGTTATGGTGCAAGCGTTCCGGAGGGACCCGAAAAAGCCCAAAGCTCACCAATACTCTCCGCCGGCGGCGGAGGATCCTTGGTATAAAGCCTATAATCTGTACGCCGAGCGGAGGGGCCGTCGCTGCCCGGAAGAGATCATCTTGCTATTAGCACACAAAGATTCCCAAAGCTGGGTGGATTCCCCTGGCGCTAACGATAATGCGATTGGGACCGCCGGCCTGATGGAAATTGCTCGCGTATTAGCCCAGTATGAAAGCCACCGGACCATTCGATTTTTATGGTGCAACGAGGAACATTGGCCCTGGACAAGTGTAACTGCTGCCCGAAAGGCCAAGGAGCGGGGCGATAACATAATTGCGGTATTTAACCTAGACGGCATCGGCGTTAAATCGGCTGAGGACACGGCGGCCGGAAAAAAGAAAAATGTCATTGTGTTTACTTTGCCGGAGGGCGAGGCCATCGCTCGGCTAGCCTTAGCAGCCAACCATCGCTTCCAGCTCGGACTGGAACAGAAGACTTTTAAACGTCCTCGGCCAGGCGATGACGACGGCTCTTTCGTTCAGGCGGGCTATCCGGCGGCCGTGGTGATGATCGGCTCCTTCCCCTATGCCGATCCCAACTATCATACCGAACAGGACATTCCAGAACGGACCGATGTGCCTAATGCCGCCATCACGGTCCAGTTGACTTTGGCTGTGGTACTCACGCTGGACCGCGCGCCGTAAATAGGAACCTTGTTTGGCCTGTCGCTTTTCTGCTAGCTTCCCTGGGCCCTTGGTTGCCGACGGCAGAGCGAAGAGGCTGGAGGCAATCCTCTACATTAGGTTATTCATTAGGAACCTCTGCAAAACAATGAACATATAGTCAACTTTGTGAATATTTGTGTCTCTAGCCGGTTGATTCTCCTATCTGGAAATCTACGATCAATTGGGTGCTTGCAATGCTAGCAGCCCTATAGGTTGTGTGAGAGAGAAGACCAGCCAAAATGCTATAAAAATATCCCTTTCGGAATTATGCAGAGGTCCCATTATGTTATTTCGACTTTTGCTAATTTTCCTAACTGGTCTTGCCATCAGCAGTTACGGCAAAACAGGTTAGGAAAAATGGCAAAAGTCGAGCTCAGAGGCTGTGCTCAAATTGGGATGTAGCGGTTTCTAATCGATTTTCCCCGATCGTCCCTCCGCTGAACTCTCCTTAAAAATAGAGATTTTGGAGATTCTAGAGAATTAGGACAGAAACTCCCTTTCATCATAGAAAACGCATTTCAGGACAGCCTCTCAGAGTGCGAACAACCTTTCAACAGAGCCGGGCAGCTTCTCAGGGGTTGGGGGAGGAGAACTGGGTTGGGTCGAAGGCTCTTAGGGCTGCGTCATAGACAGTGCGGAGCGGCAACCTCTGCTGAACAGCCACACGCTGGCAGGCGTCGAACTCCGGCGAAAACCGTGCCTGGCCGTCCGGCCCCCAATAAACCTTCCCCTCAATCGGGCCCCAGGCCGTCTGCACGCGGTGGCAGGAGCGGGGCAGCAGGTGTCGGCTGACCGGCCAGCGTCGAATGCCCAAGGTAGTCGTCTCCTGAAACAGGATCTGTTCCAAGCGGCCCACATCCTCCGCCCGACACAGCACCGAAAGTTTTACTGCTGGTCGATTCTTCTTCATCTGAATGGCCGTCGTATAAACATCCAATGCACCGGCCTCCAAGAGCTGGCCCGTACAGTAGCCAATCCATTCGCCACTAGTATCGTCCAGGTTGGTTTCGAGTATCCAGACAGTGTCGGTGCCCAGCTGGTGGATCGGTTCTCCCAAAAAGAGACGTAAAATATTAGGTTGTTCTTGCAGATCCCGGCTGCCTGCCCCATAGCCAATCCGTTCGATCCGGATAGCCGGCAAGGGGCCGAACTCCTCGACAAGGCAGGCCACAATGGCGGCGCCGGTCGGGGTGGTCAGTTCTGCCTGCACGAAGGAATCAGCCAAGGGGATGCCGCACAAAAGTTCTCCCGTTGCCGGCGCTGGCACCGGCAACCGGCCATGCTCCGTCTGTACCCAGCCACTACCTACTGGTATCGGAGAAGCCGCCAGCCGATCAATCCCCAACAGATCCAGCCCCACCGCCACCCCACAAATATCGACAATCGAATCCACCGCACCAAGTTCATGAAAGTGGACCTTTTCTACGGTGGTGCCGTGGACCTTGGCCTCGGCTTGCGCGATTCGGACAAACACCGTCAAGGCAGTCTTTTTCTGCCGATCGGTCAGCCGGCTTTGCTCGATAATCCGCTGAATGTGCTCCAGATGCCGATGGCCGCTCTGCGGCGGATGTTCTACAGTGATCTTTAATGCCCGGATTCCTTTCTTTTTTACCTCCCCAGCTACCAACCGCGCCCCTAACCCCAGGGACTCCACCGCCTCGTTGAGCACTTCCAACGATGCCCCAGCATCCACCAGAGCAGCCAACATCATATCGCCGCTAATCCCACTGGAACAATCTAAATAGGCAATTTTTCCCACCGAAGCTTCTCCCATCAGTGCTCAAAGGAAAACCAGTTATCAGGAGTATAACACAACAGTTAGCAATATGCGAACCTTCTCCCGCTCTGGGCTCGCTGTTACCCATCTCTTTGGGAGGTATTTACCATCACAACGCCAGCAAATAAGCGCCCCAAATAGGGGGAAAACAAACCTTTCGAAAGAAGCTAATTGCTACTTTGGAGAAATTGCATACTTTAGGAAAGACTCCTTGGAAGATCCGGAGAATCCATGGTTTCTGAAACTGTTTTCCATATTGCCTATTTTATCCATTGTATGTTCTTCAACGAGCTTTCGCCATTTGCCTAAACTAACTGATATCCAAGCACTTTAATACCCATTGGTCTATAACAATAAGCTGCTCAGGACTGGTGGTTATACACCTCTTTGTCGGCAACAGCGCCTACCCAAGCTTCCTACCAGCCAAGGAGGGAAGGAACGGAACTTTGCAAACAAGGAGCCAAGGGGCTTGGGGAATTTAGGAAGTCTAGAAAAATGTTTTAGAACCTCTGCAAAATCCTGGACATGAACTTCGTAAACATCTGATTCTCTAGCCGTTCGGTCCTCCTACCTGTACAGCTGCTATCTATTGGCTGCTAGCAATGCTAGCAGCTCTATATGGGAACCTCTGCATAATACTGAACATGTAGTGAACTATATGAACTTTTGATTCTGTAAGTTTTATTTGCCCCCATCTAAATACCTACTATAGGTAAGGTGCTAACAGTCCTAGCAACCCAATACATTGGGTCAGTCCCGGAGGGAAGCGAACGATATAATTATGCAGAGGTTCCTATGTTGTGTTAGGGGGCAGACAGCCAAAATGGGATAAAAATATCTCTTTTGAATTATGCAGAGGTTCCAAAAATCTGCTTCCCCCGCCATCTTGGAGGGATGGCTGAGAATTGCAGAAGATGGTACCATAACATGTTGCAGGAGACGGCGTGGGACAAAGCAAATTGCTGTGCTTAGGTTTCCAACAAAGGGACTTGCCATGAACAAGCTCATGGGGATAGGTGTATGGGTTTCGATGTTGGCTTCTGGAGCATGGGGGCAGACAGGTTCCGTCAATCTGGAACCGCCAAAAATCATTGTTCAGGGTGAAGCGGTCGTCTATGTCAAACCGGATAAAATCCTTCTGAGCTTCGGCATTGAAACCTGGGACAAACAGGATATCCTGACAGCCAAACAGAAAAATACCGAGATTTTTCGGAAGGCGTTGGGCGTACTCCACCAGTTGGGCATTCCCGACAAAGACATTCAGACGGACTATCTTTCCATCGAACCACGGTATCGGGACGGCTACCGACGAGAAGAATTTGTGGGTTACTTTGTACGAAATACATTTGTAGTAACGCTCCGGGAACCGGAAAAGCTGGAGCAATTGATCACCCAGATGCTACAAGCGGGTGTGCCGTACATTCACGGCGTGGATTTCCAGAGCAGCGAGTTTAAGAAGTATCGGGAGCAGGCTCGGACCTTGGCCCTCCAGGCGGCCAAGGAAAAGGCTGAGAAAATGGCTGCCGCGCTGGGTCAATCGATCGGCCCGCCGCTACAAATCCAAGAAGGCCAGTCCCCCTGGTATTATTATTCTGGGTGGAGTGGATGGGGCTTTAGCCGAGCCCAAACTATGGCGCAAAATGTGCTACAAGAAATCCCCGCGTCTTTCGAGCAGCCGGGGGAAACCATCGCCCTGGGCAAAATCGCCATCCGAGCCAGCGTTTCGGTGATCTTCCAATTGAAACAGCCCGAAAAATAATGGAATATTGTTTATGTAGCCGTGGGACACCCCCTCTCAACTTTTGCTAATTTCCAGAAGGTAGCCTACTTTAGATGTGCTAAGGCTTTGAAAATATGGAAGTTAGGAAAATTGTTGAACAAGCGCACTTAATGCCTAACTCTTCGAAATAAAAGAAGTTAGAAAAATAGCAAAACCCCCTCGAAAGAGGGTGTTGGGCATTTCCTTGCCTACTTTTGCTGGTAAAAGTTAGCTACTATCTCTCTTTGGTACATGCGCCAGGCTAAAAAGCTCTACTGAAAAGACATTTTTATGAGAAAAAGTTTACCTTCCTGAAAATTCCCAGCATCCTTAAAGCGACTATTTTCTAGACCTCTTAGCTCGACTTTTGGCATTTTAGGCCTTCTCCCGGAAGGGGAAAACTCTAAGTCCTTGTAACTATTGGAGTTAGGAAATTGCGCGAACAAAAGGAAGTCTTGTCGTAACTACTGGAAACAAAAGGATTTAGGGAAAATGGGAAAAGTCGAGCTTAGAGGGTAGGGACGTTGAGCCCCCACCGAGAAACCTCAACCGCTCAATTTTAGGAGAGTTCCTAAGTCGAATGTTATCTAAAAATTAGAACGATAGGCAGTCGGCCCAAGCTTATACCACCTTCCGGGCATAGAAAGAACTTCAGGAGTAACTGGATTTGCATAAAGGAGGATGTAAGTGTTTGGAAGTGCAAACATGTGTCCCTCTTCCAAAGGAGACCGAGTCATGAAGGTCTGGCCCAAAATCATTATCCGCATCCTGGCAACCTGGTGTTTGGTAGCCGGTGGTTTTTGGGAGGCCATAGGCCAGCGGATGGTTCAGACAGCGGAAAAAGCCCCCTCCACGCCATCGGCTCGAGCAAAGCCGATGGATGATGGGGGGCCCATTCGACTGCATCCGGAAAACGGGCATTATTTCCTCTGGCGGGGTAAGCCGACTGTGCTCATTGGTTCCGGCGAGCATTATGGAGCAGTGCTTAATTTGGATTTTGATTTTCATCGGTATTTTGCTACTCTGGCAGCCGACGGTTTGAACCATACCCGTACATTTTCTGGCACCTATCGAGAACTACCCAGTTCGTTTGGCATCACAGAGAACACCCTGGCGCCCAAGCCCAACCGCTACATTGCTCCTTGGGCCCGCAGTACCACGCCCGGCTACTACGACGGGGGCAATAAGTTTGATCTGAGCCGTTGGGACGAGGCGTATTTCCGCCGTCTGCATGAGTTTATGCGGGCCGCCCAACGGAGCGGCGTCGTTGTCGAGATGAATTTGTTCTGCCCCTTGTATGAGGAGGAACTTTGGAAGGCTTCCCCGATGAATATCCGCAATAATATCAACGACATTGGCGATTGCCCCCGAACGGAAGTCTTCACCTTAAAGCATCCGAAACTTTTGGAAGTACAGATTGCCGTAACCCGAAAAATCGTTCAGGAGTTGAACCCCTACGATAATCTCTACTATGAAGTGTGCAATGAGCCGTATTTCGGCGGCGTGCAGGAGGATTGGCAACGACGGATCACCGATGTGATTGTAGAAACCGAACGAGAACTTCCAAATAAACATTTAATTTCCTGGAATATCGCTAACGGCCGAAAAAAGGTAGAAAATCCCCACCCGGCCGTTTCTATCTTCAACTTCCACTACTGTGTACCGCCGGATACCGTAGCTATGAATTATCACCTGAACAAAGTAATCGGCGAAAACGAGACCGGTTTCCGCGGCAAAGAGGACGTCCTCTATCGGACCGAAGCATGGGCTTTTATCCTGGCTGGTGGTGGGCTGTTCAGCCATTTAGATTATTCGTTCACACCTAGGCATCCAGACGGTACCTTTCGGGACTATAAGTCTCCGGGCGGGGGCAGCCCAGAATTACGTAAACAATTATCCATTTTAAAACAGTTCATCGAACGTTTCGATTTCATCCGGATGCGACCGGACAGTTCTTTCATCAAACAAATTTCGGAAAAACTTTCCGTGCAGGCTTTGGTCCAACCAGGCAGAGCCTATGCTATCTATTTACATGTGCCGCTTCCAGAAAAGCCAAAAAACCTCCAAGAGCTTCTCCGAGAGCAGATTCAGACCGATTTGGTCCTGGATCTGCCAGCAGGCTCCTACCGGGCAGAATGGGTTGATACGAAGACGGGGCAAATTGCTGATTCGGCCCGATTCGAGCATGCCGGTGGGCTGAAAAAACTTCGTTCCCCAGTCTTTGCCAACGACATCGCCCTTGGAATCCAGACCCTCAAGTAAGATCGCATGCCTTCTCGAATAAGCAGTTTTAGCCCGGAAACGGGCACCCCACCTCTGCACTGATTGCTAGCTCTGTTCATTGATTGCTGGTTGTATTGCCTGGTTGGGATTCTATTGAAAGGTTGTCCACAGCCTGGGAAGGTTTTAGCCATGGTGGTCGGTTTTGCTTCCGTTTTGGTGAGTTTGGACCTCCGATCGTAAAAGGCTTCCAACCAGCGGGGATTGCTCCGAAAGCAGAAATCTGCCAGCTGGACTTTGTCTGCTGGAAAATCTTTTGAAACCTCTGCAAAAATCCTGAACATATAGTGAACTGCAGGAACTTTTGATTCTGTAGCCGCTGGCTTCTCCTACCCGAATTCTCCTTATCTATTGGGTGCTAACATGCTAGCCCCCCTCGGGATTGGGTTAAAGGGGAGGTAGCCAACATGATATAAAAAATATCCCCCTTAAAGTTATACGAAAGTTCCTTTTATATAAACAAATTCCCAATATTGAACAAACGAATAATATCTATCAACTACTTCCCATTCCCTCAACTTTTAGAGGTTCCTCATAAAATTGGAATAGGAGAACCTTTGTATAATCCTGAATGTATAATCAATTATATGAACTTTTGATTCGATAAGCTTTATTTACTCCTATCCAAACACCGACGATATGTAGGATGCTACCAGTGCAAGCAATCCAATGTGTTGGGCCAGGCAGGGAAGGGAACCAAAATGGTATAAAAATATATCCTTTAAATCGTGCAGAACTCCTTTTTGAGGTTCCCAATGGGTTTTTGGCTGACCGGCCGAGAAATGCTGGGCCTTTAAGAATAGGGGTTTGGGGACTGAGAACAAATTGGAGAGGGAAACTGCTTTTCCGGCAGGAACGGCTAGGCCTACCTCTTAGCTCAACTTTTGCCAATTTTCCCTAACTGGTTTTAGTGCCAGCAGTTATGACGAAACTACCCTTTGTTCATCCAATTTCCTAAGTCCAATATTTACTAGGAGATAGAACAGCCCTCTGCCAGGGCGAAGTCAAAATTGGCAAAAGTCGAGCTAAGAGGCCGTCCGAAAAAGCATTTTCTATGATGAAAGCAGTTTTCCTTCCTCAATGCCCCAGAATCCCCAAAATCCCTGTTTTGAAAGAGTCTGAAGGATAGAAGCCGGTCGGCCCAAACCGATTGGAACCCAGCCCAATCCCCCATTTTAGGAAAGCCTCTTAGGCAGGCGATGGCGGAGTGTTCAAAGGAATTAGCTGGGACGGCTTTGGGCCTGGGAGATGGTTTCCGACAAGTCGGCCTGCTGGAGGGCTTCGGCCACTTCCGAACGACTGCCCAGATAGGTGAAGATGCCACAGGCGGCAAAAAGCACAGTAATCACCCGATAGGCCAAAGCTACCATCAACCCTTGGCCGGCAGCCATACGAAGGCCTTCCGGTCCCGGTGTTCTTTCGTATAAAAATTCCAACACCGCTTCAAAAGGTCCCAATGGAAGGGGAATGACTCCCATCGAGGCGCTGATGGGCATGATCACAAAATGGCTTGTCAGCGGCAAAACCCGTTCATATAACCCACAGGCAATCCAAAAAACCCCAATGGCAAAAAGACTATGTACCCCCACACTCATCAGGCTAGAATTGACAAGTACCAACCAGCGATGCCGGTAGAGCCGAACCGCTTCCAGAAGACTATCTAGTATCGGACCGACTTTCGGAATGCCAGCCATCAGGCGACTTAGCCGACCCTGTGTCAAACCCGGAATAAATAGCATCAGCATCCCCGCCGTACCGGCCAGGGTAATAGCTAGAGTCAATTGGCAGGCTAGCCGAAGCTCGGGTTGCTGACTCTGATGGAATCCGACGGCCACGATGGCAACAGCAGCAACTACAAACAAAATGTACAGCCCCAGCACCCGATCAACCACCACCGTGGCAGCAGCTTGAGCTCGGCGGCCCGACTGCTGCCGGGCCAGCAAAAACGCCTTCAGCAAATCGCCTCCCACAATCCCCATCGGCGCTAAATTAAATAGATACCCAAGGAAACTAATCCGCATCCCCTCCCGGAACGAAAGCGGCAGGTCTAAAGCCCGTACCAAATACAACCAACGAACAAAGGTCAAAAAGGTGGCTGCCCAGCAGGCGGCCGTAGCCAGCAGCAAATATTCCCACTGCTTCGGCTGCGCCCAAAGACGGCCAAACGTGTCCGGATCCTTCGCTTCGGCCCGATAAAGCAAAAAAGCCACAATCCCCAACGAAAGTAGAATCTTCAGGGCGGTGGAAACTCTATTCCAGGCACTGCCTCGGCCGGACAATGAGTGTCTCCTTTGCTAGAAAACTACAAAAGTAAGTTCGCCGAAAGGCACACTGTTATACCAAGCGGCTGGCCATCCCCATAGGCAAATCCTGAAAGCTCGTTCAAAAACACGAAATGGGCAAAATAGGTAATATAGGAAAAGTAGTTTCCCAAGGTAAACCCCTTCTAATCTGCAAGATAATGTTTTCCAAATCTTGCAGTTTCTCCAAAGCAACATTCGGATGGGTATAAAAACTTCGTTATCCACCTTTACTAGGTGATCATTTTGGGGGCCGTTGTGCAGCTGCATATCGCAAATGGTGTAACTGGTGTATAACAACAAGCGATGAATGGAGGGGCTTTCTTCCTTCTTCCTTTTGCACTTCGCCTCTCGGTGTTCTACACAAAACTTAGACTCATGGCGCATCGCAAAGCTGAATTCCCATTAGAACCCCCTATCGATACTACCTCAGCTAAATCCTAGATTACTAGTAAGGTGGGATATTCTAGAGAAATACAGGTGATAGTACACAGAAAAATATTTTGCGAAAACTTTCCTAACTTTTCCAAACTGCCTGACTTCCCAAAAGAAAGGGTATTCACAACGAATACACAATGGCGGGGAATACGGGTGGCCAAGCACCGGAAGCGGCTCCTGGAACCGATTGTGGATTGACCATTTTTTGATTAGCTAACTATTCATTCGAAGCGAGTATCAGCTGAGGAAAATTATGAAAACTCTTAAAAATATCTATGTTTCCCAAATTACCCTGTTTTTCTTTCCTAAAATCCCGGTTTTCTTCAAACGGTAGGTTCTGATGGAGTTCTTCCATTCGGCGAAGTGCTATTTTTGGTGGTTTGGTGTGGTGCGTTCGGAAAAGACGTTTTAAAAGATTAGATTATTCTGGCTGATGGGCCGAATCTACTTTTATCCCCACTTTCGGGGGATTTTTAAAAATTGGGCCCCCCATCATTCCTCGCTGTTCTACACAAGTTAGAGTTCAGAGGCTCGGACATCCCTTTAGGAAAATGCCGAAAGTTTGTGGAAGGAAATTGAATGGATAAAACAGGCTATATAGGCAATAGTTTCTAAAACCAAACACTTCCTGATCTTCCAAATCTTCCAAAGGATCTTTCCCGAATGGTGTCATTTCTCTAAAGTAACGGTTGGCTTCTTTTGAGAAGTTTGTTATACCCCTAGGTGGGGCAATCGCTTTGGCCCATTGGGAGGAGAAATCCATCCCAAAAGATGTGGATAACAGGGAGCCATCTTTCCAGGGAGATATCTTGGGAACCTCTGCATAATTCAAAGGGAATGTTTTTATACCATTTTGGCTTACCCCCTCTCTAATACAACATATAGGATTGCTAGCATTATAAGCACCTAATAGATAGTAGCAGACAGGTAGAACAACTGAACATCTAGAGATCAAAAGCTCACAAAGTTCACTAGATGTTCAGAATTCGGGAGAGGTTCCTTTGATACGATTTTGGTCCCCTCCGCCTCTGCCCCCATATATTGGGTTACTAGCACTGCTTAGCAGCCTACATAGAGTAGGCGTTTGGGTGAAAAACAGCTAAAGCCTACCGAATCAGAAATTCATAGAGTTCACTATATGTTCAGGATTATGCCGAGGTTCCGAACATAGATGAGTGCGATTTTTGCCATTTACTTATGTTTCAAGGAGGTATGGCGAAGAACTCCTTTGATGCGCACAATTTCCTAAATCTCCCAATTCCAGGGAGTGATAGCTTTGCCTTTTCAGCAGGATACTGCAATGGCAGAAGTGGAGCTTCAGAAAACCTCCCGGAAACCCGCTTTCCATGATGAAAAGTAGTCTTATAAATTGCCTAAAATCCTCAAAATCCCTATTTTTAAGGAGTTGAGGGGGGCCGGTCGGCCACAACCCATAGGAAACTATCAAAATCCCATTTCAGCCCAGCCTTTGAAAAAGCTCAGCCTTCGTATTTGCGGATTAGCACGCCGGCGGCTTGGCCCTGGGGGGTGACATTGATGTTGATAAAGCAGGAACCAGGCGGTTGAGCTGCTTCCCGAACCACATAGATAGGGCATTCCGGATCGGGTGTCTGGTAGTTCAAGGTGGCAAAAAGTTGGCCGTGCTCTAAGGCCAATAGGCTGGCTACCAGTTCCACCAAGCCGCTGCCGGCGCCCAGGTTGCCGAAATAGCTTTTGGCGGCCACTATGGGAACGGGCTTCTGCCGCTGGCCAAAGACGGCCTGGATAGCCTGGGCTTCTTCTCGGTCGCTGCTATGGGTACTGAGGCCATGGGCGTGCAGATGGCCGATTTGGTCCGGGTGCATGGCGGCTCGATCCAGCAAACTGCGTAAAACCAGTTCGATAGCCCGATCTCGCCGGGCCAGCAATCGGCGTTCGGCTACCGAGTGGGAGGCCGCAGCCAGTACCTCTGCATAGATTTTGGCTCCCCGAGCCTGGGCGTAGGAGAGGGTCTCTAAAACGACTGCTCCCGCCCCTTCCCCAAGGACCATGCCTGTACGATCACGGTCGAAAGGTCGGCTTGCTTGTTCGGGGGCGAACCGGCTGTCGGCTAATTGCTCTTGCTGGAAGGCGTGAATGGTTTTCATCGGATGAAGTCGGGTACCGGTGCTGCCAGCCACCATTACATCGGCATCCCCCCGCCGGAGAATCTCAAAGGCTTCGCCTACAGCCAAATTGGCCGACGCCTCCCGCTGGGTGATCGAATTGTTCGGTCCGCGCAGATCATTGAAGATAGCAAAATGGCTTGCCGGCATGTTGGGCAGATATTTTAATAGCCAAAGCGGCTCCAGTTTGGACATGCCTTCCAAGGCCCATCGATCAAACTCGAATCGGCCCTGGGAATTAATACAAGCTTGGATGGGCTCGATAAAATCTTCGGGTAGCGTCAGCATATAGTCGCTGCCGAAACTGACGCCGATTCGGTCCGGATCATATTGGCCGGGCCGAAGCCCTGCATCGGCCATCGCCCGCTGCGCAGCAGCCACTCCCATCTGCGACTCTCGACACATGACCTTCAGTTGTTTGCGGATGGCCTTGGTCTGCTCTTTATCCACCGGGAGAAACTCCTCGGCTCTGCCCTGAAAATCCCAGACCTCTGCTCCATAAGATGCAGGTAATATCCCACTTGGGAGGTGTTCAAGCGGACGAACCCCACTTCGGCCTCCAATCAACGACTCCCAGAATGCCTCCTTTGTGCAGCCAATCGGCGAAATCACCCCTATGCCGGTAATTACTACTCGTTGAGTTTGGAGCATAATATGAAACGAACCCTCCGTATCCGAAACCTAAGCCCATAAAAAACAGCACCGGACCTTTTAATCCACAACTTCTTTTCCCACAAGACAGTTATAATCCTTCGGCCGAGTAAAGTGGCCTTAGTGTCTCTCCTCTCCCCTGACGCCAAAATCCCAGTATAGGGTGAGGGGAAAGCAACGGTCAGCGAGCTTTTCTGCCCCGCAGACGACATTAAACTTTGGCTCAGACAGCCTCTCCCACCTCAAGGAAGAAGCTAGTGTCTTCGCTCGGCTGAAATGTTGCGAAACTTTTAGTTTAACCAACTTATCCCATTGCGTCGAGAAGAAAGTAATTCCAAGGGCCGACGGAAATTCTGTGGTTCAATTGGCAAAATAAAATACCCTAGACAACCCCAAGTCTATCTGCCGCCAATCCCCCTTTGCCCAACACCCACTCATCTCGACTTTTGCCATTTTTAACTTCATCCCGGAAGGGGAAAGTTCTAGCTTCTTATGAAACTATTGGACTTATTAGGAAATTAGGTGAACAAAAGGAGGTTTCGCCGTAACTATTGGAGTCAAGCCCAGTTAGGGAAAAATGGCAAAAGTCGAGCTCATGTTCTCCCGGATATAGCAACCTTAGCTCCTCTAAGCTTGACTTTTGCCAATTTTGGTCTTCTGCTGAAATGAGAAAGGTTCTAACTCCTTGAAATTATCGAACTTAGGAAATTGTGTAAACAAAAGGAGGGTTTGCTGCAACCTCTGGTGTCAAAACAACTTAGGAAAAACGGCAAAAGTCGAGCTAAGAGGCTGTACTACAATGGGTATTTGGCTGGTTTCCCATGGGTTTTACCCGACGGCTCCTATCCTTCAGACTCCTTAAAAACAGGGATTTTGGAGATTCTGGGGAATAAAGGAAACCACCTTTCATCATAGAAAATGCTTTTCGGACAGACTCTAAAGACATAGCTTCTGGCTGGGGAATAGGTTTTTTCCTGGTAATCCCAGACCCAAGCAATTGGATAGACTATGGACTTGCTATCTTCCAGGTCCTCCCACAACGGACCACACAAAAATCAGTCCCTCCCGGAACTAACAATTATATAACGGAGTACCCTACAAGGGGGGAAAGAATGTAGGGGAAACTCTGGGCCAACCACAACCATCCTACAGGCAAGCCTCTCTGACTCGGAGGGAACCGATCGGCGTAGTGCATGCAGAGAATCCAAAGGGGGAAAAGCTCGCAGTTGCTTGGGAGTCAGGTTCATTACGGCCGGGGATCCGTGTTGATCCAGGGGTTCTGCCAATCTCCCCAATGTTTCAGGTAGAGTTGATAGGCAGTCAATCCCCGATCGGCTTGCTGTTGGATCCATTGCTTGGTTTGGGCCACCAATCGGTGTTCGTCTTCCAGGCTCAGTTGGCCGACCAAGACCCGAGTGCGCAAAAAGACAAAATAGGTGTCGAGCACATCGCAGCGGCAGTAGTCTTGGATTTCTGACAGTCGGCCCTGCTGATAGAGGTCTTGGACCATATGGCCTTGGATCTCCATTTTCCCGGGTTTGCCCAGCAGATTGGCTGCCAGGTTCAGGCCGCCGGTAAAACGGGTGGTACCAAAATTGGTCAGAAGATCACATAGGTCGATGTGGGCCTGGAGGTTGTACCGACTGCGGGGCTGATCAAACGAGCGGGCAGCAGCGGCAAACCATCCAGGTAAACTAATCCCATACCGGAAGGCCGCCAATTCCAAAAGGGGTAGATCGAAATAGTGCCCGTTGAAGCTGACCAAGGTGGGCCGACGATAGGCTTCCCAGCCACGCCAAAAGTTTTCCACCATCACATGGGGGCGATACTCCGGCTCATCCAGGGCCACCAAGTCCAGGAGGCTAAAATCTTCTGCCACCTTGGCTACCGCAATGGCAATGGGAATCTGATAAGTATAGGGGATAAAATCGGATTGATATTTTTCCATCAGTTCTGCCCGGTAACAGGCGACGGCGTCTTCTGGGCTGATCTGTTGGCCGGGATGGCGCATCTGAGCGATCAGTTTCCCATCGGCAACGCTTTCGACGTCAAAGACTAAGTACCGGACCGTGCTGGCAGCCATAGGGTAGCTCCTTGCGGAAGAGGCACCGTAGCATAAATTCGCATATTAAAAAATAAGAGCTTCTCACATAAAACAATGGTTCTCAGCTCGACTTTTGCCATTTTCCCTAACTTGTTTTGTCGCTAGGGGCATGACGAACCATTTGTTTGTTCACCTAATTTCCGAATGCCACGAATTTCAGAGGGTTCGAACTTTCCCATTTTGGCAGAAGACCAAAATTGGCAAACATCGAGCTTAGGTTCTGCTTGCCTTTTGGGGCGACGGTAGGAACATTCGTTTTGTTTTGTAAGAAGCTCGAAGATTCTCAAATAGCGATGTGCTGCCTAACAGCGATTGCTAGTTGCCAGAGACCTCTGCAACTTTTGGTTTTGTTCAGAGCCCGAAAAACAGACATCTAGTACTGACAGAATTGTGAAAAATCATTAAATTAACATCATTTCTGGCTGTTGAAAATCCTCCCTCCCGGTAAAGGAAACGTTTATGAATGCCCAACGGCTGTTAGAGCGGTTTTTGGGATATGTAGGGATAGATACCACCTCGGTAGAGGGGGTTGCCGACTATCCCAGTTCCCCTGGGCAACTCCAGTTGGGCCAACGAGTGGCTGAAGAATTGCGGCAATTGGGTCTGCCCGAGGTGGAACAAGACTCCCATGGATTAGTCTGGGCCACGTTGCCGTCCAATGGCTCCCCAGCCGGTCCGACTATAGCCTTCTTGGCCCATTTGGATACCTCACCCGAAGCTCCCGGAGGACCGGTGCGAGCGCAGGTGATAGAATGCTATCAGGGGGGCGAGATACCCCTGCCGGGGGATAGGAGCAAAATTCTTCGGCCAGAAGAAAATCCGGAATTACAACGCATGGTGGGCAAAACTCTGATAACCTCCGACGGTACCACCTTGTTGGGAGCCGACGACAAAACCGGGGTGGCCATCCTGGTGGAAACCGTCGCCCATCTAGTAGAGAACCCCCATATCCGGCACGGGCCTATCCGATTGCTTTTTACCTGCGACGAAGAAATTGGCCGGGGGGTAGATTTTGTGGACCTGCAACGCCTAGGTGCTACGGTGGCTTATACCTTGGACGGAACCGGAGCGTATTCGATCGATGTGGAAACTTTTTCCGCGGATCAAGCGGTGATTACCATCACCGGCCGAAATATCCATCCTTCGATAGCCAAGGGCCGAATGGTCAATGCCCTTCGAGTGGTGGGCGAACTGCTGTGCCGATTTCCGCTGGATCATCTAAGTCCTGAATCCACCGAAGGTCGGCAGGGATTCATCCACCCCTATTGGGTGGAAGGAGGTGTAGGGAAAGTTGTACTCCGGGTCCTTTTGAGAGATTTTCAAACCTCCCAACTAGCGGAATATGCTCGGTTGCTCTACGAAGCAGCGGCTGAGGCCCAGGCTCTTTTTCCAGGCAGTTCTATTGAGGTAGCTATTACTCCCCAATATCGAAACATGGCAGAAGGATTGGCAAAACACCCTCAAGCGGTGGCCCTGGCTCAAAAAGCTCTGGAACGGTTGGGCCGTAGACCCCGACTTACCTTTGTCCGAGGGGGAACTGATGGAGCCCGGCTTACCGCAATGGGACTACCCACCCCGAACCTTGCTACTGGCCAATATAATCCGCATTCGGTGTTGGAATGGGCCTGCCTGGATGAGATGATCGATACGGTGGCCTGGCTAGTAAGCCTGGCAGAACTATGGGCCTTTCCAGAGGCGGATGGCCAAGGGCAGAACACGCACAGCAGATGAGCAAGCCGCCCCTAGTGGAAGCGGTGGGGCTATAGAGTAGACTGTAGGCCATTGGCAGAGGTGGGAATGGCGGTGCCAGCTGGAGGCCGGAGGGTAGAACCCATAGGGCAGAATCCCCGCCACCGCAAGGTCTCGCTGTTATACACATCTTTGGGATGGATTTACCCTCACAGTAGCACCAAACGATTGCCCCAATTAGGGGGATAATAAACCTTCCAAAACAAGCCATTGGATAAATTGCACAATTTAGGAAAAATCATTTAGAAGATCAGGAGAGCTTTAGTTTCAGAAAATGGTTTGTCTGTGTTGTTCAACGAGTTTTCCTGCTTTGCCTAAAGTGATGGCCGAGCGTCTGAACTCCAACTTGTGTATAACAGCGAGACCGCAAGGTAGCGGCCTTGCTATCCTTACTCAGTCTTGGAGTTCAGCGGCTGCAGGCGAAGGCCTCCAAAGCGGACAAACTCTTAAGCTGCTCCTTACTGCCAGTATCAAGCGAACGGTTACTCCAGCCGGGCGTAGAGCAGTTCGATGCCTTCCGGTCGGCCAAGGTTCCGGGAGTATTTTCGCTCTTCCGAATTGTTCCAGTGTTCATGGACGCCGAGGCTCGGCAGGCGTTTGGTCGGTGTAGGGTGATTCGGATCGTAGAAAGTGCCCGAAGGGGGATTGTCGGCCAAGGCCGCCTCATGGAGGTAGTCTTCGGCTCTGGGCATCCGGGCGCAATCTTCCCAAGCATCCCAGATAAAATCAAAAGCCACTGAATCTAGGGCCACCGCATCCTGGGAAACGAACAGGCTGCACGGCCAGAAATCGTTAAACGGCGGAGCCTTCCATCGCCGAGGGGCCGGGTCAATATAATGTTTACCGGTGAAAATACCATCAATGATATTCAGTACCGTTTTGCCGCCTAGATGGGCATGGCCTAATAGATCCACCTGTTCCCGATATGCTTTGCGCTGGGGGTTGAAGGAACCCCGGTGCATATCATAGTAACCTTGCTGAACCGGCCACCGGATCAGGGAGCCAAAGTGGTTTTTGCCGCACAGGGTTACTCCAGCGGCCGTATGACCTTTCAGATTAGCTACATTGATCACATAGGTAGCCTCAGCAAAGCAAGTAGGCACATAATCCTGGGCCACTCCTTGAGGCCGGCAGCTCCAGTACAAAGGTACATCGGATGGTTTGACTTTGATTCGGCCTGGCTTGCCGGCGTAATCTTCATATCGAACCTCCGGATACGCTTCTCGGAGGATAGTGTAATATTCATCGGGCAACAGTGCCAGGCTGTCGCAGACGGTGATATCCGAAGGCCGAACACCTACCTGTTTAACTAATTGGCCCAACAGGGCGATAATGACCTGAGGACCTGTGTTCATATAATCCAGGCGGCGAACTAACCGATAGGAGTCCGGATCCACATTCCGATCTCGCCAAATAAAGCCAACCCAATTGGGTTTGATAAGAATTTTTTCACCGGTTCGGTATCCTTGATCGCCGCGTCCGTGGATCTGATTAAAATGGCGGAAGAGTTTGTCCCATGCTTTGTCTGGGCTGGTTTGACCGGTTAGTTCCGAGATAGCTCGGGCCATCATGGCGTTGAGACGATCTTGTTTTGTCCGGCCCGGCTGCCACCAATGACCATCACCAGGTCCTTGCCAATCGGTTACCTTGGGATCATGCACCCACACGACCCGGCCTGGATAGATGCCTTGTCCTTTGCCTAACGGTGGATGAGCTTCAGGCCGCTGGGGCACAGGTTCCTTTTCGGCTGCCAAAGCTGGATGGGCTTTTCGGCAGGCCGTCAGGCTGCCCAAAATGGTCGCATGTTGCAAAAATCGCCGTCGGTCAAATAAGTTTTCCATGCCGTTGCCTCCCGGAAGGTGTTAGAAGGGCGTAGCCAAACGGGTTTTGATTCCCCTCGGCCAATCTGTTTCTATGGAAGTAACTGTGTGTTTTTAGGGAGAAACAGGACCTTTGTCATTCCCGCGCAGGCGGGAATCCAGATGTTCTCTTCCGTGTTTTTGATGAACTGGATCCCTGCCTGCGCAGGGATGACAAGAGGGCTTCCTTCGGCTGAAATGTTACGTTTCTATTATACTCAACCTGGACAAGCACGGGAGGTTAGGAAGAATCCGGTTGACCCACTAAACCCCTCCAACAGAGAGTTACTCCAGAACTGGTTCAGGAGGGTTGGCTGGGCCGGGCCGAATGTGCAGAAAACAGCATCCTTCGCCGCCCGGTTGCCAGGTGTCGGCCCAGAATCGAAAGCCAGCTCCTTGGAACGTACCATAATCGACCTGGGCGGCAATTCGACACAAAGTGGCCACTTCCTGGTCCGGAAGCCCCATTTGGACCCAGGTTTCGCGCAAAGGGCAGGCATGGAATTTGATGTCCAAGGCGTCTGGGTCGGCCCGGAGGACTTCGGGTTGGAAGAGTTGGCCCTGGTCAGCGGATCGGCCGACAAAGGCTGTCCGAAGTCCAGCCAAATCGGCGGGAGCAAATTGGCTGTAAAGTTCCTGGCCTTTTTGCAGGCCTCGGCGATAGATGGCGCGGCTCATGAGGGCCTCGGCCTGCTCCGCCCCCAGCAATTGCCGAAGTTCGTCATAGATGAACCAATAGATGACGGCTCGGTTTGCGTAGCTATCACGCAGTTCTTGCCGAAGTCGGGCTAGCTGTTCGGTAGGCGGAGTGGACACGCTTTCTGGCCGATGGTCCTGGGCAGCGCCTGGACAACAGGAGAGTTGGCGTGCGATCCAGTCGGCCATGGAACAGCCTGCCGCGACAGCTGCCTCCTGAAGGGCTTCATAGAGCTGATCGGGCAATTGGAGCGAACGGCTCATGAATAGCACCTATGATCTAAAGGAGAATCGGGTGTGGTTTCATTGATCGGAAGGGAAACTTGATATTTGCTCATCTTGCCGAGGAAATGTGTCCCCCAGCAAAGGTGTCGTGGCCGAACCAGCCGTGGCCTCTCCGCTGTTCCTTGCCTGAGCTGGCTTCTGGGATGCTGTCTGGGGAAGCTGTCTGGAAATGTATTTTTTCGAGGGAAAATCGGCTCAGGAGCTGGATTGCCTAGAATGCCGACATTGCCTATTTCCTCCTTTTTTGCTGCGAGATCCGGTTAATCCAAACCCTATCGGGAGCCACCCAAGTGTTGATTTCCGCCCAGCCTCTGTTGGAAAACCGTGGGGCCGGAACCAGCCAGTTCCTCTGGCAAAAGTCCGCCAAATCGACGTCGTCGGGCGGCATAGTCCCGGATAGCCTGCCGAAGAAGCTCTTCGTCGAACTCCGGCCAGCATCGTTCCGTTACCCATAGCTCTGCGTAGCTGCACTGCCAAAGCAGAAAGTTGCTCAGACGCATTTCCCCGGCAGTTCGGATCAGTAGATCCGGATCGGGCATACCAGCTGTATAAAGGTATTGAGAGATGATTTGTTCATCGATCTGCTCGCTCCGGAGTCGGCCAGACTGTACTTCCTGGGCAATTCGGCGCACGGCATCGGTCAGTTCCTGCCTAGCGCCGTAGTTAATGGCCAGGCAAAGATGTAGGCCTGTATTTTGGCTGGTCAGGCGGATGGTTTCCTCCATGGCCTGTATCGCACTAGAGGGCAGCCCTTCACGTCGGCCGATGACTGTGAGCCGAATATTATTCTCCAGTAATTCCGGCCGCTCTTCGACCATGTAGTGTTCCAAAAGCTGCATGAGGAACTGCAACTCTTCAGGCGGACGTTTCCAATTTTCACTCGAAAAGCAAAACAACGTCAGTTGCTGGATGCCTAGCCGGGCGCATTCTCGGACGATTCGGCGTACTGCTTCTGCGCCTCGGCGATGGCCTTCGATGCGGGGCAAGCCCTGCCGGAGCGCCCATCGGCCGTTGCCATCCATGATGGCTGCGATATGCCGAGGCCGCTTATTCGGGGGGATATCAAAATCCTCTTCCATCGGCTTATTCATGAAAGCTGGCCTCGAAGGAAAATGGTCTGATCTCGGTGCGGGCCGACGGAGATGATTTCTAAGGGTCGGCCGATCAATTCGCTAATCCGGCGTAAATAGGCTTGGGCGTTTGGCGGCAGATCTTCCCATCGGCGAACATGAGAGATTTCCTCTTTCCAACCGGGCAGGGTTTCATAGACCGGCTGCACCCGCCAAAGCTCATCGACATGAGCCGGAAAGACCGTGGTCTTTTGGCCATCTAACTCATAGGCCACACAAATTTTCAGCTCCTCCAGACCGCTCAACACATCTAAAAGCATCACCGCCAACACATCCACCCCACTGAGCCGGGCTGTATAACGTACCGCCACCGCATCAAACCAGCCACAACGGCGGGGCCGACGCGTTACCGTGCCGTATTCGTTGCCCCGGTCCCGAATGTATTGGCCGATCTCGTTGGCCTGTTCGGTAGGAAACGGGCCGCCGCCTACCCGGGTACTATAGGCCTTGATAATGCCGATGACCTTAGTCAAATATCGTGCCGGTACTCCAGAGCCGCTCGAAACGCCCACCCCAGAACTGTTGCTGCTGGTTACATAAGGGAAGGTCCCATGATCTACGTCCAACAGCGCCCCTTGTGCCCCTTCAAACAGGATTCGCTTATTGGCTTCCAGGGCGTCCAGAAGATAGCTGGTGGAATCGCCTACCCAGCGGCGCAATTGCTCGGCATATTGGCGATATTGCTCGTAGATGGCGTCTGCATCCAGCTCGATTGGCTCGCCACTCAAACATTGGAGCATCCGCTGCTTGAATTGGGCCACCTGACGGACCCGGTCCCGGAAGTTCTGCCGATACAGATCGCCCACCCGGAAGGCCAATGTCCGGCCCACTTTGTCTCGGTAGCAGGGGCCGATGCCTCGGAGCGTGGTACCGATTGCCTCGCCACCGGCCACTTTTTCCAAAAGCCGATCCTCCTCAATATGCCACGGGAAAATCACATGCGCCCGATTGCTCACCAGCAGATTATCCTCCACTTGCACACCGCGGGCCCGTAGCCGTTCGATTTCCTCTAACAAACTGCCCGGATGTAAGACCACCCCATTAGCAATCACACATTGCACCTGGGGACGAAAGATGCCGCTGGGCACCAGGGAGAGCTTGAACGGCTCGCCGCCTAGCACGACCGTATGGCCCGCATTGGCCCCACCTTGGTACCGGACCACAATATCGTACTCACCAGTCAATAGATCCACGATCTTCCCCTTGGCCTCATCGCCCCACTGCAAACCCACCACACACGTTGCCGGCACGTCCGAGGTCCTTTTTCTAGCTAGTAGTTACTCTTTTGGCATCAGTCCCCTAACCGCCAAACAAAAAGCAATACCCCTGCGGAAACCTCTCGAACTGCTACCATCTAACCCTATTATTGTCCCATAAAAATCCCCTGTGGAAAATCTTTTCCCAGGGGCATCAGAAATCCATGATGGCATCTAATAGGCTTTTTCGCAAGCCCCCGGTCAAACCAAGGAAAACCGGACTTTTTCTCCTCCCGGTTCCACAAAAAGCCCGATGCCGTGGCCCCCTGGTGGGATCTGGCAAAACCTTCTCCCTAGCAAAGCCAACCGCAAAAGACCTACAATAAAAAAGAGCTGTTGGGGCTGTGGAAAGGTTCTTCGAAACGATGGACCGTTTCCCCTTAGCTTCGGTTTTCACATGTTGGTGAGTTTGGGGGCTTGTAGGAAAGGTCTTCCTAGAGCCAGAGCTTTTAAACCAAGTAATCCCTTTAAACCAAGCAATCCATCTGGAGCGAGGGTTTTTGGCGGTGGTTCGGGTCGTCGTGGCGATGTCGGGCGGAGTGGACAGCAGTGTGGCCGCCTGGTTGTTGCAGCAGCAGGGTTATGAGGTGGTAGGCGTGTTTATGCGGCTGGGGGTTTCGGCGGAGTCAGCTGGTTCGAGCCTCTGTTCGGTATCCCCTTCGTCCACTGCTTACCAAGAGGTTTCCCCGTTTGGTTCGGTGAACCCTCTGGATTCAGGCTTTTCGGAGGCATCTTGTTTGGCTAGCGCTGGGCAAGGCGTTCAGCCAGTCGTTTCAGCCCCTCGGAAGGCTAGGGATTCTTTGGATGAGGTGAGCCGGGCGGTTGCTGGGAGCAGCCTGCCAATCCACAAGAAAAAAAAGACTTGTTGTTCGGCGGCCGACGCCCAAGACGCCCGCCGGGTAGCGGATCGATTGGGTATCCCCTTGTATGTACTAAACTTCCAAGAGGAGTTCGAACAACTGATCGAGTATTTTGTACAAGAATACATCTCTGCCCGAACTCCCAATCCTTGCATTGTATGCAACCATCGGCTGAAGTTTGGCAAACTATTCGAGTATGCCGACGGCATCGGGGCTCAGTATGTGGCCACTGGCCATTACGCCCGGATCCTGCCGGGATCAGATGGTCTGGGCCTTTATCGTGCTGTCGATCAAACAAAAGATCAGTCCTATGTGCTTTTCGGTATTCGTCGAGA
>JANXAQ010000335.1 GCA_025062105.1 Thermoguttaceae bacterium
CTGAAGGCTCCTCCAGCACTGGGGAAGAAAGTATTTGGAGTCTCTCAGGCTCTGTGAAACCTTTTCCGGTCGGAGGCCTAAACCCACCAAAACTGAAGCAAAACCGTCCAACATAGGCAACACCTCCCTGGCCTGCGCACAACCTTTCAACAGACCCAGCCTCTAACAAAATGAGGTTTTCTCCCTTTTTATAAGCGGTTAAAAGCCCCTTTGGTTTTTGGGAGTTTCATTTTTGAGGCTTTTCGTCCAGAGAGGTAAGCGGCGGGGGCTCGGCTTATCGAAGTCGCCTGTTTCGGGATGGAGCCGATGCGCTATTTGGTTACCGGATGTGCAGGGTTTATAGGCTGGAAAGTGGCAGAACTTTTGCTCCGCTGCGGAGCGGAGGTGGTGGGACTGGATGATTTGAACCCGGCGTATGATATTCGGCTGAAGCGGTGGCGATTGGACAGACTGCTTGCCTGCCCGGGGTTTCGTTTTTTCCAAATAGATATTACCCAGGCCGAAGCAGTGGAAAAGTTGTTTTCTGCTTGGCTTGGGCCAAAGAAGCCGCTTGGACATGCTTTGGCACTTCAACCTGCAGATAGTCCAGAGGGTAAATTTGTTTCTCAGAGGGGGCAAACGTGCTTGGATTCCGGCAGTAAGCCTGGGGGCCCAACGGAGCACTGCTCTGGTTTACCATCGTCTTTCGATTCCAGCGCCAACGAAAGCGGATCCACCCCTCCTTTTGATGCAGTGGTGCATTTGGCGGCCAGAGCGGGCGTGCGAGCTTCACTTCTAGAGCCAGAGATTTATTTCCGGACCAACACCCTAGGCACCTTGGTTTTGTTAGAGGCTTGTCGTCGGTATGGGGTACCAAAATTTTTGTTGGCTTCTACCTCCGCTCTTTATGGCCGAGACAATCCTATCCCCTATCGCGAGGATGCCGATACTAGCCGGCCACTGTCCCCTTATGCGGCCTCAAAAAAGGCGGCCGAATGCGCAGCATATACATATCATTATCTTTACGACCTAGATGTGGTGGTGTTGCGATATTTTACCGTCTATGGTCCCGCGGGGCGGCCGGATATGAGTGTGTTTCGGTTTGTTCGGCAGATTACGGAGGGAGAACCGGTTACCATTTACGGAGATGGCAACCAGCGGCGGGATTTTACTTATGTGGAGGATGTGGCCAGGGGGACCTTGGCCGCCCTGCAACTGAAAGGTTTTGAAATAATCAACTTGGGCAGCGACCGGCCGGTTAGTATCCAGCAGCTTATTGAGCGGATTGAGCAATTGGTGGGCAAACCTGCCCGGCTGCAATACCGGCCTGTGCATCCGGCGGATGTACCGGCCACCTGGGCCGACATCCGTCGGGCCAAAGAAAAACTGGGCTGGAGCCCCCAAACTTCCCTGGAAGAAGGGTTGGCCCAGACGGTTGCCTGGTACCAAGAACACCGGAACTGGGCCGCCCAGATCCACTTGAGCCAATAGGGGGCTCCGTTTTTCTGGACGGCTGCCAAAGGAATAGGCCTCTGAAGCTTTGGGAAGACTAGCAATTCCTTTTGCCCACTGGATGGGGGGCAGATGTCTCGTGTGCGGCTGATTTTTTTCCTCCGTTTAGCTCGACTTTTGCCATTTTTGGCCTTTTGTCGAAAAGAAGAAAGCCCTAACTCCTTGGAATTACTAGAATTAGGGAACCTCTGCATAATTCAAAGGGGATATTTTTATACCATTTTGGCTGGCCTCCCTCTAACACAACATATAGGGGTGCTAGGATTGCTAGCACCCAACAGATAGTAGATGTCCTGGCAGGACAACGGAACGGCTAAAGAATCAAAAGTTCACAAAGTTCACTGGATGTTCAGGATTTTGCAGAGGTTCCTTAGGGAATTATATGAACAAAAGGAAGGCACGCCCTAACTCCTGCGCAGAAAAGAAGTTAGGGACTTTGGCAAAAGTCGTGTTTAGAGGCTGTCCGAAAAAGCATTTTCTATGATGAAAGCAGTTTTCCTTCCTCAATTCCCCAGAATCCCCAAAATCCCTGTTTTTAAGGAGTTTGCAGGATAGGAGCCGGTCGGCCAAAACCCATGGGAAACTAGCCCAATCCCCATTTTAGGAGAGCCTCTTGGCTCGACTTTTGCCATTTTAGGCCTTCTCCCGGAAGGGGAAAATTCTAACTCCTTGTAAATATTGGACTTAGGACATTGTGTGGACAAAGGGAGGCTCGTGGTAACTACTGGAAAGAAAAGGAGTTAGGGAAAATGGCAAAAGTCGAGCTTAGAAAGGATGGGGAAGACCGGTACTGCCCGGTTCCGCCAACTGCCCGAGTCTGGCATCTCCACGAACAAAAAGTGCTGTATCCCAGCCTCAGAGGCTATCAGTTTTTGCAGAGGAGTTTTGCTCTGCGTATCCGGAAGGAAAATGGGTAGTTGCTGGGCAAAGCTGGAGTTCCGGCAGTTCGACTTGTTTTGCCTATGGTCCTGTATTTTGTCCAATTGAATGCCAGAATTTCCGCAGCACCTGATGCCCTGTGCTCCTTGTGTCCGGAGGGAAAAATAGCTAAGATAACTTGGTTTTTCCGAATGGTTAGGGAGCGGTAGTATATGCGGCATGTATTGTCGGCGCTTGTGCAGAATGTACCAGGGGTGCTCTCGCACATTGCGGGGATGTTAGCTTCCCGTGGGTATAACATTGAAAGCCTAGCAGTCGGGGAGACGGAAAACCCACGGTTATCTCGGATGACGTTTGTGGTGGTGGGCGATACGGCTGTGTTGGAGCAGGTGCGCAAGCAACTGGAGAAGATTGTGACGGTGGTGCGGGTGGACGACATCAGTTCGCAGGACTATGTGGAACGGGATCTCATGCTGATCAAAGTGGCCTCTCCACCTGGCAAACGAAGCGAAATCCGAGAACTGACCGAAATCTTCCGAGGTCGCATTGTGGATGTGGCCCCGGAGGAAGTGATGATCGAAATTGCCGGTAAAGAAAGTAAAATTGAAGCCTTCATCGAACTGATGCGTCCGTTTGGAATTATTGAACTGGTGCGTTCTGGCCGGATTGCTATGGTCCGGGGTAGCCGGCCGCCCCGGCAGGATGCGGCCATTAGTCCTGCCAGCGGCGCCAAATAACAAGCGTTTGTCTATGGTTTGGCACCTGGGCCACGAAAACACTGACATACTTCAGCCAAAGAAGGCTTTCCCCGGGGTGGAAAAGCTTTCCACCGTCGTTGCCTCCCAAGGGGGAATCCAGCCCTGCCCAACAGATTCTGGATCAAGACTCCTGCTGCTTTTGTGGGGCTGATCACAAGGACAGAGGCCTCCATTCGGGTGAAATGATACCCGAAAACCCGGTATGAGTTTTCTTTCAGGAGACTAACGATGCCTGCAAAAATCTACTACGACCAAGACGCAGACCTCAGTGTGCTGAAAGACAAAACCATTGCCATTTTAGGCTATGGCTCCCAGGGGCATGCCCATGCCCAGAATCTTCGGGATAGCGGGTTGAAGGTGGTGGTGGCTGAACTGCCCGGTACGGCCAACTACCAATTGGCCATCCAGCACGGCTTTCAACCGGTCAGCACTCCGGAGGCAGTCCGCCAGGCCGATATCATCACCATCCTCCTGCCGGATGAGATCCAGCCGGAGGTATTCCGCACTCAAATTCGAGAGCATCTTCGGCCGGGCAATTATCTGGTCTGTTCTCACGGATTTAATGTTCACTATGGGCAGTTTGACATCCCGGCGGGGGTTTCGGTCATTTTAGTAGCGCCGAAAGGTCCAGGACACCTCGTCCGTAGTGAATTTGTACGGGGCGGCGGTGTACCGTGTCTTATGGCTCTGGGCGAAAACTGTGGGCCAGAAGCTAAACAAGTGGCCTTAGCCTACGCCAAGGGCATCGGCGGCACTCGGGCCGGGGTCATCGAAACCACCTTTGCGGAAGAAACCGAAACCGATCTTTTCGGCGAACAGGTGGTGCTGTGCGGCGGTGTCAGCGCCTTGGTAAAAGCTGCTTTCGAAATCCTGGTCGAAGCCGGTTATCAACCCGAACTGGCCTACTTCGAATGTATGCATGAACTAAAACTCATTGTGGACCTTTTCTATCAGGGCGGCCTAAGTTATATGCGCTACAGTGTCTCCAATACCGCCGAATACGGCGACTACACACGGGGACCTCGCATCATCACCGATCAAACACGAGCCGAGATGCGAAAAATCCTTGAGGAAATCCGTAGCGGCCAGTTTGCCAAGGAATGGATCCTGGAAAATAAGGCTAATGCTCCCGCCTTCAAAGCAATGCGCCGCCGAGAACGAGAGCATCCCATCGAACAGGTCGGCCGGCAGCTACGCCGTATGATGAAATGGATTGAGGCCAAAGAGGTCTGAGCTGGGCTTTTGCCGTTTTCGCCTAGTCCCAAAAGAGCAAAACTCTAAGCTCGACTTTTGCCATTTTCTCTAACTCCTTTTGTTTCCAGTAGTTACGACGATATTTCCTTTTGCTCATATAATTTCCGAACCCCAATAGGTACATAGACTTAGAGTTTTCTCCTTCGGTGAGAAGGCTTAAAATGGCAAAAGTCGAGCTAAGAGGCTGCCCGAAAAA
>JANXAQ010000056.1 GCA_025062105.1 Thermoguttaceae bacterium
CGCTCAACCTGGCGGAAATCCGGGTGGTGGAAAACCACCTAAGCGCCAAATACGGGATTGCCTTGGCTTCGGCCGCGGACTTTTACACTGGCGATGACCCGGCCAAAGGGGACTATGATCTGGATGTGTTCGGCGTGGGTCGGGTCAATGCCACTAATAAACTCCTGGAAGCTGGCAGCGCTGGCTTCGGCTTCCAGGCGGTCGATGCCACGCTTGGCGACGGCGAATTCCTAATGGCCGGGCATAAAAAGGCGACCAACGCCTGGGTTTCGACGGACCTGCCTGCTGGCAGCGGCATTCGGCTCCGATGGGACCGGGTCTGGTATGTGGATACGACCGGCACGATGGATGCTTTATTTGCCTTCGGTTTTACCGACGGCGGCCTGAGTCCGCAAACGCTCCAGCCGGCCGAGTATTACGCCCTGCTTTATAGCCCCACGAATGCGTTCCAGTTTAGCGTGCTGGCCGCCGGCGGGTGGAACGGGCCGGACCAAATCCTCTTTACGCTCTCGGGCAGCCAGATCCAGGACGGCTACTACACGCTGGGCATTGCCGTTCCGGAGCCAGCCAGCCTGGTGCTGTTGGTGCTTGGAGCAGCCGGCCTACTATTAGTTCGGCGGCGGTGATTAGTTCGACGGGGGGAGTAGTATTTGCTCCCGGATGTTTGAACCGAAAACGCAGCTAAACCGGCCGAACCTGGAGGGGCTTCAGCAAGAGTCTTTCCTCTTTTTCGGGGAGATGTCTGGCTGCCCGGGTGGCCGTCTCGGCGATCACAAGTTTCAGCAGGGGTCTTTCCTCTTTTTCTCGAAGGGGCGGTGTGTCTCTTGACTGGCGGCCTGCTCGGTTCATCTGGTAAAATGCCATCGACGGTTTCTTTGAACGGTGGATGAGGTTAGCTTGGGATTTTTCTTTACAAGGAGCCGGGGTCGATGGCACGCTACCGGTGGGCACGCTGGGGCGATCTGAATGCGTTTTTCGGCCTGATGCTTGACAACCTGACGGTAATGATCCTGCTGGCCGCTCTGATTACCAGCCCCCAGCCAGAGCAAGACAAAAAGTTCAGCCGGGATTTTGTCCTCACGCAGATGATTCCGGGGACGGCGTTGGGGGTACTGGTAGGGGATCTGATTTACACATGGATGGCGTTTCGGCTGGCCCGGCGCAGCGGCCGAGACGATGTAACCGCCATGCCTCTGGGCCTGGATACGCCCAGCACGTTTGCTGTAGGGCCATTGGTGCTTTTGCCTGCTTTACAGACGGGCCTCAGCCAACGGCACCTATCGCACCAGGAGGCGATGGTCTTTAGCTGGCATGTGGGGGCGGTGCTTTTGGTCTGGGTGGGCCTGTTTAAAACGATCGTAGCGCCGTTGGGGGCGGCGGTGCGGCGATGGGTGCCCAGGGCGGGGCTGCTCGGCTCGTTGGCGGCCATTGCCCTAGTGCTGATTGCGTTTTTACCCCTGTGGCAGCACATAGCGGCCATTCCCGTGGTGGGCATGGCCTCGCTGGTGGTGATTCTGGTGGCCCTGGTGGCGCATCGGCGATTGCCCGGCGGAGTGCCCGGCGCTTTGGCGGCAGCTGGTTTGGGCGTAGGGATTTATTGGCTGAGCCAGTGGCTGGGCCCGTGGTGTGGTTGGCCGATTGCCCCACCGGCCGAAACGCCGCCGCCGGCCGCTTGGCAACTGCCCGAACTGCTGCCAGCCTTTGCCCAAAATTGGGCCTGGTGGGAAGCAGTCTTCCAGGAGGCCCTCAAATATCTGCCGATTATGCTTCCATTTGCCCTGGCTACCATTGTCGGCGGCATCGACTGCACGGAAAGTGCAGCTGCCGCCGGAGACCACTATAACACTCGGACCATCCTGCTAACCGAAGGCGTTGCCTCGGTACTGGCTGGGCTAGCCGGTGGCGTGATCCAAAATACACCTTACATCGGCCATCCGGCCTATAAGGCCATGGGCGGCCGAGCCGCCTACACCTTGGGCACTGCCGTGTTTATCGGCTTGGCAGGACTGTTCGGCTGGTTTGCCTGGATTTTCCTGTGGTTGCCAGAAGCAGCGCTGTTTACCATTCTGGTCTTCATTGGACTGGAAATAACGGCTCAGTCCTACCAGGCCACGCCAAACCGACATATGCCTGCTTTGGCTTTGGCCGTGCTACCTGCTTTGGCGTATTTGGTCCTGGTGGGGCTGAAGGGATTGGCTGGCCCGCCGGCCGGGGCAGCAGTGTCGCCAGCCGGCCTGGCACTGCGCACCCTGGCCAATGGATTTATTATCACCAGCCTGCTTTGGGCTTCCGTTCTGGCCGCCATTTTAGATGGTCGGATGTTTCAGGCGGCTATCTATATGCTAGTGGCCGCCGGATGCAGTTTATTTGGGATCATTCATTCACCGTTGGATCCGGCCGTCATTGCCCTGCCCCAGCAAGTGGTCGGCCAAATGCCGCCCGAACCAGCCCTTCGGTGCCAATCTCCTTACCATTGGACCGCCGCCTACCTGATCGGCGCCGGGTTGCTGATCCTTCTAGCCTTGTGCCGGCCGCAGACATCTCCCTCGGACAAGCATGACTTCCTTAGCTAACTTAGCCTTCGGCCAAGACGGTCTCTCCCACGCAGGGACGAGTCGGTGAGTAATTCTCCTCGTTCTCCTCGAGCCAGCCAAAGGTTGGTCGGCCTCGCCACCGTGGGCAGAAGCCTGGTTTTGCATCCAGGAGAATTGCTGCCGAAATCAATAGGATCCGGCTTCATGAATCGTTTCGTACAGGGCCAAGATGTTTTCGGTCGGAGTGTTCGGTTGCAGATTGTGGCAAGGTGCACAAATCCACCGGGCCGACCGATAAATCTCAATGCTTTCCAGCACCTCCCGACGCACATCGTCCGGCGTGCCAAAGGGGAGGGTCTTTTGGTTGTCGATCGAGCCGTGGAAGATGATCCGGCTGCCGAAATCCCGCACCAAGCCCTCCCGGTCCATGCCGGCCGCCCGCCACTGAATAGGATTTAGGATTTCAATGCCGACCCGGTCGATAAGATCTGGTAGGAACGGCCGGATCGCTCCGTCGGAATGATACATCACATGCACGCCGTATTGCCGGGCCAGGTCGGCCATTTTGATCTGATTCGGTAGTAGATACCGGCGGTACATCTGGAGGCTTATCAGTGGTCCGGTCTGGGAGCCAAGATCCTCGGCTACATAGGTCAGATCGATCCGGCCTCGGCCCGCCTCGAAGATGCGGCGGTGGTGCTCGTAGTGAAAGTCAAACAAATGGCCCAAAATGGCGTCGGCAATTTCCGGCCGAGCGGCTAGGTCTTCAAAGGCCCGCTCCAAGCCCCGCATGTAGCCGTAGAGCAGAAATGGCTCATAGCAGCCGGCATGGATGGGCCGGAATCCATCGTCCTTGTCCAACGCCTCAGTAATGGGTGAGTAATCGAAATCATCTGGGCTGGGCCAACGGAAGGCATGTACTTGGGCGGGCGAATCGGCCTCGGCCAAGGGATGATAACATGGCTCATCATACACGCCGCCGCCGTAGGAAGCCTTCCGATAGCGCACGCCCCACATATCCGCCTGGGGATCATCAGGATGGTGCGGCAGGAGCCACTTGGGCTGCACAAACCGCCGGGCGTCGATCTGCAGTTTTCGATACAGGGCCTCTTCGTCCGGGCAGTTCAATTCCTGCAAAAGCCGCTGGGTTACTTCCGGCGTAGCTTGATAATCGGTCGGAATCCGGTCCGCTCGGCGCCCCTCCAACAAGGCCAACCACCGCTCTCTAGGCGTCATCGGCATCGTAGATTGTGCTCCTAAGAGTCTGTCCGAAAAAGCATTTTCTATGATAAAAAGTGAGGTTTCCTTCATTAATGCCCCAGAATTCCCAAAAACGCTGTTTTTAAGGAGTCTCGAGGATAGGAGCCGGTCGGCCAAAACCGATTGGAAACCAGCCAAATCCCCATTTTAGGACAGCCTCTAAGCGAAAACCAAACTCACCATGCTGGGAGCCTTTGCCCGGCTTGCCCTATTATTATCGAAAAGGCGGAGCTATCGGAGCCAGCGGCTGCGGGACACGCTGAGAACTTTTCCCCGGTTTGCTCTCTAGTTATCCTGCAAAATCGGGAATCCTCTCTACCCACGGGGCAAGAGAGCGGCAGGCCGCGTAGGTCCTGCCTCCACTGAAATCCGAAAAAAAGGAAATCGCTGGGGAACCTGCGACCAGTTCAGGCCCGGCACTTCAGGTCGCTTGCCTCGGTGGTCCTCTGGCCGGATCGTTTGGCGGAGCCTCCGACCAGTTCAGGCCTGGTGCTTCAGGACTGCGCACGATCCT
>JANXAQ010000082.1 GCA_025062105.1 Thermoguttaceae bacterium
AGGTAGGAACATCTGCAAAATCCTGAACATATAGTGAACTTTATGGACTTTTGATTCTATAGCCGTTCGGTTCTTCTATCCGAACACCTACTATCTATTGGGTGCTAACAATACTGCAGCTCTATATGTTGTGTTAGAGGAAGGACATCCAAAATGGTATTAAAATATCCTCCTTGAATTATGCAGAGGTTCCGGTAATATTTCCGCCGAGTGAAAACTCCGCCCCTGCGATTCGAGGCATTGGCCGAGATTGCCGAAGCCAATGCAGGCTGGGAAGTCAAAAAGGCCTGCTGAGCGTATCATTTCTCCCTCCCCCAGCGGATAAGGCGTCCAACACAGACTAGATTCGTTCGGCTGAAGTGGTTCAATCTCTTTTCAGGCAGCACTCATAGGGGGGCGAATTAGAAATCGGCCGATTTTAGCTGTCGGGCGGATTGATGAAGTTTTTGTGCCATCTGTTGGTCGGCTTGGGCTTTTTCCATCTGGCCTAGTTTGGCGTAAGCGACGGCTCGGTTGGCATAAGCATCTGCGTAATCCGGCCGAAGCCGAATCGCCTCCGTGTAGTCGGCAATCGCCTTTTCCAGTTCACCTAATGTACGATAGACTACCCCTCGGTTATTCAAGGCCCTTGGGTATTCCGGCTGTAAGCGCAGCGCTTCCGTTAGATCGGCCAGAGCCTGCTCATATTCCCCCCGTTCATAGTGGAGAGTGCCCCGGTTGCACCAAGCACGGGCATAGGTAGGATCCAGTCGGATCGCCTCGTCGAAGGCGGCCAAAGCCTTCTCCAGCTGGCCTTTGATCCAGAGGGCGTTGCCCCGACCACATGCTCGCACCGCCTCTTCCATCGAGGCGCCCTCCGCCAGAAAACCCAGAAAAACGTGTTGACAGAGATAGCGTACTTCGGCCTCCTTCTTCTATCATGATCTACCCAGGCCCCTTCAGCAAGCAGAAGGCAGAAAATTCCTCTTCCGCCAATAGAGAAATCGCAGCTCTGGTGAAAGGTTCTTCGGAGCTAGGGAGATTTTGCCCCTAATAGTCGGTTTTTTCAACTTTTGGTGGGTTTGGGCTTTCCCATCGGAAAAGGTTTCAACAGAGCCAGAAATTGCCTATTCCCGCCGTCAGAGAGGCCGGCCCAGGCGCTAGCCTGGCCAGCTGAGGGCCTACTCTGGCAGCGTGGGCGTCCCCCCGCCTCCTTGTCATTGTAACCCAAACTGGAACCCAGGCGCCGTTGAACCTACCCCCATGTCATTCCCGCGCAAGCGGGAACCCAGATTTTTTCTCCGGTGTTTTGATGCACTAGATTCTTGCTTTCGCTCCCAATAACACGGAGCAGCTTCTCCATTCGACTGAAGTGCTACGGTTTTTCACTCTTCTGCCTTCCGCGCTCTACTCCCTACCCCCCACCCACCACTCCCTACGCCTCCCTCTGTCTTCTGACCTCCGCCCTCTGCCTTCTGGCCTCCACCCTCTCTAGTTCCTGGGGCGGCGGGCTAGCACCAGGCCCACCAGGCCAAGGGCCAACAGCACCCATGCGGCTGGTTCCGGCACCCGATTGGTTACCACCATGTCCCGGGCAACGTTCACTTCGCTGCCGTTATAGACACGAGGCAATAGATCAATGTCAAACGGGATGCCGGCCAAGGCGGCTAGATACTGAGCATAGGTGGCTTTGACCAACTGGTTATATCGCACACTCATGTACAGATCGCCCGTCAGTGGGTCAAACGCCAATCCATCCACCCAGTCGTCCGTATCGGTATTCAGTTGGATAGGAGTGGTGCCAAGTTGACCGGTCTGAGGATTAAACGGAAGGGCATATAACCGATCGGCAGTAGCTCCATCGTTTAAAAAGAGCACATATTGATTGGTAAAGGGATCCAGGGTAATTTCGGCGGCAATGGTCTGATCTGGCGAATCCCAGAAGGAGACAATGGCCCCTGTGGTGGTATCCATCACCACAATCTCTCTGGTTTCCCATCGGCCGGAGGTAAGCAGATATTTTCCGTTATTGGTAAGCCAGCTATGGTGGTTGCCGCGGTCGCCGCCGCCAAGACCGGTGGTACCTAGTTGGGTGCGGGTGTAACCGCCAGAGCCGTCAGGCGTGAACTTATCCACCCGGCCGCTGCCGCCTAGATAGGTGATATACAAAGTGCCGTCGGAGGCTACCGCGATATCCCGGACTGTTAAGCCAGTGCCGGCCACTTCATCCGGCTTCAGGAGCCAGTTGACTTGATAGCTGTTCCAGTTGATGCGATAGACGCCGAGGCCGGTTCCGGCAATATACAAATTACCATTTGCGTCCGTAGCTACGCCGCCGATCGCATCGTCGGCGTTCAGCGTGAATGTGCTTACTTTGGTGCCGCCGCGGAACTGATGCACACTCCGAAGGGCGGTATCCACCACCCAGACATCTCCTTGCTGGACCAAGCCCGGATAATTGGGCGGCGCCTCAATGACAGCCAAATCCCGGTTGATCGAAGCATTGCCGCTTTGCAACAGCAGGCCCAGACTAGAGATAGCAAGCGGTGTGCCCATGGCCGAGGCCAACTGGGCGTTGGTGGCAAAACGGATTTCCCCACCGTTGGCCCGGTTGGATAGATACAGTCGGCCAGCCGCCGCCGAATAAACCAGACCATCATTGAAACTACCCGTGAGCACTTGGGTCGAAGTGGTTCCAATAGCGCCGGTCCCCTGATCAAACGAGACCCGCCGTACGCCGTCCGGGGCACTGTAAAGCATGAGGTTCGAATACCCAGGAAGGAACTGGGTTTGACCGGCCACATTGGTGTCCGGTGCTACATTAGA
>JANXAQ010000107.1 GCA_025062105.1 Thermoguttaceae bacterium
CTTCCTAAAACCCGCTACAAAAAACACACCCTCGTTGCCAAATATGGCAAAACTCGAACCCAGGTCTAGGCAGAAAATAGAATTGTGGGGGGTTCAATGTGTTTTGGTTGAGCAATCTCACCCTTCGACAATCCTTAAAAATTCCTTAATAGGGTTTGGAGGATTCTGAGGCATTTAGGAGGAAAGCCTCCTTTTCATCATAAAAAACGCTTTTCCAGATAGCCTCTCCCAAAGGTAACTTGGAACCTTTGCATATCCAAGGGAGATATTTTTGCCCTATTTTGGTGGCTTCCCCACCACACTACTCTCGAGGGTTGCTAGCAACTTACCCAGAGTAATTGTTACAATAAGGTGGACTGATCCCTACCGAATCAAAAGTTCATAAAATTTCCTCTATGATCAGGATTTTGCAGAGGGTCCACTCCTAGAAAGATTGGCGAACCATTTCCCCGCTGCTCAAGCGGGCAAACTCATTTTGGTAGAAGCTCTCTGTAATCGGCCACCCTCTCCTGCCAAGCATATGTTCCTGTTTCGCTCACTGAGCCAATTCTTGGGTTTTCAAAAGGCTGTAGCCTAACACAAATACTGGTAGGAGAAATCCCAAGGCATTAGCTGCGTTGGCTAAGACCATGTCGGTGGGGAAGTCAAACCCATCGGCCACAAAGTTCGAGCAGTCAAACTCGCCGAAACGGGGCAAGATTTTGGACATAGCCCACAGGGGGCCGCTGGCCAGTTGGTCGAGCATCTTAGCTGCCGTGGTGCGAGGACTGGGTTCGAGTTCGGAAATGACGTTCTCTTGAGTCACCAGACGGATAAGCGATTCGACCGGCCCGCCGCCGTAGGTTTTCCCAATGGCCAACCGATACATAAAATCTCCGAAAAATCCCAAAAGCAAAGTACCGCCGGTGGCTACCATAGCCACCGGCCCGCTTAGAAACGTACTTAACGCCACCCCCAAACCGATGACCAGCAGTACCTGGAACCCGATGCCGAGATAGCCTTTTAGGAAATTGGCCACAAAGGAAGCGTCGCCAGCCCGCAGATACAGGTCCGCTTGGGAAACCCCGAAAAATTGTCCTGCATCTAGGCAACGAAGCACAATCTCCAGTCGGCCCTGCTCATCCACAAAATGCTCAAATAAATCCTTGCCTTTGATCTGCCGGGGAATCCAATGGGAATCGATCTGGAATTCTTTAGCCGTGAACAAAAACACTTCTTCGCTTCGGCCGGTGGTAGGATTTCGCACCGAGAGGCTTCCCCGGATCCCTTGCTCAATTTCCCCCTTCCAACTCCGGAACACGCCTAGGGTCATTTCTACCAAAAGACCCTCAGGAAATCGTTCTGGGTGGATTCCCTCAAAGGTCCAGATGGCGGCCGCTCCGGTCCGGCCGTCGATGTAACTACGGTATTCCCACTCTTCCCCGACGTTAATCCCTTTATCGGTAGGTTGGCCTTGGCGGTCCAGAAAACGCAATTTGCCGTACAGAGGCACCCGCGCAATGAGGTTTCCTTCCGGGGGACCCACTTCTAGCTTCCCATCGGGATGCTGGATGACCCGATGCGTATGGCCCTGTTCCATGGACAGCCAGAATGTGCCCTCAGGCAGTTGATCTGGCTGGCCAGTGGCAGTTCTCTCGGCTGGCTTCCAATGGATTACGTGGCGGTGGTTGTGGACCCGGCTAGTCATCACCCCGATATCTTTAGCAATACCGGTCCGGGCTTGCCGGATCGCTTCGGCTGCCATTTCCGCAGTAATTTCATGAGTGTGCGAAAGTCCCCGAATGACGAAGATATAGCTAATGATACTCATCAGCAGCAGCAGACCAGCTCCCACTAGGCTAAAGCCCAGAATCCGGCCCAGGACAATTTCACTGGCACGGACCGGTTTGGTAACCACCGTGTGAATCGTGCGGGAACGGATGTCCGTCGGGAGGCTAAAAGTGCTCAAAAAGAGCATTAGCGGCAACATCAGATAACTGGTCGTAGTCAACACAAACTGCAAATATAGCTTAGTGGGATTCACACTGCCTGGATCTAGATACCAGCCCGCAAAAAGCAGTAGGAGCAAAAACAGTATAAAACCGATCACAATCCGCCGGCGTAGGGCTTCTTGGATCGCCAACCGAGCCAACGCCCAGACCCGCCTTGGCGATAGCCGGAGTAAATCCTCGGTTACCTCAGTAATGGTACGATCCACCGCTTTTAGTCCGCCAATAGGCCCATAGCGAATCAGCCCCGCCAAACCTCCGATGACCAAAATTCCCCATAGCACCACAGAAACCATCCCTACCCATTGATAAAACACTCCTTCCGTCCAGCCCGGCCCTAACAAAACAGCCCCTAATCCGGCCCAAGAACCTGAAGATTCCATGGAAGCGGGTTCGGACGGGATGGATTTAGAAGAAGCCTGCTGGGCACTGGATTTCTGAGAGGAATCTGAACTACTTTGGACAGAAGGAGTCTGGGTGGCAGTAGCATCTTTGGACGGCTGGGTCCACCTAACGACCATCAGTACAATCACCAGCAGCGAAAAGCCTAGGATGCTGTAGGCCACGATGCGAGCAAGCCGATGACTTTGCCGAGCTGTCAACCTGAGCCCTTGAAGCCATCCTCCCCCAACCAGCACCGCCCAGATCAGTCCTCCTACCCCCAACAAACCTAGCAAATAAAGCAGCCAAGGGAAAAGCAGACCCTGAGACCAGCCAGGCCCCAATAGCCAAACCCAAAAATCCGAAATATATCGTTCAACAATCATCGGTCCAAATCCCCCTGCCCAGCAGAAGGACCAGAAACACCCGGTTGGGGAGGATCACCTACTAGATTTCCTGCCGCACCAGCTACCGAAACTTCCCCAGCGGAGCCAGAAACCGAAGAAAAGACCTTTGGGGCAGACGGAACCGGTTGCCGGCTGGCCAGTTCCGAACCTCCTTGCGCCGGCCCAGATGGTTGTGATTCCACCACTCCTCGGACTCGTCGGCCTGGATGGGCCTCGCTTTCTCGAATAATCCGCACAAACAGTTCTTCCAACGTGGTGGTCGGATTCCCGCAAAAATGCACTTTACCCCCAAGCCGTTCGATCGTCGCACACACTTCCCGCTCCGCCTCTGGGCTAAGACCAGAACATTGGATTTCGGTGCGATCTCGGATTTTTAACAGCTCGCTGACGCGGCCCAGCTCTTTTAGCTCCCCCTGATGCAAAATCCCAATCCGGTCGCAAACATCTTCGACATCCTCCAACTGATGGCTACACATGACGATGGTTTTGCCCTGGTCCCGCAGTTTCAGCAGAAAATCTTTCATCCAGCGGGTACCCATGGGGTCCAGACCGGTGGTCGGCTCGTCCAACAACAGCAGTTCCGGATCGTTGATCAGGGCTTGAGCTAGACCAATTCGGCGGGTCATGCCTTTAGAGTATTCTCGGAGTTGACGCCGTTTGGCCCAACCCAGTTCTACCATTTCAATCAGCTCGGCCGCTCGTTGCCGACGCAGCATCGCCGGCATGTTAAAAAGCCGTCCATAAAAATCTAACGTCTCCTCCGCCGTCAGGAACCGATACAAATAGCTTTCCTCCGGCAGATAGCCGATCCGTTCGTTCTTGGAAACCTCACGGGCATCCTGACCAAAAACTAGCACCTCCCCACTCGTGGGGAAGATCAGGCCCAGGATCAGCTTCAAGGTGGTAGTTTTACCGGAACCATTCGGCCCTAATAGTCCAAAGATCTCTCCCCGTCGAATCTGAAGGTCCAAGGCCTTCAACGCCCGTACCTTTTCCCGACCCCAAAAATCCCGATATACCTTGGTTAAATTGCGAGTCTCGATCACAATGTCTGAATCCATATCATCCCCTTTGGCCCAATGGAGGCTTCGATAAAATGGATACGAACTACTGAGCCTACTGGTTCACCGCCTCAGATGGTATCGATTGGATTTAGGTAACAAACGCGGCCTTGGCTGTTGATTTGCTTGCCCCCGATTTTACATCTTCCCTTAATCTAGGGGAGGGGCGCAGGAATAATAAACTAGAGAAAGATCCCCCACAATAAGGTATGTAATATTCCACCATATATGGGGAAATGGCTTGTATGGGGCTATCCTGCAATTGGGATGTTGGCGGTTGCCAATGGGCTTATAGCTAACCGGTCCCCCCTTCGAGTCCCCTTTTATGGAATTGGGCGATTTTAGAGAGTTTAGGAGGAAAAACCTCATTCTCCATGAAAAGTGCTTTTCAGGAGAGCCTCTATGACGAGCTACGCTTACCCTTCTGAGCCGGTAGCTGGTGCTGCAATGGCCGCAGGAAAACAATTCGCCTCTCTCGCAGAAGCGTTTCAGTGGCTCGCCAGCCGAATCGATTATGAACGGAGCCGCTGGATGCCGTATGCGGAGCGGTACCTACCTCTAAATCGAATGCGTCAGCTCTTGGCCCTGCTTGGGCATCCAGAAAATGCCTTCTCTGTGGTGCATGTGGCCGGTACCAAGGGGAAGGGGTCCACCTCCGCTATGGTGGCTGAGATTTTGCAAGCGGCTGGGTATAAAACCGGACTTTTTACCTCACCCCATTTAGAAAAGCTCCAAGAGCGGATTCGCATTAATGGCCAAATGCCCACCGACGGAGAGCTACTGGACCTTTTGAACGATCTTTGGCTAGCTGTGAGCCTGATGGATCAGCAGCAACTTGCCCAACCGACGGATTCTGAGCTCAGGTCCCTCCGGGCCCCTGCAACGGATCGGGAATCTTCTTCACCTGGGGGCCATTGCCTTTCCGCAGAAAACAGTCTAGCCCTACCCTCCGAGAATGACACCATTGGGCACAATCACCCCCCTCAGCCTATTACTCCCACCATGGTTCCGCCAGTTCCCTCGGAAGTTAGCCAGCTGGGAAACCTAGAGGTTCGTTTTTCCCGAGGGGGGGCGGCCTGGGTTTGCGAGCAAGCCAACCCGCCTCTGGCCAGCCAAAGCAGCCCCACCTACTTCGAGATTCTCACCGCCATGGCCATGCGCCATTTTGCCTACCAAAAGGTGCAAGCAGCTGTTTTAGAAGTGGGCCTGGGAGGACGTCTGGATGCCACCAATGTCTGCCGACCAATTGTCTCGTTGATTACCAGTATCAGTTTCGACCATACCCAACTGCTAGGCAATACCTTGGAAGCCATAGCCGCTGAAAAAGCTGGCATTGTCAAACCAGGGATCCCAGTTGTCAGTGGCGTTACTCAGCCCGGCCCTCGGGAAGTGATTCGACAAGTCTGCCAAACCCAGCAGGCTCCTTTAATCGAGTTGCAAGAGCAATTTTCCTATTCCTACCAGCCGCCACGAAATCTGCCGCACACTTTGCAGCCCGGACGCCTGGATTTTCACTATTACGGTCCCGGAGGGCCTTGGACTTTAGAGCGGGTGGAGCTAAGCCTTTTGGGGCGTCATCAGGCGGCCAATGCGGCTCTGGCCCTAGCCACGATAGCCCTTTTGCGCCAAGCAGGCTGGAGGATTTCCGACCAGGCCTGCCGTCAAGCTTTGGCCGATCTCCGCTGGCCTGCCCGATGCCAACTGCTTCCGGGTCGGCCGGCTGTGCTGCTGGATACCTCTCATAATGTGGCCTCCGTGGAGGCACTGTTGCAGGTGCTGGAGGAATCTTTTGTCCGGTGCCGACGCGTGCTTGTTTTTGCCACCACCCAAGACAAAGATGTCTCCGGTATGTTGGCCCACTTGCTGCCAGAGTTTGACGAAGTAGTGCTCACCAACTACTTGGATAATCCTCGAGCGCTGTCGGTCGAGCAACTGGCTCGCCTAGCCCATCAGATCAGCGGCCGAACCTATCCGATCGCTCCCAGTCCGGCAGAGGCCTGGCAAATGGCTCAAACCTTGGCCGGACCTGAAGACCTCCTGTGTATTACTGGTTCTTTCTTTCTGATCGGTCAAATCCTTCCGGTACTTCGAGCCACCGGCTATCTCCCATGAACTCGACTTTTGCTATTTTCCCTACCTTTTCTGCTACCAGTAATTAGGTCGAAACCTCCTTGTGTTTCCCAAGTTTGCTATAGTTCCAGGCCGTTAGAACATTGCTCTTCCAGAGCGAAGCCCCAACACAGCAAAAGGTTGAGCTAGGGGAGCTTTTTCCAACGGCGGCCGAGAAGGTACAGGCCTCCTAAACCCAAAGCCAAAAGCACGGCGGTGGCCGGTTCCGGCACTTGGAAAGTGAGGAACAACACCTGGCCGCCGCCCTGGCCTTGCCACGGCTGGATGCCGTAGGTCCAGTACTGGGCCGGGCGCAGCCCTTCGGGCACAAGCTGGAGACCTAGATCGGTAATGCCGCCAGAAGCAGTCAGCACATGGAAGATGTCGCCGTGCTTCGGTTCAAAGCCGCCCCAAAGGGCTACCCGAAGAATGCTATTAGGCTGCAAGACGGCCGAACCGCCGACGCTCAGCCAGTCGTAGCCGCCAGCGCCAATGCCGCCCTGGGTGTAGCCGCCAATTTCCACCAGCATGGTACCGCCCGTTTGCACGGTGAGGTTGCCTTGGATGGTTAGTTTGCCTGGAGAAGTGCCGGCCGAAATGCTGCCACCAGATTCGACCTGGACGGAGCCGCCGATCGTGCCGTTGCCACCCAACATACCGCCGATGGCCCGCACCAAGCCGCTGCCGGTGGCTGAACCAGTCGTATTATTAGCTAGCAAAGTACCGGCCATGATGCGAGTTTCGCCGGTATAAGTGCCAGCGCCTTTTAGCTCTAGCACGCCGCCGCCGACTTTCACTAGATGCCGAGGGCCAGTAACCCCAGCGGAACTTTCCGAAATGGTTCCCAAAATGGTCAGGGTGCTGCCCAGATCGACGCCAATGTATTTGCTCCGGGAAGCGTCGTCGGTGGAGACATGCAGGACTACGTTCCCGCCCCAGGTGTTATTGCCGCTGAGGCTGCGGACCTGGGGATTGGCCTCGCTGGCCTGGTTGGATAGATACAGGATTTTGCCGCCAGGGGTGGTGATATTATTTTCAAAATGCACGGCCCCGGGCGATTGGATATGGAAATAGGCGCCATAGGGGGAATTATTACTCCGGAGGAGGACCACACCATTATATACATCCATATACCAGCCACTGATTACCCCGGAATTATCGCCGCTGAGCACGAGCGTACCCGCTCCCCCTTTGTCCAGGCGGACGCCGCTGATATTGCCGCTGATGGTAAGCGTGCTTCCTGAATCGACCTCCACTCGGCTATGCAGAGCCACGCTGATCGGCCCGGCCCAGGTGTTATTGCCGCTGACGCTCCGCAGCAGGGTAGCCCCGGCTGTACCGCCGGAGTGGTTCAGCGTGAGCGATTCGCCGCTGACGGTGATATTGCCGGCCAGTTGAAGTTGGCCGCTTAGCACTGTGGTACCAGCGTCGGTAGTGCCCAGGGCTTGGCCGTGGGTGATCCGAAGCACGCCGCCGCTGGCCGTCGTGCTGCCAATAGTGGTCGTACCGGTATAAACATTAGCCGCAGTCAGTTCGAGGGTACCTGCCCCGAGTTTGGTGATACTGGTTGTGCCGGCGGTACCGTTACTAAAGGTGGCGCTAATGCGTAGATCAGGATCAGCGGCGCCGTCGGCCACATCGATGGTAACCGCACCGCGGTTGGCCATATAACCGCCGGTGCTAGTAATCAGGTTGGTGGTGGCCGAGGCCTGGGAAGTGATAGAGCGGAGATCAAAGACCTGCCAGGTATTGGCCCAGCCGCCGGTACCCATGCTCAGCGTCCCGCCGTTTTGGAGCACGAGATACGGAATATAGTTGTGAGTATTGTCGGCAGTGCTCAGGGTACCGCCATTCAGTGTAAAGGTGGTCCCTCTGGAGTAGCTGTCCCAACCGAACTGGCAACTGCTAGCCAGGCGCAGCTCAGCACCGGCATTGACGGTAATCGAAGTGCTCTGGATGGTACTTTGTGCTCGGTCGCCTGCAGTGCGTGCCAAGGTAAGTCGGCCGGCGTTAACCACGGTCGGACCGGTATAGCTACTATCCACAGTCAGGGTTAACGTACCAGTGCCGACCTTGGTCAGACTGCCGTTGGAAAGCACGCCGGAATAGGTGGTATCGGTGTTATTGTTGCCGATGCTTAGAGTTTTACCTTGCATATCCAGGTTGGCCGAACCGGTTAGCCCCCCAAGGGTAAACGCCGTGGGTGTGCCGAAGACAATGCTCCCGGTATAAGCGGGGTTCATCTCTAAAGTGCTTTGCTGGAGGGCAGCGGAGTTTTCAAGTTGAAGAGTGCCGGCTTTAATGCGGGTAAATCCGGTGAAGCTACCACTACCTGCCAGAATCAGGGTGCCGCCGCCCACTTTAACCAGATTGTCCGGCCCACCAGTTTGACCGACCGACCCGTTAATCC
>JANXAQ010000133.1 GCA_025062105.1 Thermoguttaceae bacterium
GATTGACCAACGCTGCTATATTCCCGCCCTTGACCTCCTTGATCAAGCCCGTAAAGACGATGGGGGCTGTGTTCCAACCCACTTTGTAGCCGGCGATTCGGTCTTTCAGTGGCTTGGATTGGCCTTGGGCCGCGGAAGGCCGGGCCATGGCTGCTGCCAACAGAATCCCCATGGGCCAACCGGCCCAACCCCCCACTTTTCGACAAAACACCCAACAAAAGTAATCTCGTACCTTGGACGACCTCCTTTAAAACAAGGATCTCTTCAACAACTTCCTGAACTCAACGCGGCTATGCATAGGATTACTGGGATTTTGACGCCTTTAAGTTCGGGTTTTGCCAATTTCCAGAGTGTAGCCTACTCGGGATGTTCTAACCCTTTTAAAAATAGTAGGCTCTGTGGAAAACTTTTCCGGTCAGAGAACTAAACCTACCAAAAGGGGAGCAAAATTGATCAGCATGGGGCGCCTCCCCAGGGCGCAAACAGACTTTGCACAGGACCTCAGCGGTTCGGAGAGGCTGTCCCGAAAGGGTAGTTTTGGCGTTTTCCGATGGATATGGGAGGACCGGCCCTTGCATGAAAAGCCCTCCCAAACTGGACGTTTCAGGGGACTGGGAAAAATCCCTTGGGGAACTGGAAGCGTGGGTCAAAATGTTTTCAGGCCAGCCTCTGGCATCGGCCGCCTGAGAAGAAGCGGTTTGCTTTTGCGGTCCCTTTCAGTTGGCCGACTGCTGAACTCGGCGTCGGATCGGATCGTGATGCGGGGCGAAGTAATAGAAGCCCTGAATGAGACAGCGTTCGCCCAAACAGATATGGAAGACATACTCATCTCCACCCCATCGCCACTGCACCCCTGGGATCTTAAAGACATTGAGCACCCAGGAGACACTTTGGCCTGGTTGGAGGGTAACTGGCTTTACTGGGCCTGGGTCCGGTTGGAAATCTGGGGTAGGGCAGAGAATGATCTGGCCCTTATTGTCCCAGAGGATCACTAAGCTATTGCCCCAGAGGATGGTATTGTCTTTAGCCAGCAGGGCAGGTACGGTTACCGGCTCTTGGGTGGGGTTGGAGATGGTGATGGTAAATTCGCCATCGCCTTGGGGATTTTGCCATTGCAAGTTTTTGGCCGGGGGCACCGGTTCGATTTTCATGGTGATTTTATCGCCCGCCAGCAGAGCTGGCCGACCGGTTTTGCTGCAGCAGGTCTGCACCCCGAAGGTATCTCCGGACCAAGTCTTCAATCCCAGTTCAGCCCAAGGCGAAATCACTTGCCCATCCTGCTGCCGCCAGCCGAATGGCAGAGCGCAGGCCTTTTTCGCTTCTGCCAAATTCGTGGGATTGGCCAATTCGAGGCGAGCAATGGCCAGCCGGTCTGTTTGGCCCTTAACGCGGAACCGATACGCAGCGATTAAGCTAGGTTTTTCTAGGGAAAATTCCGGTTTTTCCCAGATGTAAGGGGGTTTTTTTGCGGTGTCGGCAGTTGGCTTTGCCTCCGGCGTTTGGACTGAGGGTTTCTGGGGGGCCTGTGGGGTGGGCTGGGGCTTCGGCTTTTTGCCAAAGATGCGTTCTTCTTCCTCCGGCGTAAGCTTGGCCCGAACCGTATAACCAGCCTCATAGAGGACTCCGGGTTTTAAATCCCCCCGAAGCACTTCCAAAACCTCGATTTTCAGCGTGTAAGGAGCCACCGGCGGATAAATCGGCGGCCGCATTGTGTCTGCCTCGACATGCTTAATTTGGCCCACAAAAACCAATTCCGCAATATTCCAATCCTTTTTCTCCCATGTGGGCAACCGAGGCCCTTCCGCCGCTTGGCTGGCTAAGCGATCACCGCTTATAGCCAACCCTAACACCAACGCCCAACCCACCAGCCAAATCCTCCTGCACTTACCAGTCAACAGCCCTTGGAGCATAATCCACCCTCTGATCAGTTTACCCTTTCTCATCAGTTTACCCTTTCCACAAAAAGGTAGAAAACAACGCCACTTGCTCACATCTCGGCCAAGTGAAGAAAGACTTTTCTCCCTACACCGGTTTAGGTGTTATTCCCGCCTGCGCGGGGGAATCCAAAACAGATAAACCAACAACCACCCAGATTCCTGCTTGTGCAGGAATCACAGAGTAGGCCATTTGCAGGAACTGGTACATCCAACTCAGTCCTTCGAGCGGAGGCGCTGGCGGATCGGATCGTGGTAGTGGAAACTATAATAGAAACTTTTCCGGACGCCTCGTTCTCCTAGGCAAAACATAAACTCCAGCGCCACACCGCCGCCCAGCGCGTCTGGCAAAGGCAGCTTCAACACATTGATAACTCCAGAGACCTTTTCGCCCGGCTGCAAGGTTACCGGCTTTACCGGTCCGGGATTCGGTTCGTATTCCGCACAGGTGTAAACGGTTGGCTTATCTACATACGAGGGCCCATAGTGGATCACCAACAGGCTGTTGCCCCAAAGGATTCGATCTCCAGCGGCCAACAGGGCCGGCACCGTTACCGGCTCCTTGGTCGGATTGGACACCGTAATGCGAAACTCCCCGTCGCCGTCGGGGTTGGTCCAACGGATTTCCTTGGCCGGC
>JANXAQ010000263.1 GCA_025062105.1 Thermoguttaceae bacterium
CCTGCTCGGCAAAGCTACGCTGGTGGTCAAATTGACATTTCAGTTCTAGCAGTGTTTCGATCTGCTGGCCAGTCAGAGCCTGAATGGCCCCTCGTTGGGCTTCGGTCAACGGATGCCCAAAGTTTAACACCACCAGCCCGGGCATTGGGATTCACCTTAGATCCTAGAGGTATGGCTTTTTATAGATTCTTATACGGGGGCACTTTTTCTTTGGTAACAAAATAGCAAGGTCTCTTTCTTTCGATAACATTTCCGCTGACTGGAGGAGCTCAGTTGAATACAAACAGGTAGACCAAAACCCTTTTTTATCCGTAGCACCTCAGCCCTCTAGGGGGCATTTTTGGTCTAAAAGGTGTCTCACAGTATCAGGTCGCTCCTGCGGCAGGACAATTTTGTGTCCCCGCAGGGGAAATCTCACCAGAAAAAGCATTGCCTCCTATTTTCTCCGGATGCCTTGCTCCGCCACCAGACGGAAATAGCAATCTTCAGTGTTTGCTAACCTGAAGCCTTGGTTGCCCAGGGCTGATCAGGTCGGTTTTCCGTCCGCCTGAGGGGTGATTTTATTTTTTTACGAGGATGGCGGCAGTTAGGTAACAGGAGAAAGGCCTAGAATTTTTCGCTACCAGGGCTGTTTAGCCCAAGCGAGTGCCTATTAGGCTTGAGCAAGTTGTCGGTGTAAATGTTCAAGTTGAGTTTCCAAATCGCGTTTCTGTGCTTCCCAAGTCTTCTTTTCCTCCTCCCACAGACACCTTTCTTGTTCCCATTGGGTTTGGAGCTGTTGGAGTTGGTTTTTGAGTTGGCGGTTTTCCTCGGTCAAACGGGTTTTTTCTTGTTCTGCTTCCTGCCAAAGTTTTGCTGTTTCATTACTCTCTTGTTCAGCTTTCTTCAGAGCCTCTTGGTACCGATCAAAAAGTTCCTCTTCTCTACCAGGCGACTTTTCTTCCACAGGGGGATACCAAGGTCTAAACTCAGGCAATCGATCTGTCCATTCCGCCTTCCGACGCTTCGGTAAATCGCGTTCGTACTCGTGATGCTTGGCATATAGCAGACACACATATATTCGGTTTCCTTGGAGAAAACCGGCCAGGCGATGAGGCGTCCTATCCGGTTTATACACTTCTAAATCCGTCTGGTGGAAGGAGTGGCGATGGGCTCGTCGCCATAGCGGATCTGCCACTTTACTCAGAAGCAAATTCCAGACTTCTTGTTCCGGCCGACTGCCTCCCTCGTACGTTCGCCGGGCTTCTGGCGATAGAAACACTTGGCTTTGTTCCCGTTCTAGACTACTGGCCAGGAGGTTCCCAAAAGCGGATAAAGTTACGTATCCCCGCTCATCCTCTTCCAAAAGAGCTTCATACCAGCTCCGATCTTCGTACCGCAGGCCTGGGATCAGCCCAAAAAACCGCTCCTTCGACATGACCCCCTCCTGTTGGAGGACAGCAAGGGCCTTTTCGGCTTGTGAGAGCCGTTCATAGTCAAAGTTGATCGGCACCGGCGGCAAGCGCAGCAACACGGGGCTACGCTCAAAAATATACACCACCTCCAGCCGATGCAGCAGTCCGAAAAGCGTTAGATACGGCACTACAGATTTAAATCCACCAGTGGCATTCAAAATCACTTTCTGGTCTGGATTTTCTGGTGCCCGTTCGGTTTCTTTGCAAAGTGTCTCGAACAATTTTTGTATCCCCACCCGCCGGAATCGTTCCGCATCGTGTACCTGCAAGCCTTCGATCTGCACCAGTCGGCAACAAACGCCCAGTTCTTCCTCAAGCACCTGCTGGACCGCTTCGGCACAAAGCCTACCCTCCTCGGTCTCTGTATGCAACAGCACCACCTCCTCGTTTTTCGACAACCGCAGTTTTAGTAGGCTATGCGTTTCGGCGCTTAAGCGGGTGAGAAACTCTTCGGTTGTGGCGGTGCTCTGTCGGCAAATTTCGATTGATTTTTGAATAGCCGCGCGAGCTTGTTCCAGAGGCTTCTGCTCTCCAGCTGCCTGTTTGGCCTTCTCTGCAATGGAAATCCCTGTCGTGCACAGGATCTTCCGCATCGTGCCCCTTTCGTCGGAAGAGATGGTTTTCCTTGCGGAACACCAGTATGGGGACCTGCCTCTTAAAGCCTGAACAGATTGTACTGATTAAAATATCGTTCCCCCTTGGCTTGTCAAGTACCCTCCATGAAAATCGTATCCTCTCTCCTGCAAAGGCGTTAGGTATTGTTACTCTTTTCCCTCTTGGATCGTAAAACCATACAGAGCCGGTCAAGGAGCAGTGGCCGACTGGGTGGCCCCTGGTAGGAAGGGACCTCCAGAGAAACTACAGAGCCATTCCAATACCAGGGCAGGTTATGCCTAGCCAGACATAAACAGACCGGAAAAGTCTGCTCAGTTTTCCCAAGTTCTCCTTTGTCGGCCGAGGTGCCCGGGGGAGGTCTTTTGGGTTTAGCCGCTCGGTGGCAACCCTCCCCTGGGCCCTCTGCCGAGGATAACCAATTCCGAATGCCGTCTCTAGCCAAAAAGGACCCTTCAATGGAATGCTTACTCCTACTGCTTGTTTTATGGGTATTATGGTACGCCGTATTATGCTACGCCAAACTGATCGCCTCCTTCTTGCTTCTGCCCTTCTATTTGTACTTATTGTACTTATTATTAGAGGATGTTGATGAGGAGGCTGGTTGTGGCTGTTTATTGATTCTGATTCTATTATTGTTCGCCTGTTTGGGGGGGTGTAATTCGGAGTGGAGCTACTAGACCGCCTTTCTGATCTCGGAGGTAGCATCGCTATTAGGGGATTTGTTTTCTGGATAACTCACCGACTGGCAGGGGATATGGCCTGTCATGGTGCGTAGGGGAGTTCTGCTTAAGTTCCTGCTGATAGGGGCTGTTTTCCTTATTTCCTTTCTGCTAGGGCCAAAGTGTGGAGAGGCCTAGATCATGCGCCAAGCCGATCTTCTGGAAAAACAACTTCCCTTTGCCCAACGGCATCGGTTAGAGAACTCCTTGGCTACTAAAACCATTTCCCAGCCAATCAATACTTCTGCCCAGGATTTTTCTACTCGTCCGGCGTCCTTGGTTGCTCGTCCTTTGTCTGATCCTTGGACCCTGCTAGTGTTTTTGGTATTTTCGATGCCCATTTTGATGTGGCTTTGGATCTTGTTGGTTCCTTGGTTGGCTCGTTTATTTCCCGAGCCGATGGCCTCGGATGGTCAAACGTCTTTGACGCCACCGGAGCCATGTGGAGGTTCGGTGTCGGCCATTTTGGCCGATGGGGTCCAACCACTGCCGGACCAGCCGGGGCCAATCCTGCCCTGCCGTTTGGTTCCAGCCACTTCGGCCGATGGAGTCCAACCAGCCAGGCTTTCGGCATTTCCCGGCTGATTCCCAAGGCTTGGCTGCAAGTGCCAGGTTGGCCTGTGGACCGAGCAAGCACTAAACCTTTCCACATTGGGGATTCCCAGCCAGGAACCCTAATTATGATCAACTCTGCCGCCGCGAGCTCCTTCTGGAGGCCTGGCGCCGGGTTCGCCGCGGCAGACCCACTCCAGGGGTTGATCAAGCCTCTTTAGCTCAGTTTGCCGTCTCTTTTGACCACCATCTGGACGAAATCCTTCAGCAGCTTCAGACCGGCCAATTCCAATTTCTCCCTTTCCGCCGCGCCTTTATTGCCAAGTGGACCGGCGGCACGCGTCGGCTGGCTATTCCTGCTGTCCGCGATCGTCTCGTCGCTCAAGCTCTTCGTCTTCTCCTAGAGCCGCATCTTGCTAAAGCTTTTACCCCTGCAAGTTTCGCCTATCGACCCTCCTTAGGCGTTCATCAGGCCATCGACCACCTCTTGGAATTGATCCGTGGCGATTGCCCCTGGGTGCTTGAGGCCGACATCTATCAATTTTTCGATTCCGTCGCGCATCGGCTGCTATTTCGGCGGCTTCAGCAGGAGGCCATTGATCCCCGTCTATTGCGGCTTGTCCGTCGCTCCTTGACCTGTGGTGCTCAACTCGGCTCCAGACTCTTCCCTACTCGTCGAGGGTTACCTCAGGGCAGTCCTCTTTCACCTCTGTTGGCCAATTATTATTTGACGCCTTTTGATCAAGCTATGCTCCGCCTCGGATATCATCTGATCCGTTATGCGGATGATCTGGTAATCTGTTGTACATCGCATACCCAGGCTGAGCAAGCCTTGGATGATCTTTATGCCGAATTAGCTCGCCTTCGCCTTCGTCCTCATCCAAAGAAAACTCGTATTCTTGATTCCCGTCGTCAGGAGTTTGCTTTTCTCGGGTTTCGCATTCTTCCCAATGCCATTTTACCCACTCAGGAAAACATCGACCGTTTTCGCGATGCTGTTCGCACCTGTCTGGATCCCAACCGCCAGGCTCCCAGTCTCCAGTATCGTCTCGATTATTTGAACGCCCTGGTTCGCTCGTTCGGACATTTTTATGCCCGCTGTCATGTGCAGGAGCTTTTCGTTCAGTTGGACCAGTGGATCGGTCAGCTTCGCGAACAATTCCTTCAACAACAGGGTCTGGATTCTTCGGGTTCTTTGCCATCTAGTGGCCGCAATCTCGCTCACCTGCCAATCATCTCCTGTCAATCCGACCGTCTCGGGGAGCCATCTCAGTCTAAGGTTCAGCAACCTGAAACCTTTTCGAAGCCACGCGGTCGGCAAACTGTTCCCGGCTTTTCTCATTCTCTGCCCCCGTTACGTTCTCTGCAGAGTATCCTTTTATGTACTCCTTCTTCTCATACTTATCCGAAAACTTTTTTCGGTTATGGCGGTGGGCAGCCTCCGCCTTTTGCTCCTCTCCCCTCTGCCCAAACCCATCTTCCCTCCGCGAGAGAGGCTCCAAAAAATCTCTCTCCCCACACTGCTCCCACAGAAGCCTCTGCTAAGCAGAGCGGCTAAGGAGGCTATTCCCCCTCTGCGGAAGCCCACGGTAGGATGTAGGCACTCTCTAGGCGGACCATCCGGCCCAAGCAACACTCTCCTCTATCAACCTCTCTGTCCTCTGCAGGAGAGGCCAGCTTAGCGATTGGGCGAGCAGCTAATAGGGAACAAATATTTCCATTCTCCGCCATTCCGAAACGCTGTCCTATGCAGCAGTTCGGCTACGAGGACCATTACCCCTCAGCGTCAGCAGGTGGCGGTCAGCAGAGAAATCCCCCGATCCGCAACTGCGTAGCAGGCGTCTACCGCTTGCCAATGCCGTAGTATGGAGGTCCGCAGGATTTTATTGGGCGCCCACTATCTCCCGGCTGCCTTAGGAATCCTCCGAAGCTACTTCTTTTGGCATCAGCCGGCGGAAATCTGCTGGCCGGGTTGAGATTTCCCTTGACGGGGGAAATTGCGTAGTTTACAGTTATTTCTTTCGTTCCAGGTCCATTGAGGCGTTTTCCAGGAGTTTGAAGATGAATAGCACTGACAGCCTGCAAGGTCCTTCTGTAGGTTTGAATCGGGGTTGGATCGTTACTTTGGCCGGCCTGGGGATCAATCTGGCCTTAGGTTCTATCTATTCCTGGAGTGTTATCCGAAAAGCCATTCCTGATGATTGGGCATGGAGCGACAAGGAGAAAGCGTTGCCCTATTCGGTGGCGTTGTTGCTTTTTTCTTTTATGATGGTGCCGGCTGGGCGGTTGCAGGATCGGATTGGTCCCCGATGGGTAGCCACTTTTGGGGGACTGTTGCTGGGATTAGGGCTGGTTCTGTGTAGTCTTTCTACCCAGTCGTGGGCTTATGTGGTGGGTTTTGGTCTGTTGGGCGGCAGCGGCATTGGATTTGCTTATGCCTGTTGTACCCCGGCCGCAGTCAAATGGTTTCCCGCGGCCAAAACCGGTATGATTGCCGGTATTGTGGTTTCCGGCTTTGGTTTGGCCGCCGTCTATTCGGCCCCATTAATCCGATGGTTGATCGGGCAGGCGGGTGTGCAACAGACGCTATTGATCTTAGGGATTGCTTTTTCGTTGGTGGTGGTGTTTTTAGCGCAGTTGCTCCAGACGCCGCCGCCAGGTTATGCACCGGGACGTTCCATGACTAGCGCCGGCAAATCCATCTCCCCGGCCACCGCCTCTGGGCCTGCCCAACGGGATTACTCCCCTTCGGAAATTCTGAAAACTTGGCAGTTTTATCTTCTCTGGTTGATGTATGCTGTCGGTGCTGGTGCCGGGCTGATGGTCATCTCCAATTTGGCCGACTTCGCCAAAAAAGAGCTTCAGCTAGAACTAGGCCATGTGTTGGTGGCCGCCTTGGCTTTAGGCAATGGGATCGGCCGAATTATTACCGGGAGCCTCTCTGACTTGATTGGTCGGCGAGCAACGCTGTTATTGTGTTTTGTCTTGCAGATGTGCTTAATGCTTCTATTGGCCCAGGCCTCGCCGGGGGGTTTCCTCAGTGACGGCCTGATCATGGCCGCCGCTTCGGCCCTAGTGGGCGCCAATTTCGGAGCGAATCTAGCCCTTTTCCCAGCGGTAACAAAAGATTATTATGGTCTGAAGCATTTCGGCGCCAATTACGGGATGATGTTTACCGCCTACGGCGTGGGCGGCTTCGGACTGTCGCTTCTGGCCGGGTGGCTCTACGACCTGTTTAAAACCTACACCTATTCCTGCTACGTGGCCGCCGGACTGCTCCTACTGGCCGTACTACTAACGTTGGTTGTTCGGCCGCCAAAAACCACTAGCCAAGCAGCCTGAGAGGTCCTGCGTTGTCATTCCCGCGCAAGCGGAACTCCAGAAATATCGTCTCTCCTTTTTACGGAACCTACCGACCCGGGCCTGTAAAGAAGCGACGTTCATCTTGTTCCACCAGCAATACCATCGCCTGCCCACTGCCTACCTAACGCCAGGTTCACCAATCGCCAAAAGGCCGTCGAAGCCATCAACAGCACATACGGCTGCACCGGCGCAGAATACCGAAACTCCGACACAAGCAGCGTGTGCACCAGCGCCAAGACGGCCAATATCGCCAAGGCCCGCCGAAGCAGAATCTTTAGCGTCTCCGGCGCCACAAGATACCCTACCACCGCCAATCCATACAGCGGCACTCCCAGCAGCAAGGACTTCCACGTCGGCAGCCAGCCGCGGGGCGGATACTGAAAGAAAAACATCAACAACCGTTTCGGCATACATAAAAGCACCTGCCCAGGCGCTTCACGGATATTCTGCCAGGCCAATTCTCGGAAAATCCGGTTCCGCTCTTCTAGGGGCAATTGCCAGAACCCTTGGCCGGCAGGCGGAAACCGCTTCGGATCGTGCAATGGATTGCCCTGCCAATTGGCCTCCTGATACCAGGTGGCTAGGAAGAAGTTTTCCATGCCCGCATCGGCCGTCAGAATCGCTCGGCCTACCGAGAGCCAATTCCGCACCACCCAAGGCACTTCCAAAAGCGCAAAACCCACCAGAAGCCAGGCCACCCCGCCCCAGGCCCGCCAGATTTTCCAGCCGTGCTGACGGAGCGTATCCAGCAACGGAATCGGCACAAGCACATAGACTTCCGGTCGGCAAAGTGCGCCCACTGCCAGCCATAGCCCGGTAAGCAGATGTTTCCACCACCTTGGCTGCCGCACCATCTCCAGCCAGGACCACAAAATCAGGGCTAGTAGCAGCGTGAAGAGCGGTTCGGTGAAGATATGGCAAAACCAAGGCCATGCTGGCCAAAAGAACATCACCCCCAGCATGGTCAACACCACCACCCGAAGCCCCGCCCCGTACCGATAGGCCAAAAGCCCAATCAGCCCATTGGCCAAGGCGTAAAACACGCACTGGGCCGTCTGCACCACTTCCAGCCGAGGCCCAAACACTAGCGCCAATCCCGCACACACCAGCGGATAGGTCGGCCCTCGGAAGGCGGTCGGCCGACCTTGATCATCCACCAAACCTCGGCCCTCAGCTATCCGAAACCCATACCGGGCATATCCGTCCGCGTCGATAATGCCTATGTTCTGTGCTGCTTGACCTGGGGCGTCCTTCCGGGGTAATAGTTGTTCCTTCTGTTTGGCATCGATAATGGCTATGTTCTTTGCTGCTTGGCCTGGAGGGTTAATCGGTTGATGCTGGTCTGCTGGCGGCTTAGGAATGTTGGTCTTTTGCCGCTCCTGCCAAGCCACCCATAGCGCCACAGCCAACGTCGCCAGCGTCAATGCCCCAATCACTAACCCAGCACCGAGGCGGACCGGCTTCATTACCCAGGTAGGCGCCTGGCGGCTTAGATCGGATTGCATCTGCCCGTGGTTTGTTCCCATAATCGAACCTTCCGTTTGTCATTGCCCCCGCCTTTTATCATCCCTGCGCAAGCAGGACCCCAGACTCCCTTGTGCCGCTGGTTTGTTCTCCCTTCTGCCCTCTCCCCTCTGCCTTCTCCCCTCAGCCCTCCGCCCTCCGCCCTCGAACCCCTCTGACCGGCGCTCCTTTGTCATTCCCGCGAAAGCGGGAATCCAGGCTGCTTTGTGCCTGCTCCTTTGTCCATACCCTCTCCCCACCGCGCCAAGAGGGTGGCTTGGCCTTTAGGCCAAGCCGGGTGAGGGGGCCTTCCTCTTGTCATCCCTGCGCAAGCAGGGATCCAGGCTATCGAGGCTAGCTGGGGCATGATCAGCCGGGGTGGGTCGAACTCTTGTCCAGTGGCGGGAAACAGGAGATCCTGTAAGCCGACTTGGCCTTGGGTGGCATATTGCTCCGAAAACAGCAGCGCTGGCTTGCCTGGGGCGGCCATTGGGCAAAGGAATTCCGCTTTCCGGCGGAGGGTATTTTGGCGGGCAGGGGGGAGGCCCCCTCACCCGGCTTGGCCTAAAGGCCAAGCCACCCTCTCCCGCCCCTGGGGAGAGGGTATGGACAAAGGAGCATGCACAAAGCAGCCTGGATTCCCGCTTTCGCGGGAATGACAAAAAGAGCGGAGGGGCGAGGGGTTCGAGGGCGGAAGGCGGAGGGAAGAGGGGTTAAAGGGCGGACGGGGGGAGGGGGGAAGGCAGAGGGCAGAGGAAAAAAGAGCACGCCTCTCCCCTCTGTGGGAGAGGCCGGCTAGCCTGGAAGGCTAGCCGGGTGAGGGGGAATCAAAATCACTTGTTTGCCGACGTGGCTCTGTGTTTTGGCTTCCATCTGTCAAAACGTTCTTACTTCCCACCTCCAACTGCCCTCTGCCTTCGGCCCTCTGCTTTCGGCTTTCGGAGCGGTCCCCCTCACCCGGCCGGGCTGACGCCCGGCCACCCTCTCCCGCAGGGGGGAGAGGGTTTTTCTGGATTCCCGCTTGCGCGAGAATGACAAAAAGAG
>JANXAQ010000270.1 GCA_025062105.1 Thermoguttaceae bacterium
TTTTTCCTAACTCGTTTTGTCGCCAAAAGTTACGGCGAATACTCCTTTTGTTCACCAGATTTCCTAACTCCAATAATTCCTGGGGACTTACAAATTTGCTTTTTTAACAGGGGCCAAAAATGGCAAAAGTCGAGCTAAACGGCTATCGGAAAAAGCATGTTCTATGATGAAAGGAAGTTTCTTTCCTCAATTCCCCAGAATTCCTAAAATCCCTGGTTTTAAGGAGTCTGAAGGCTAGGAGTCGGTCGGCCAAAACCCCTTGAAAATCAGCCAAATCCCCTTTCAGGAATAGCCTCGAAGCTCGACGTTTGCCATTTTCAGGCTCTTGCCTACGGGGGAAAGTTCTAACTCCCTGAAATTATTGGTCTTGGGAAAATGTGTGAACAAACAGAGGTTTCGTCCTACCTCTTGGGGCAAACGAAGTTAGGAAAAAATGGCAAAAGTCGAGCTACGAACCCTCAACAACAAATGGTTCTCAAATGGTTCTAATGTGTTGCCTGCCTTTTTGAGGAGTAGCAGGATAGCTTATTTTGGTAGAGGCTTTCAGTAGGATTTGAATGGTCTTTGAGCGAAATAAGGATGCACTCTATGGCTCGAGACATTTGTAGCCTTCGCAACATCGGGATCATTGCCCATATTGATGCTGGTAAAACGACGTTAACAGAACGGATGCTTTTTTATAGCGGTCGGCTTCATCGGGTTGGCTCAGTGGATGAAGGAACCACCGAAACGGATTTCGACATTGAAGAGCGGGAACGGGGAATTACCATTTACTCAGCCTGTGTAACCTTTTATTGGAGGGGGATGCAGATCAACCTGATTGATACGCCGGGACATGTAGATTTTACTGCGGAGGTAGAAAGGAGTTTGCGGGTACTGGACGGCGGCGTAGTGGTCTTTAGTGCCCGCGAGGGGGTAGAAGCCCAAAGCGAGACCGTCTGGCATCAGGCCGACAAATACCATGTGCCGCGCATTGCATTTATCAATAAGATGGATCGGGAGGGGGCGGACTTTTTCGGAACGGTCAAGGAGATTGAGGAACGGTTGGAGGCCCAGCCGCTGCCGATTACCTTGCCTATCGGTTGCGGCCCACCCCATCTGTCGGATCCGTTCCGGGGTGTGATCGATCTGGTGGAGATGAAAGCCCTTCGTTTTTTGCCAGAAACTGATGGCCGGGAAGTTGTGCAAGAAGAGATTCCTTCTACGTTGCAGGAAGAGGCCCAATTTTGGCGGGCGCATCTATTGGATCGACTTTCTAACTTTAGCGACGAGATGATCGAATTGCTTTTGGCTGATCAACCGGTACCAGCCGATTTAATTCGCCGGGTGCTTCGCCAGGCGACAATTCGTCATCGGATCGTGCCGGTTTTGTGCGGATCGGCCTTAGACGGTATTGGGGTCCAACCGGTCATGGATGCGGTAGTGGATTACCTGCCTAGCCCAGCTGATTTACCACCGGTCGAAGGGGTGGATCCGGAAAAAAAGGACCGGAAACTTCTGCGTAAACCCGATCCTAAAGAACCGTTTTGTGGCTTAGTCTTTAAGGTAGTGGCCGATCGGCATGGCGATATGTTTTGGGTGCGGGTGTATTCTGGCCAATTGAAGGCCAATAGCCGAGTGCTGAATCCCGGTAAAAACAAGCGGGAGAATGTTCCGCAGCTTTGGCGGATTCAGGCCGACGATCGGGAACAAATCGATATGGTGGAAGCGGGCGATATTGTGGGGCTGATCGGGCTGCATCATTCTACTACCGGCGATACCCTCTGCGATCCCAGACATCCGATCCTATTGGAATCCATCCGGTTTCCCGAAACGGTTATCTCCATGGCTGTGGAACCGGAAAACGCCATCGAACGCAAAAAGTTAGCCCAGGTCCTAGAGATGCTCAAACGGCAAGATCCCACCTTCCGGGCCCAAGAGAACGAAGAAACCGGCCAAACCCTTATCAGCGGTATGGGCGAATTGCATCTGGAGATTATCAAGCATCGGCTCATCCGAGATTTCAAACTTAATGTTCGGGTCCACAAACCCAAAGTCAGCTACCGGGAAACCATCCAAAAGGCGGTGGAAGTTACCGGGATCTGTCATCGCCAGTGGGCTGGGCAGAACCTTTTTGCCGAAGTGCAGATTCGGATGGAACCTACGCCGATTGGTGAAGGTTCTGGCCGAGTGGAAGTGCTGGCCGACTCACCGGAGGTATTGCCCCCAGAGTTTCTGGCAGCAGTCTTGGAAGAACTCCAACAGCAGGCCCTAGGAGGCGGGAGTCTGGGTTTTCCTTTGTTGCATGTGCGGATTACAGTCTTAGGTGGGCAAGTACATCCGACGGATTCCAATGTAACGGCTTTTCGAATGGCAGCCAACGACGCCTTCCACAAAGCTCTTCGCCAGGCTGGGGTGGTGTTGCTGGAACCGATCATGAGAGTGGAGGTGGCTGTGCCGGACGAATATGTGGGCGATATTGTTAGCGATCTGCAGCAACGGCGAGCTGTCATTACGCGAACCCATCCCCGAGGCCGGAATATGACAGTTATCGAGGCACGGGCCCCGTTAGCCAATCTGTTTGGGTATTCCAATGCGATGCGAGGGCTGAGTCAGGGCCGAGCCTCCTGCTCTTTGGAACCCTGTGCTTATGGGCCTGCCCCGCCGGAGGTAGTCGAGAGCTTTCTCTTATAAAAACGAGTATAAACCGAGGTCCTCCTTCAACAACCTAGGTACACCTACCCAAAAAGGATGGCAGAGGACTGGACCTACGGCCTTTTCGACGTGTTTGGCGGAAGTGGCTTTGGGAACAGAAGAAAACGCCGTTTAGAGGGATCATTATGGAAATATACATAACATACATAAAATAGATAATCTTTTTTGGCGTTGACCTCTCTTCAACGAATCAATATATAGTTCCTGTTCGGGCCTAGGTAAGTTCTTTTCCGGTATTGCACCCTCTCCCCATACCATGCCCAAACTGCTCGACCCTGCAAAAACAAAGCCTGAACGGGTTGGCTTTCATGGACTGCCAGAGCGACTGCGGGTGTTATATATCACCACGGCCAAACGGCCTGGAGCTTGGTTAGCCGAGGCCTTTGCCTCCGATAGCGGCAGCCAAGTGGTGTTGGAAGAAGCCAAAGGGAGTGTGGCCGGCCTAGCCCGGCTTCGAGACGAAGCTTTTGATGCCATCCTGATTAGCCATGTTCCAGGAGAATTGGATGCCCTGGATCTGATCGAAGGCTACCGGGCCGGTGGTGCAGAAGAACCGATTGTAGTGCTTGGCGTGCAAAGTGAGCAAGAAATGGCCGCCCTCTGCTACGAAGCCGGGGCCGACGGCTATGTGTGTGTTAATACCACCACCGTACGCACGCTAATCTGGATTGTAGCCCGAGCTGTCCAGAGGCACCAACTTTTCCGCGAAAATCGTCGGCTCTGCCAAGCCGAACGCCGCCGTCTCCAACAAGAACAAGAAGAAGCAGAACTCCTGCTAGCTCACCAACGGAAAATCCTATCCGACCTCTATCAACTTCACTCTCCTTGTGGCCGCTTCTCCTCTGCGCAGGCCGAGCCTTCTTGTGCAAACCCCGCCTCTTTACCTCCCTTGGATTTGCCCACCGAACTGGTCCAACATTATCGGGATCTTTTGCGCACGTATGTGATTATGGGCTGCGGCAATCTAGCCAAAGAGCTCTCTCGATTGGCCGAACTGCTAATCATCGCAGGCATTACCGGCCGTGAGCTTCTGCAACTGCATACCGAAGTACTCGAAGAGATGATCCGAGGCCTGGGTAGCCGGAGTACCCGGCATGTGATGACCCGAGCCGATTTGCTAGTCTTGGAAATTCTTCTTTATGTGGCGGAGGGATACCGACGCCGGTATCAAGATCGCCACCACCCGCCTATGCAACTGAGCCTGCCCGGTTTCGAGCAGCCTGCCCCTCCAGCCTTCTAGTCTGAATGCTGATCTCGACTTTTGCCCTTTTGACTTCCGTCTGGAAGAGTGCTGTTCTAAGTGCTTGTAACGATTGGAGTTATAAAATTATCTCGGCAAAAGAAGATGTGGTTCTAACAGCGGGAAGCAAAAGCAGTTAGGGAAAACGGCAAAAGCGGAGCTGAGCTCGACTTTTACCATTTCCAGGGGCCGGCCCTTCGGATGTTCTAACCCTTTGAAAATATTGAATAGGAACCTCTGCATAATTCGAAAGGGATATTTTTATACGATTTTGTCTGCTCTTCTCTCTAACACAACATACACCATATAGGACTTCTAGCATTGCTAGCACCCAAAAGTTCACTATATGTTCAGGATTTTGCAGAGGTTCCTGAATTTTGCCGAGGAGAAAATCCTCAAAGCCTCACTCCTTGCCATAAAGTTACAAAAATTGGCAAAAGTGGGCCTGAGCTCCAGTTTTACTATTTTCGCTTCCTGACGAAAAGCAAAAGCACTACCCCCTTGGCATTCTTGGGCTTAGGAAATTGCGTGAACAAAGGGAGCGACGGTTCTAACTGCTGGAGGCATACCAAGTTAGAAAAAATGGGAAAACTCCAACTGAGAGACGTCCGAAAAGCAATTTTTTAATCACCTTGTATGCCTAGGTCTGCCCGGCTCGCTGTTATACATATTTTTGATTTTTGGAAGGTATTTCTCATTCGAACGGCAGTAAATTATTACCACAAACAGGAGAATAACGAACCTTTCAAAAGAAGCTACTTGTTCCTTTGGAGAAATTGCAGCATTTTGGAAAGATCACTTCCAAGAGCAAAAAGTGCTTGGTTTCAAAGGCTGTCTTAGCTAGATTGCCTATTTTATTCATTCTGCGTTGTTCAACGAGCTTTTGGGATTTGCCTAAAGTGATGGTCGAACACTTCAACTCCAAATTGTGTATAACAGCGAGCTCTGGCCGGAGACGTCAACATCCCCAAAGCCGCATTTTACTGAATTTTGCCGGAACCCCTAGTCCACTGAAAATGTGTCGGAAAACGTTAAGATACGTAACATTGCAGCTCAGTGAAGAAACCTCCGGCTACCCTCTGAACCGGAGGCCGACTGAGACGAAAGCTAAGCCGGCTGCGGTGGCAAAAAGGCCAGCGAACCCTCTCCTTCTTCCTGCCCCTACCCTTTTGCACCCAGGTGAGAAAGGTGAGAAAAAATGAAGCCAACTCCCCTGGGCTGACGTGTTACCCAAAATATACTCCTTACCCCAAAATATACTCTCTCCTCGCTGGCCGAAGTGTTACAAAACGAGAAGTTCTTCCCCAATTAAATGCGTAATGTATATAATACAAAGTATAAAGGGAGGGGCCTGAATGGACTTCCGATGCTCGACATTTACCATTTTGGAACTCGCTGGCTCTGTTGAAACCTTTCCGGTCGGAGGCCTAAACCCACCAAGACTGAAGCAAAACCGACCAGGATGGGGCAAAATCTCCCAAGAGTGCGGACAATCTTTCAACAGAGATGGACTCGCTCTGAACTCGACTTTTGCCAATTTTGGTTCTTTGCCGAAATGGTAAAGCCCTAACTCCTGGGAACTATTGGAGTTAGAGGCTGTACGAAAAAGTATTTTCTATGATGAAAGGCGGTTTCTTTATTCCCCAGAATCCCCAATCCCTGTTTTTAAGAAGTCTGAAAGGATAGGGGCCGATCGCCCAAAACCCATTGGAAACCAGCCAAATCCTCATTTCAGGACAGCCTCTTTGAAGCTGTCTGAAAAGCGAGTTTGGCTCAGTCGGCCGCTACGTTGTTTCCACCAGTAGGAGGAGGTACATCCCCGGATTCGGGCACCTTGGCTACCCAAAGCCTTCACCGGCCGTTGGAAAAGGCCGTTGGGAAAAGGAAGTGTGGTTACCTCTTTTTCAGACAGCCTGTTAGGAAGTTATGTGAACAAAAGGATGGTTCGTCGAACTTCTAGGGACAAAATACGTTAGGGAAAATGGCAAAAGGCGAGCTGAAAGAGGAAAGTTCTAATTGTGTGAGCAAAAAGTGGTTTGGTCGTAACTGTTGGAAATATAACCAATTAAGGAAAAAGGCAAAAAGGGAGGCTAGGTCTCCTCTTGAACCCGGAAAGGAAGTAGGATATTTTTCAACCAGAAATGGTACGATGCTGGGAGGTAATCCTGTGGCCAAGGCATCAGTTTCTAGTAGTTTATCCCTCAGCCGTAGTAGAGATCCAATTGACTCGTTAGAGGGCTTTTCCATTCCACCCCAAGGGGCTCTTCGGCATCTGATCATGGAGCGGCTTCTGCGAGCGATTTTCCAACGGCATCTGCCCTCCGGTACTCGGTTGACGGTGCTAAAACTGGCCAGCCGATTCGGTACCAGTTCAACCCCGGTTCGGGAAGCCTTGGTTGAGCTGGCTGGGATCGGCGTGGTGGATTTTATCCATAATCGAGGAGCTGTGGTGGCACCGTTTGGGCCGAAGGAACTTCGCGAAATCTATCAAATTCGGCGGGTGTTAGAAGCGGAGGCTGCTCGATCGGCCTGTGGACACATCCCCCTCCCTAAATTACAAGCCCTCGGTAAAGAGATAAGGGAACTTCTGGAGCATCGGAAGACTGCCAATTGGGCTCAGCGGGGCATGGCCGTCGATCGCCAACTGCACGAATTGATCGCTGAGTGCTGCGGCAGTCTGCGCCTGGCCAAAGAAATCCGCCGCTATGAGATCCTGGTGCAGACGATCCGAGAGATCATCGGTCCTATGCCCGCCGTTCAGCAAAAGGCCCTAGAAGAACATCTCCGGATTATCGACGCCCTGATTGCTGGCGATCCAGACAAAGCGGCTCAGGCCATGGCCGATCATATCCAAAGCGCCGCCGAAGTGTGCGAAGAGGCCATGTTCTCCCAAAAATAACCGCTACTTCGTTCCGAAGGTGGTTGTGTAACTGCCTCTTTTGTGGGGTAAACGCCTTCGATTTTTGCATTTTTGCCTCAAAGCGGCGGGTTTATTCCGCCATCTGCTCCACCAGATAGTGAACCTCGATTTTCCCTTTTTGCCTCCTGCCAGAAAGGTAGAATCTGTCAGTCCTTGGAACTGTTGGACTCAGGAAATTGCAAGAACAAAAAGAACGTTCGTCGTAACTACTGGCGGCAAAGTAAGTTAGGAAAAAAGTCAAAAGTTAAGCTAAGAAAAGAAGCTCTTTCTCTGGTAAGCTTGCCCGTTGTTTATCCCGGCCAAGCAACCGCCTCCCTTTTCCCAACATTCGGGTCTTTTTCTGCTGTCTGGCCTTTCAAAGAAAAGAAAATTAGGCTTCTTCGGATTCCAGCAGTTCGTTATCGTAAGCCTCTTCCAACTGACGGACCTGTTTGGCCAATTCCTTGTTCTGTTCCACAGCACTGGAGACTTGTAGTTCCCATTGGGTGCTAGCAGCCCGAAGAGTATCCAACTCTACAGGCAGTTTTAACATAGCCGCCAACCGCCGGGTTACCGCCTCGATACTCATCGGATTGGTGCCCTGCAAATAGCCGGGGATTTCTGCCACCAGAGAAACCATCTGGAAGCCTTCTTTGGACGCTCGGGTCATTAGATAACTGGTAAAAGAAGCAGGACCTTCGTAAGAGCTCCTTCGGCGGAGGCCGAGTTTTTCCATTTCGGCTAGAACTTCCGTATCAGAGCAAGTTACATATAATCGAGGTTGCCGGGTGTGAGGTACCGCCCCGCCAAAAGAACCTACAAACAAAATTCGCTGAACTCCACAGCGCCGACCGAACTCAAAAATACAATCCCCAAAGGTGCGCCAGAATAGGTTCGGCTCCTTGCCCACAAAAAGCACCAAATTATGGGCTTCACAGGCATAGAAAAGATTTTCTGGCATCTCCAGCCGCTTGATTAATCCGTTTTCGATCTCCACCGGCGGCCGAAACAGGGCCGCTATCTCCATTGTGCCGGGGAAATTCAAAATATAGAACGGTTCCGGATCAATCTCAGCGACCGGTTCGGCTTCCAGTAAATAGACCAGCCGAAGCACTGTCCCGGTCGAAACGTCGCCCCCGTCCATCCAGCCACTAAAGGCCAAAAGCAACGTTCCCCGGTCTAGTGCCGGCTGCCGGCGCATTCGCAATAATTCTTCTACATTTAACATCATGCCCTATATTGTAAAACTTTCTGCCCTCTCCTACAATTCCATGCCAATTCTTTCCCTCTTATTAGCCCAAAAAGCTCCTTCCCTGCCACTCTCATCCTTGCTCCAATAAAAAAAGAGCCGGTACTCCAAAAGTACCGGCCCAGAAAACTTCCCTTTTCTTCCCTACTCCACTCTCAGATGCTCACAGCTTCGGAGGCCAAACCCACCCAAAAGGGGCTGACCACGAATCCTTTCCCCCCATTTGGGCAGGATTCTCCCCTCTTACTTCACCTCCAAGACGAAGCTTTCCGAGTGGCTGTTAAACTCCGGTGCGTACATGCACTGGATCGAGGCAAAGCCTGTCTGGTACTTGCCCCGATGCTGCACACGCACCGAATACTCAAATACATAGGTCCCCTTGGGCAGGTAGTCGATGAAGAAGTGGCTGGCCGTGTCCCGAGTGGATTCGTAGTAGGCTAAGCCGTCCCGGTATCGGTACCCAGAGAGCACATTGACCGGTTCGGTGCCGCTGCCTCGGTAGTCCTTTAGATGCACGTACTCCATGTCTCGATCCACCCGGATGACGATTCGGCAGACCAGCTCATCGCCCACCTGCACTGGCCCTTGGACCGGCTCTAGGACCGGCCCCTTCTTAGTAAGCTGTTTGGTGTAGAGGCGTTTTTCAAGCTTTAGCGGCGTGTCCGTATGCGGCGTTACCTTGGACATATCCTCTAGATATTGCCAGTGCAGGCTGCCCCAGGCAACGCCCGGATCGGTCTTCTTGACCACCACTTCGCCCATTTCCGGCTTGATCTCGGCCCGGACGAAGCGTTTTTCATAAAAGCCGGTGCCTGCTTCGACCTTTTCCGGCTGGATCACCTGGCCGGCCAGACTCACCTCCACCAAGGCGTCCGAGGCCAGCAAGTTTTCACCCCGCAGCAGTAGGGCGTAGATAGCGTCGGCCGTAGCCTTGGTGGTCTTCCAATCCTGGGTCTGCTTTTGTTTCAAGAGCCAGACCTTGCAGTCTTCGACGGCCTTTTGGTCGTTCATTACTTCGTCGAAGGCTTCGATCATCATGGCCTGGGTTTCGATCGGGGCCCGGAACCACCACCAGGAAAGTTCCAGGTCCCGCCAGAACATGCCCAGTTCTTCGTCGCTGACGCTCCGCTCTTTAATGGAGCGCATGATGCCCTGAGCCGTTTCGACATCGCCGAACCGTTTTAGGGCAATGGCCAGGTGGGCCTGGGATTGCCGATTGGCCAAATCCAGCCAGTATTTCCGGGCTTGATTCAGGAAGTAATCTACCGCTTCTTTGTGCTCCGGCTTGATCTTTTGATCTTCCAGGAAGAAGCTCCGGCCATAGAGGTACAGAGCAATCGTAGGCGACAGATGGTTCTTGTCTTTGTCCTTCGGCTGCAGCCGGAGGATGTCGCGGTAAATCCGGTCGATCCAGGCGTCCAACCGATTCAGCGACTTGATGGCCGGGCCGATGTCGATGTCCTTGACGCCCAGATGGCGGAGTCGGCCAAAACCGGTGGTAATATAGAGGGTAATGTAATCATTCGGTGGGCCACCGGGGAACCACGGCCAAGCGCCGTCCGGATGTTGCATCTCAGCCAGTTTGCGAAGTGCGACGGCAATCTCCATGTTCAGCCGATTGTCGTCGAAAAGTATCCCGACATTCCGGCGGGCTTGACTTTCGGCCTGGGCCTGGCGCAGCCACGGCGTCTCTTCCAGGATCACTGATTTCAGATCCTGGTTCTTTTCCAGCGGGCTGTCCAGGGCCGGCGTCCCTTTCCACTGCTCAAACACCCGCCGAATCTTCGGGTCGGAATTGGCAATGTGCCGGGCCAAGGCGTTCGCATACAGCCGGTTGAACACCTGTTCGCTGCACTCGTAGGGGAACTCCATCAGGTACGGCAAGGCCATCACCGCATACCACGCCGGGTTGGACACCATCTGCACGGTGAGCGTCTCGCTGCGCAGGGTGTCCGATTTGCCAGACTCCAAGAGCTTCTTGAACTGGAACTTTTTGGTCTGAGGCCCTCGAATCGGCAGCGGTAACGATTCGGTAACCAAGACCCGACGGCTGAGCACCGGCAACATGCCCTCTTCGCCATCGGATAGCCTGCCGGTGGAGCCGACAGCCTTGTAGATGATCGGCCCTTGGCCGTCCGGTACAGTCAGGCGCCAGGAGAAACTGCGGGATTCCTTGGCCGGGATTTCAAACGCCTGATCAGTCGTGGTGTTGCCGAACTGGGCATCCACGGACTTTTCGGTCCGGGCGTCGGCCAAGGTGAGCCGGACGACTCCCTTTTGTACCGTAGCCGACTGGTTGGTTACCTTGACGGTAAACTCCAGGATGTCGCCTTCGCGCAGGAAGCGTGGCGGATTGGGCTGGACCATCAGATCCTTTGCCGTTACCACACTGTCTTGCAGGAGGCCAGAGCGAAGCTGCGGGTCATGGGCAAAACCCAAGAACTTCCACTGGGTCAGCGCTTCGGGAATGGTGAACTCAATGCGGACCTGGCCATCTTTGTCGGACACCAGATGCGGGAAGAAGAAAGCAGTTTCGTTCAAGTTTTTGCGAGCGGTAACCTGAGCCAGATCCGGAGCGGCACTGGGGGCGGCCCCAGGAGCGGCCCCTTGGGCTTCGGCCTGGCCGGCGGCTTTACGGAAAGCTTGTTTGTCTTCGCCGGCAACAGCTCGATCAGCCATCTCCCCTTCGGCGACGGCATTTTGGGCCATCCGCCGATTGGCCGGTGCGCCGTCCATCATCGGAGCGCCCGGCGGCGCCGCCGCTAGGGCTTCTGGAGCACTCGTGCCGCCCGCTCGGAGTACCATTCCTTCAACTTTACCTTTACCCCCAAACCACATGTAGCCCCACAAATTGGCCACAATCTCCGGGGCAAACTCCCGATAGGTCATGGTGGCGTCTTTGTACTCCCTTGGCCAGCCGCCGTACCAGTGGTTCAGGTGTTTCCACATGTTTTCAAATCGGCTGGACAAGTTGGAGTAATCTCGGCGGAACACGCCAAAACCGCCTATCCAGCCATGCGGCACAAAGGCGTCCAACGACTGGTCATACAAGGCGGCCACCATCTCGGCCACAGCCCGTTTGGCATCCGGGCCGGTAATGACAGCGGTCCAGGTTTCCTTTTGCCCAGGCTGGAGCTTGGAGACAAACCGCTCCCAGGAAACAGTCAGTTTCTTATTAGTCCAGGGCACATCCACCTGGCGACTGGTCAGGTAGGCCCTGTTTTCTTGCACATGGGTAATCCGCACGGTAAAGCCGCCGCGCATGGCCTCGGTAACCTTTTGTTTGACAGCCTGCTGCGTAGCCCCCAGTTCGGTCCAGAAGGCCTGCAGAACCTTTCGGCGGTGTTCGATTTCGATGAAGGCCCGGCCTTTCTCGTAGCCGGTGCCCCACAGGACCATGAACTCTTCGCCCGGTTCCAACGTCCATTTTGGAGCTCCAACAAAGGAGGGGATCTTGATCGGAAACTTCTTGGCCTCCGGATCCAAGACTTGGATGGGCAACATGGCCGTTACCTTTTTACCAAACCGGTCCTGGGTCTCTAGCAAGGCCCGGTAGGCGCCCGGTTTGAGCTGGAAGGTGCGGGTTGCTTTGCCATTGGCGTCGGTAGTAATGCCTTCTTCGGCGACCACATCGCCCAATTCCCAGCTATTGGGATTAGAAAGATCGGGCGGAGGCTGCTTTTTATCCTTGGGCGCCGCAGACGGCTGAACCGGTCGGCCACGGCGCACCGGATAATACGGGCCAAACTCCCCGCCCAACTTAGCCCGATGTACCTTTTCAGGTTCTTTGAGAGCATGGATTTTCAGTTTGCAATCGGCCTTTTGGCCTTCGCCGTCCAGGGTAGTAGTGGTGATAGTAATTTCCACCGGTTTTTGGGCAACCAGCCAATCCGGCGCCGACATCGAGGCCGCCAAAGCCGTATAACCAACCTGGGTGGATCGCTGGGCCGAACGGGTCTCGCCAGCCGTATCGGTTACATCAGCCGAAACAGAGAAGACAAAGATCGGCTCATCCTTTTCGGAGACCGACAAGTCCGGCCGGGCAACAAACTCGATGGTAAAGCTGCCATCCTGCTTGGTAGTGGTTACGCCGTGGGCAATTTCCTGACTACCGGTAGCAATCGGCGGCCGCCACCAGAAGCACCAATACCACCAGGGCGGAAACCGCACCTGCCGAACCACCCGCCAGCGTACCTTGGCACCATCGATCGGTGCACCGGTATAAGCCATGGCTTTGCCTTCCATGACCACCTTTTCGTTGAGTTTCGGAGCTGTTTTTGGAGCATCCAGGGTAACTTGGAACTTCGGCCGTTTGTATTCTTCAACCCGGACACTAGCACCGCCGGGTGGGCCGTTCTCCACACGGAAATGCATCTGCCCGGTCAGCCGATCTCGCGGCGCCGTAAACGCACCATTAAACGAACCGTACTCGTTGGTCTTGTGCTGACGCCGCTCGATCTCTTTGCCGTTGGTATCCACAAAGACCACCGTAAGCGTCTCATTGGGCAGCACCGAGTAATCATCCTGGTTCTGATCCACCCGCAGGCAAATGCCTTTGTAGTAGATGGTCTGGCCTGGCCGATAGATGGACCGATCCGTAAAGAAGACGGTGCGTTTATAGGGATCATGCCGCTCCCGACCCACATAGACCCAGTAGTCACTGGCCGAGGCCAACATCTGGTCTTTGTACTTGGCCAGTACGATGTGTTGCTTTTGATGGGCGGCTGGCAGGCTGAAAAGCCCGTTGGCGTCGGTTTTGCCGCTCTGACCCGGCTGCCAAGGTTGATTCCAGTCGGGCCGGAACCAAAGTTGTACCTCGGCGCCTTCGATCGGCTCGCCCGACTGGGCATCCAGAACAAAACCTTCGATTTTATCCTCACCCGAACGGGTCCGAACCACCAGAGCCAAGGTGCTTACCCAAAAGTCTGTGCCATGCACCACATGGTTAGGTTGCCCAACGCCGACTCCCAAAATCTCCGGAGGCACCGGAAACTTCGGATCATCGCTGGCTAACAGCACATAAAAGCCCGGTTTTAGGTCCGGATTGACCGGCAGTTCTTCGACCCGCTCTTGGTAATCGGTCGTAGGCGGCAGATTGACCGACCACTCTAAGACGGGCTTTTGTTTGAGCAGCGCCCGCCGCTCCGGATCGTCGAAAAATTCCGGCCGTTCTTTGCTCCCTCGGATCACCTGCTCCCAATCCACCCGAACCACCCGGAAATAGACCTTGTCCAGGTTCCGATACCGGACCTGGATCGTGGGCCAAGGCTGGTTCCAGACCCGTTCGGTGGCAATCTGCAGCCCCTTGGCTTCGATTTCCTGCACCAGGTTATGGCACATCTTGCCGCCGAAACTTTCCGGAAACGCCTGAGCCCCTTGCAGAGCAATTTTGCGGGCTTCAACCAGATCGCCTTCCTCCCGCAAAACCTGAGCCCAATAGAAGCGAGCACGGGCGGAAATCTCGTGATCGCCGTTTTTATCGACATAATGCTTCAAGGCAGCCTTATACCGTTCGTTTTTGTTTTCACCAACCGCCTTGTTATAACCGAAATGCAGCCGCCACAAATCGGTGTCCAAAAATGCAGCCGGATCCTTGTCGTCTTTGTGGAATTTCAACAAGGCTTGATAAAGCATAATCGCCTTGACGATGGGCGAATCAGCGTCTGTGGTCTGGAACTTCCATTCCATGAACTTGTCGGCCGGGTCGAAGATGGGGCTATCAGCCAATAGTTCAAAAGCATCCTCCGGTTTGGCAGCCGCCTGCTCGCCTGAGGTGTAAAACTCCAACGCCTCATAAGCAATAAAGTCGAACATGGTCGGCCGGTAGGTGTCCGGCACATTGCCTTTGACCAGGAGAGCGTCATATTCGGAGACCGGTGTTTTCCGCAGTTCGTCCTGGCCCACCAGAGCGGCCATGAAGTGTTTATCAATCTCGGCAAAGATGCGTGGCAGGTCCCAGGTCAGGATGTCGTCGCCGGGCGGTTGGGCCGTGGCGGTCCGCTGCATAAACCGCCATCGGTTCTGCTGGAAGAAATGCCAATACCAATGGGCCAAAATCGCCTCCATAACATCTTTCATAGGTTTGGGTGCGTTGGCCAATTCCTTCTGGAGCCGGATGATCTTTTCCTCCGGCTTATTGCCTTGGATATTGGCCTCCAGAGCGATTTTGGTACAGATGGCCCGGATGGCTTCTGGATACTTCTTTTGTTTCATGGCCGCCTGGATAATCGGTTCTAGCCGCTCAATAGCTGTTTTCGGCAGCCCTTTTTCCATGGCCTCTTCAACCGCTTTCCAGGCGTCGGCAAACTCTGCACCTGGCTTCGGCCTGGGCACTGCCGCATATCCCACCCAAGCCACCACCAACCCTACCAACACCAAACCCAATAGCCCCAATCCTGCCAACTTGACCCGACTCATGTGCTCCTCCTTTGGGACGAGAAAGACATTCCGGACCGGTCTAAACTCCTAGCTTTTTCAATCCCAATTAAAAACGTACGAAAATCTGGTCTGCCAACCGACCCTTCTATCCCCAACTTCCAAGCTCCCACCAGGCGTTTGGGCCGGTCTTTAATTTAAATCCGGTTAACTAGTGAAGGTATTTCCGGTCGGAGGCTCAACCCCACCAAAACTGAAGCAAAACCGACCAGGATGAGAAAACCACCCCAAACTCCGGGTAACCTTTCAATAAAGCCAATCCAGGTGCTAGAATGCAGGACTTCCCCCCCGAAGGGGAATCATCCTCCTAGAGGCTTTCCTTCTGGGCCAGTCTTTCCGAAGCAAGCCCAGAAGCTCGATTTTCAAAAGTTAGACGAATCTGCTCCTCAAGAAGTTCCAACAAGAGTTCCAACAAGGAAAACTCTATCTCGCTAACCCCCCATCCAGGGGAGAAATGTTATAGATGCCACAGCGTTGTGAAATTGTTTGGATTTTTGAAATGAGTAGAATATAACCTTTTATCTGATCCTACCCCCTGGAGGCAAACTGATCCTAGAGGGTAGGATTAAACCTCCTCGTAGAGGGAGATTTTTTCAGCAGGCAAGGCCCACTAAGTCTGGTCTCCTTTTTTGTTTTAAGGTCGTCATTAGACTCCCCCCGAAGGTGGGAAATGCAGTTAGAGCGGTTCTATGTCTTTTGGGTTGTCTTACCACCAAGGAGTACTCCATGCCGGTCACCAAGGTTTATCCCGTACCTACTGATATTCAAATCGCTCAATCCGCTCAATTGTATTCCATTGTGGAAGTGGCCCACCGAGTGGGCCTGACGGAAGACGATCTGGACCTTTATGGCAAATGGAAGGCGAAAGTGCATTTGGATGTATTGCATCGGCTGAAGGATCGGCCGGATGGCAAGTATGTGGATGTAACCGCCATCACGCCAACCCCCCTGGGAGAGGGGAAAACAGTTACCACGATTGGGTTAAGTCAAGGGTTGGGTTATATCGGCAAGAAGGTCATCACCTGCATCCGGCAGCCTTCCATGGGCCCGACCTTCGGAATCAAAGGGGGAGCCGCTGGCGGTGGCTATTCTCAAGTTGTCCCCATGGAGGACTTCAACCTGCATCTAACCGGGGATATCCATGCGGTCGGGGTAGCTCATAATCTGCTAGCCGCTGCCATCGACGCCCGACTGCTCCATGAAAGCCAACTGAGCGAGGAGGAACTGAGAAAACTCTGTCCGGAAGTGCCCCGACTGAACATAGATCCGCAGTCCATCCTTTGGCCACGGGTGGTGGATATTAACGACCGGCCGCTGCGGAACATTGTTATTGGGTTAAAAGCCGGCCAAGCCGACGCCCCTTTGCCTGCCGGTGCTACGCTCCGGGACATGGTAACCCAATTGCCACCCAGCACCGATGGAGTACCCCGAATTACCAGCTATGACATTACTGTAGCCTCGGAAATCATGGCGATTCTGGCCTTGGTGGATGGTTACCGCGGTTTGGTGGATCTGCGAGAGCGGCTGGGCCGGATCGTCTGGGGCTTCAGCAAAGACGGTCGGCCGTTAACAGCCGAAGACCTCAAAGTGGCCGGCGCTATGACCGTGCTGATGAAAGACGCCCTCATGCCCACCCTAATGCAGACCCTGGAGGGCACCCCGGTTTTAGTTCATGCCGGCCCCTTTGCCAATATCGCCCATGGGAATTCCTCAATCATAGCGGATCAGATCGCATTGAAACTGGTAGGACCGGATGGCTATGTGGTAACCGAATCTGGTTTTGGGGCGGACTGTGGCATGGAGAAATTCTTCAACATCAAATGTCGATATTCTGGCCTGATTCCGAATTGTGTGGTGCTGGTTTGTTCAGTCCGGGCCCTAAAGATGCACGGCGGTGGACCGAAGGTAGTGCCAGGTCGGCCGCTAGATCCAGCCTACACGCAGGAAAATCTGCAGTTGCTCCGGCAAGGGTTACCAAATCTGGTCCAACATGTGGAAAATGTGCGGAAGTTTGGGGTGCCCGTGGTAGTTGCCATTAACCGATTTAGCACTGACACCGAAGCAGAGCATCGTCTCATCCACGAGGCGGCGTTGGAAGCGGGTGCCTCTGACTGTGTGGTTAGCGAGGTCTGGGCCAAAGGCGGTGAAGGCGGGGCTGCACTGGCTGAAGCGGTCGTCAGAGCTTCCCAGCAGCACAATGGGTTCCGCTTCCTCTACCCATTGGACATCCCGATTAAAGAAAAAATCGAAATCATTGCTCGGGAAATTTACCGGGCTGATGGCGTCGATTTTCTGCCCGAAGCCGAAAAAAAGATCGAACTTTACACAAAACTCGGCTACGATAAGTTACCCATATGCATGGCGAAGACGCATCTGTCGTTTAGCCACGATCCTAATCTTAAGGGAGCGCCGCGCGGTTGGCGTCTGCCAATCCGAGACATCCGAGCGAGTGTAGGTGCTGGGTTTTTGTATCCTTTATGCGGCGAAATACGCACCATGCCAGGCCTGTCCAGTCGCCCCGCTTTTATCGGCGTAGATATCGATTCGAACGGTCGCGTGGTAGGGCTGTTCTAAGCTCGACTTCGCCAATTTCCCGAATACAGGCTCCGTCGGATGTTCTAACCGTTTGAAAATCTTAGAGTTAAGAAATTTACTGAACAAACAGCCCTGAAAACCTAACTCCTTGAAATAAAAGGAGTTGCAAAAATGGCAAAACTCCAGGGTATAGCCTCTTACAAAATGACCTTTCCTACCGGCCTCCAAAGGCTAGGGTAGTCCTTCAAAGCTAATCTTAGTAGTTCCAAGTCGGGTTGCCAGAAGAAAATAGTTCTAAC
>JANXAQ010000280.1 GCA_025062105.1 Thermoguttaceae bacterium
GGTACCGGACGAGATTCGATCCGGCTTTTGCGATAATCAGCCGGAGGCCCCTTGTACGGGCACCTTTAGCAGTTGGAATCCGCGTCGGCTGACAATGACGGCCCGCAGCTTCCATCCGGGCGGTGTGCAGGTACTCTTGGGCGACGGCAGCGCTCAGTTTGTTCAGCAGGCTGTTGCCCTGAACATCTGGCAAGCTCTGGGCACGCCCCGGGCCGTCAGCGGCGAACAACCCGTTAGCCCCGGCACGTTTTAGATCCAGCACAGGCCTCTCCAGACAATACGGCGGGCAGGGGCTGGTTTGTTTCTGCCCAGTACCGGCGACCCGAAATTGTCATTCCCACGAAGACGGGAATCCAGAAATAGAAACGCTTTTTCCCTTTCCGGAGACGAATGAATGGCGACATTTAAGATAGCGGTTAGCCTCTTTGCAGCGGAAAAATGGCATAGGGCGGCTGCGTGGCTATGGCTGGTAGGATTGGCTCTCCTTTCCGGCTGCGGCAGCAGCTTGGTGGTGGTCGAGGGGCAGGTTACCTGGGACGGCAAACCTGTGGAAGAAGGGAATATCGTCTTTGAACCGGCCGACGGCCAAGGCCCCACCGCCGGCGGCAAAATTCAAAATGGTCAGTATCGCCTGGCCGGCCCGTCGGCCGTGCAACCAGGCGACAAGATCGTTCGGATCACAGGGACTCGCAAAACCGGCCGAAAAGTAGAAGCTGGTCCGCCGGTTGCGCCGCCCGGCACCCTGGTCGAAGAGATCGAAAGCTACATCCCCGCCCAGTACAATTCCCAGAGCAAACTCCGCTGCACCATCCCACCTGCCAGAACCCACCGTCAAGACTTCGCCCTGCCAATCCAGTAATCGCTCTTGCGATTGCGAATCCTGAAAGCTTAGCAGTGTCTTTTGGCGATAGAATGGATGGCGGTAGAATGGATGTTCTGCCCCCCTGTCGGCCTAGTGTTTTTGGGACCTGAAGGTAAAAAACACCTTCGTGGAATCTCCTCCCGTCATCTACTTCCAATACGCGCGCCACTTTTTCTTGCTATGATTTTTCCTTCCCTTTCCGCACGCTTGGATGCATTTGGCAAGATTGTGTGGTATTATGGGAAGCGATAGAACAGAAGGTTGTGCAAGGAAGGCGCGCTACTCAAGATGCTGTAGGAAGGGAATGGCCGAATAGATGGGAGGTTTGAAGGTCTATGCACAATGGGAGGTTCGGAAGATGGCACGGAGAAAGTTGTGGCTGGGTGTTGGGTTGATGCTGGTGGGGCTGATGGGCATCCGAGCTCAGGCTGCTGAAGAGGCCCTGGAGTGGAAAGTCGGTTTGGCTCGGGTGAACATTACCCCGGAGGGGCCGATCTGGATGGCCGGTTATGCCGCTCGGAATAAACCCTCCGAAGGGGTGCTATTGGATCTGTGGGCCAAAGCCCTGCTCCTGGAGGACAAGGCCGGTCATCAGGGCCTGATCCTTTCAGTAGATGTGATCGGCTTTAACAAACAGGTCTGGGATGCCGTGGTGGAACGGGTGGGCCAAAAGACCGGCTTAAAAAGAGAGCAAATCCTACTGGCCCCTTCCCATACGCACACTGGTCCGGTCATTTCTCTGGGCGAGGAGACCATCTACATCATGCCCGAGGAGAAGCAGAAAATTGTCTATCAATATACAGGAAAGCTCATTGGGCAATTGGCCGACATTGCTGCCAGAGCTTTAGCGGACCGGAAACCGGCCCGATTGTCTTGGGGCTGGGGCGTGGTACATTTTCCGATGAACCGCCGAGAATTTACACCCCGGGGGGTGATTTTGGGCGTCAATCCGAGCGGTTATGCAGATCGCCGGGTACCGGTGCTTCGGGCGGAGGATGCGGAGGGGAAACTGCAGGCGGTTGTGTTCGGCTGTGCATGCCACTGCACTACCCTTACCGGGCAACATTATGTGATTTCTGGCGATTATGCTGGGTTTGCCCAGGAGCATATTGAAAAGCACTATCCTGGAGTGCAGGCGATGTTCATTGCCGGTTGCGCTGGAGACACCAATCCCTATCCCAGAGGGGAAATCGAACATGCCCGCAAACATGGAGCTGATTTGGGCGCCGAGGTCTGCCGGGTCTTGCAGGGCAAACTCCAGCCGGTCCGAGGCCCCCTGTGCACCCTGCTGGAATACGCTGAGGCTCCCTTGCAACCGGTACCTCCGCAAGAGGAATTGGAGAAGTTGGCCAAGGGGCCGGCTCATTTGGCCCACAATGCCAAACGTATGTTGGCCGCCCTAAAAGAGGGTAAGCCATTGCCGACTAAGTTTCTGGTGCCGATTGCTCTATGGCAATTTGGCGAGGACCTGACGCTGGTAGGCATTTCCGGCGAGGTACTCGGCGGGTATGTCCTCCGGGTGGAAAAGGCCATTGGGCCGCTGAACCTGTGGGTAGCCGGTTATATCAACGAAGTGTTTGGTTACTTACCTACAGCGGCGGCTATTGCCGAAGGCGGCTACGAAACCCGAGGCCTGTACACGGAACAGGCCGGCTTTTTCGCTCCCCAAGTCGAAGAGCTCGTAGTAGCCAAAATCCGCCAATTGGCTGAAAAAGCAGGCCGAAAATTGCCGAATCCTTAGCCGAATTTCCCTCCACCTGCATGGGAAGCTCTGAAAACTCCGGCCTCTGCTTTGCCTGGGCGATTTTCCTTCCAGGGGTGTTGGTTAATCTCGGTTTCTAATCTGGATTCAGGTATAATGAAAGTTGGCTGAGAGAGGGTAACCTGTTAGTGTGGGAATGAAAAATTTTGCTTCACCTCCTGTTAAGGATCTTTGTCTGCTGGGAGTCCCTTCGCTCAGGAGGTTTTTCTCATAGGAGGTTTTTCCGATGGCGCCGCCGGTGCGTCGGCAGATTCGGCCTGTGCGGGTGATTCCCTTCGAGGACGTCGAAGACCAACTTTGGCCCATCAACCTACTGGTGGTGATCTTGGCGGGATTCGTAGTGGGTTTGATTTTGGGTCTGAGTCGATTTGACGATCCTCGGCCTTTGTACAATGCTTATTTTCAGCTTTTTACAGTTGGACTAACGCTGGCGATTTGGTTTGTGGCTGTCCGCTGGATTCGAGGCCGATTGAAACAACGGCTGAAGATTGCAGCGTTGTTTAGTTTAGTGGCTCATTTGTGGTTGCTATTGAGTTTAGGGGTGGGGTACTATCGGCTGATTCTACAAGCGAAAGTCGATCGGGATAAGGTAGAGGAAATTGCGGAGCTGCGTGTGCCGGATTATCCGGACTCCGTCATGGAGAGTGAAGATTTTACCAGTCCTTATCATCGTCCGGTGGAAACGCCGTTACCAGCGCTGCAGACGCCGGAGGTGCCTAAACAACCCTTAGAAACCTCTGTGCCTACAGTAGAAAAGCCTTCGGTGCCGATGCCCAAACGGCCTGAGCCCCAGCCGGTGCCTCCCCTGCCGGTGGAACGTCGGGAGATTGGGCCGCCGCATCGGGCCGAAAGTTTCCAGGAACCGATCCGTCGGCAGATTACGGAAGTTCGGCAGGAACCGGTGGCTTGGTTGCCATTGCCGGAGATTCGGCCAGCAGCTCCTCCGAAGGGACCGGAAGCACCGGTGGAGTTGGTGCAGCGGCAGCCTACCCAGGGGCCTCAGCCGCAAAGAGTACAGCCTCATATCCCCCACGTCCAGCGACCGGCACCTGCGCCAGCAGCCACCCGGAGAGAAGTCCAGTCTTTGGTGCCCTCTCCAAGCTTGGAAGTAGGCGGACCGAGTCGGCCAGTGCGGCCAGCACCGGACTTGGTAGTCCAAGCGGAAGCTCCGCCGCCTCAAGCCGCCGCAAAACCTAAAGAAACCACCTTTGTGTATCAGCCTCGGGAGATAAGAGTTCCTCGGCAGCACCCCTTGCTGGGGGGGGATCGGAAACTGGCAGATTTGGTTCCCGAAACCCCCTTCCAGCCTCCTGCCCGGTCTGCCGTTGTCCCCCGGGCCTTGGAGGAACCGATCCGAATAGTCCAGACCTCCGAACGCCTTCCGGTTCGGCAGGCTTCAGATGTCTTCCAGGCGTCGGTGCCTGAAGAGCCTTTGCCTCAATTGTCGGCTTCTCCAGAGGTTCGTCGCTCGATTGGACCAGCCCCGACGCCGCTAACTCGGCGACAGCCGAGCATAGGCCACTTAGCCGATCGAGCCCGGCAGCCGGAAGTCCAAACTCCTTTAGGCTCCCCCACCGGAGAAGCGGCAGTGGGACCTACGCGCCGGCCCCAGGATTCCGCACTTAGAGGGGGAGCATTGTCTGGGGAGCCTGTGGACCAGAGGCCGGCCCGCACTGTCCAACCACTTCACTTCGAGCCGGTGGCCGAACCAATACCTTTCAGGCCTGCTGATTCGGTGGTTTCGGGTGGATCGGCCTTGCCGCTGGGCCAGGCGGATGCCGTGGCGGTGCAGCCGGAAGCACGGTCGAAAGCCTTGCCCGGGCATCGGACAGCCCAGGCATTGGCCGGTACCCTCCAGCCGGTAACCGGGCCAGGATTGCCAGAACCGGCACCAGCAGCCCGTCGGGTGCAAGCCTCCCAGCGGGGGGAGGAAGGATTCCTCGAGCCTTCCACCCCGGTAGGGTTTTTACCCCGGCGCCAGACAGGTACTCCTATTCCTACTGCTGGAATACCTCAGGAGGAAGCCTCTTTGGCCGGCGCGGTAGGATCCGCTCAAAGTTCCGCGGGAGAGCAAATCGCCCCAGGGGAAGCCGGCTCCCAGACGACCGTCCGGCGGCAGGCACCTGGTGCACCGATCGGCCAGTCTAGCCGGGGTAGTATTTCGATAAGCCCTCTGTTAGGCACTGCCTCTGCAGGAGCAGTTACAAGGCCAGCAAAACCCCCCGAAGGAGGGGAAGTCGGTTCTTTGGGACACCGGCTTGATCTCTCTCGGAGCAATAGAGAACCTGCCCGATGGAGTAATCTGGATGGCAGAGTATCAGAGGCAACCGGAGCACTAGCCGGCACTGGCCAGCCCGGCCCCCAGAGTGCCCAAACCGGCACAGGTCAACCCGACGGAGGTTTGCAACCGGGTGCTGTTTCTGTTAGCCGAACTCAGGCAGGAACAGGATTGCCGGGCAGCAAGGCCGCAAGAGAGGTTCTTGCTTGGCAGCTCCCAGCCGGAGAAGGAACAGTGGTATTAGAAGCTGTTCGCAGAAGTGGGGCAGGCTGGGAAAACAGGATCATAGGAAGCCTGGAGGGTGGACTTCCTGGTCCAAGCCGCCAAATGGGCCGACTGCCCAGCCTCGAACTGGAAGGGAAAGTGCCCGAGATAGGAACCGGTTCGGCAGAGGGGCAATTGGCCACTAAAGGTGGTGCTCCATCAGGGGGGTCTGTAAATACTCCGATGGAACCAGTTTTGCCTGGCGCAGAGCGTCCGGGGGTGGGAAACCCAGCGGCTTTTATATCTGGCTTTGCACCTGGCCGTCCTGAGCCAGGATACCATTTGGGGCAGCAGACCCTCAGTGCCAAAGATGGTCCCGCAGTGGGGGCAGCAACCAGCCTAGCTAAAAAACCATCAAGAGAATCCGGACCGACTGGGCTGGAAAATGCCCTGGCAGCAATGGCCCTTCCCCGGGCAGCGCGGGTAGAACTGCCCGGCATAGGTTCCGATACAATCCCGACACTCGGCGGTTCGGGCGATCAACCTGGATCGAAAACCGAAGGCAGGGGGGCTCCGACCGGCACTGGCAGCCAAACAGGCACTACCCAGGGGATAACCGGGAGCCTAGGCGGGCAGTGGATCGAAATAGGTCGGCAAGCAGCGGGCCTCCCCGTGCACATGATTGCCCAGCCAGGTGTGGGTGGAGTAAGTCCAGTTCCTTCGTCGGGTTTCGGCATACCTACCCGACGAGCGCATCCGCAAAGCGAACAAGTACATCTGGCACCCGGGCGTTTCTTATTAGAGCGTTCGGGAAGCCGATTGGCAATCGACGCTCGGGCCGAACCTGCCGAGGCCTTCCGACAACGGCATCCTAGCCGAAGAGGCCGACAGGCCCAGCAATACGGCGGTTCCGAAGCCTCGGAACAGGCGGTGGAACGGGGCTTGGCCTTTTTGGCTAAATTGCAATGGCCAGACGGACGGTGGCGATTCCATGCTATTCCAGAAGCACTGGAAACTTGGCCAGGCCAAACCCAAGCTCGCCACCAGCCCCAGCTGCTTGTCCAAATGGCAGGAAAGCTCCTTCAGGAACCGAGCCGATTAGAACACGTGCCGGAGATCAAACATCGGTGGAACAGTCTGCAAAGGCTTTTGGAGCAGCATTCCCTTGGGCAGCTGGATCAAGCCGGTTGGAAGCAGTTAGAGGAATTGGTGCGGGAGATGGTGTTTTTCCCGGGAGTCAAGCAGTCGGATAGTGCGGCTACCGGCTTGGCCCTGTTAGCATTTCTGGGAGCTGGCTACACCCACCAGGAAGGCCCGTATCGGGCGGAGGTCCAGCGGGGCTTGACCTGGCTTTTGGCCAACCAAAAACCCGACGGCGACCTATGGGGCTACACCCAGGGCTCTGCTACCACCTGGCTTTATAGCCACGCTATTGCTGCTATTGCCTTATGTGAGGCCTATGGAATGACCAAAGAAGAACGCCTACGAGGACCGGCCGAACGGGCCATCCAGTTTATTGTTGCCTCTCAGCATCCCACCAGAGGTGGGTGGCGATACCAGCCTCGAGAAGATTCCGATACTTCGGTAAGCGGCTGGATGCTGATGGCACTGAAAAGCGCCCAAATGGCGGGCCTGCAGGTTCCTCAACCCAGTTTGGATTTGGTGTCTCGATGGTTGGATTTGGCGAAGGCCCCCGGCGGGGATGGATCCCGATATGTGTATAATCCGTTTAGTCAGGAAACCGCCTCCGAATTTTGGTTTCACCGGACACCGACGGCCTCTATGACTGCTGAAGCACTGCTGATGCGGATGTATCTGGGCTGGAACCGGGAGCATCCACTTTTGCAACGAGGGGCCGACTTCTTGCAGGCCAATCCCCCAGAGCCCGGCAGCGTAGATCGTCCCACCCGAGACGCTTACTACTGGTACTACGCTAGCCAGGTGATGTTCCAGATGGCCGGCAAGTATTGGGAGAACTGGAACGGTAAACTACGACCTTACTTAGAAAGCAGCCAGATTCAGGAAGGCCCTTTGGCCGGCAGTTGGGATCCGGTGCGTCCTGTGCCAGATCGATTCGCCCACGAGGGTGGGCGACTGTATGTTACTGCTCTCCATCTATTGATCCTAGAAGTGTATTACCGGCATCTGCCACTATTTAGGACACTCCGAGAAGAACTAAACCAGTCAGGCGTAGCATCCTCTACCGCAAATGAGAGCAAATAAACTGGGACTGGCTTTGGCCAAACAGTTGAACGAGTTCTTCTTGAGGTTCCAGTTTTGCCATTTTTCTTGGTTTGTCTCCAGGAGTCACGAGGTTCCCTTTTTGTTCACCCTATTCCTCATTCCAACCAATAACTTTAAGCTCGACTTTTGCCATTTTTGCACACCCCTGGAAAGAAAGATGTTCTAACTGCCTCCAACTATTCGAGTTAAGAAATTGGGCGAAGAAAGAGTGAAATCGCCTTAAGTTTCAGAGCTAAAAAGAATTAGCAAAATCCTGAACATATAAGGACCTTCATATACATTCTATAGCCATTGGCTTCTATTAGCCGAATACCTACCCTCTATTGGGTGCTGAGCACCCCTATAGATCGGGTTAGAGGAAGACTAAGCCCATGATCTCAATATCCCCTAGGAATTATGCGAAGTTTCCTAAGATTGAGTTTTGCCATTTTTCTAAGTTTTTTTATTTCAAGGAGTTGGGGTTTGAGAATTCTTTGTTCAGCAAATTTCCTAAGCCCAATATTATCAAAGGGGTAGGATATCCAAAAGAGCCTGCATCCTGGAAATTGGCAAAAGTCGAGCTAGCAGTGAGAGCTTTCCCCTCTATTGTACTTTCGGAAAAGTTCCTCTTTGGAGATGAACTTGCTCTGGACCGGCTTGGCTTCAGCGCTAGGAGCCAGGCCGTTTGAGATGCCTAGCAGCCTAACCTGTGGAAAGGCCATAGGTTAGGATACGCTATTTTGGAAAGGTCTTCAGCCAGGGCTTAGAAATTGGAAATAGGCTCCCGAAATAGGCTCCCCAGGAATGGTCTATCCAGTTAGGCTGCCGCAATAGCCTTCTCCCTACAGAGTAATTTTTCAGAAAGTACCGCCCTTCGGAAAAGGGCAGAAAAGCAAAACTCAAGTTGAGGGAGGTCTCCCTGAAAAAACGAACAAAAAGTAAAATAAAAAATAAAGGAAAGGGGAGATTAGGACCTTCTGTGGATGGGCCAATGGCTGAGCAATTTGATCCCTATTTGCATTGGTTAGGGATACGGGATCCGCAGCGGCCGCCGAATTATTATCGGCTGCTGGGCATTGAACTGTTCGAGTCCGATCCGGAGGTCATCAGCAATGCGGCGGATCGGCAGATGGCCCATGTGCGCACCTTTCAGACGGGTAAACACTCGGCCCTGTCGCAGAAGATCCTCAACGAATTAGCGGCGGCAAAGATTTGTTTATTGAATCCGGAAAAGAAGGCCCAATATGATGCCCAGTTGCTGGCTCAGCAGGCAGCCCAACGGGTCATGCCGGTGTTGACCTCGGTGGCGGGGCCTGGCCAACCACCGCCTGGGGGGCTTTGGCCATTGAATCCGCCTCCTTTCTCCGCCTCGCCTCCTGAACCCACCCCTCCGGAACAGGAACGCCCCGAAGCCCCAACGGTTTCCCCTTGGTTTTCTCTGATTGCTACCGTCTTAGTGGCAGTGATTTTAGTTCTGGTGGGTTTAATCGTAGCAATCGTGGTGAAACGGTCGGCTGAGCCGCCTAGTGTTGCTTCCCCCGGCGCAGGGGCGGGGGG
>JANXAQ010000283.1 GCA_025062105.1 Thermoguttaceae bacterium
CCCTACCCCCCACTCTCTACCGCCCACCCTTCTGCCCCTCTTGCCCTCTGCCCTCCCCTCTTCCAATCGGCAGGTGGCCTGTAGGAAATCTTGGTCTAATCCACCGGCCCGGGTCGGCGGATGGTCGGGGCGGTTTTTACCCGGGGGCGAATGGCCAGCCAATCCACGCCTTGGAAGACCGGGTCCGGCTCCTGGCGAACCTCTTCTGCGCCCCAGAACGGACACATCGCATCCACCCAGGCGATGATCCGCTGGAGGCTTACCGGATCGACCCGCACATCGTAGTGCCGGCCGCTGGAGCAGATTTCCACCAATCGGCTCCGGTACGATAGTTTCCACATCGGGGGCGGAGTCCGATACGCCTGGGGATCCCGTTGGTCGTAGGCTTCTACCATGATCATATCAGCAATGCCCCAGCCGGGTGGCGGGTTTGGCGGAGCCTGATACGGCTGCCCCCAGGTAGGACGGCCAATCAGCGTTAGATACGGCTCCGTAAAGTGCAGGAATCCAGGACGTTCTGTGAGGTCCAGCACTTTGCGGGCTTCGCCGTCCCCCTGGTGGCATTTGCCGCAGTATCGGTCCAGCACCGGCTGAACAAATCGGCCATAGCTAATCGACTCATCGCCCCAGGGTGGCGGGCTGATTCGGCTGGGTTCTCGGCGAAGGGCAAGGCCACTCCGAAGCGGCGGCGTTCGGCTATGCGACTCATGGCACCCCAGACAGCCGCGCATTTCCCCCGGCATCACACCCACAAAACTCCGCATTGTCTGCAAGGCTCGCCCCTCGGCATCCAAAAGCTGAAAGTGGAGCGGCAGTCCGCTGGGTGCATAAAATGACACAGAGCCGTCCGGTTCAATCGGCACAGTGCCCAAAATGCGTTTTACCCCTTCGGACTGCACCGCCGAAATGACCGGTCCGGTCGAAATATACGGCCGGCGGTGCCAATACGTATAGGTCTTGTGTTCGATGTTCAGGATTCGCAGAAACCGGGCTTTGCCTTCCAACTCCGGCGGTGCCCCATAATACACATTGGCGCTGTAAATGACGCCATCTTTTGGCCGCTCTCGTTCCTCTCGGCTTGGCCAATCCACCCGATCCACAATCACCGGCGGTCTCTTCCGGGCCGCTAGGGGCATGGCATAAAAGATGTTATACACCCCCTCGTAGATCAACTCCCGGTTGCCATCCACATCCATGAGATACAGCACAAACTTGCCGTCCCGGTTGGCCGAGACCAAAAAATCCTGTTCACTCAGCGGATACGGCGAATAATACGCCTGGTAGCGTCCGCTCGGATGATACCGGGGGGATTCTACCGGATCGACCGGCCCGTTGCCTGATTCCGGCCATTCCAGCTCAGCAGTTACCTTGGTCAGTCCATCCGGAAAGTTGAACCCTTTATCCGGGTCGATGATCCCGATAGAGCCGGAAAACCAATTATGATGGGCGCTTCCGGTGAACATGACTCGTCGGCTGCCCGGAATGCTGCGGGCGTCTTTCAGTAGATCGGGCCAGACGCTCTGGTTGCCCCAGAAGGTCTGCACCTGGGTGCCGTCCGGGTTGACGGTCCAAAGGCCCTGCGCTCGCCAGAGCGGCTTATCCGTATATTCCCATCGGGTGTAGATGATTCGGCCGTCGTTCATCACGCTGGGCGTATAGTCCGGCTCGTTGTTTTGGGAGATGAGATAGATGTTTCGGCCATCCCGGTCGCACCGGGCCAGCACAAACGCATTGGTCGGCGGCATACAGCGCACGTACGTATGCCCCCGGGTGGTGGTGAACAAGATATGCTTTTCATCTGGTAGATAGATGGGGTCCAGGTCGTCGTAGGGGCCGTCCGTTAGTTGCCGAAGTCCGCTGCCGTCCGCCCCAATCTCATAAAGATGGAACGATTTTTCATTATGCGGTTTGAAGCAAAAGAGCACACGTTGGCCATCCCAGGAAACATCGGGCCGCCAAAACGAGCCGTGCAGCGGCGCCTGCGGCATCAACTGCCGTACATGCCCATCCGGCCGCAACCCCTCGAGCACTAATAGCCTGCCGCCCGGAACCGCCATATAGCCGAGCCGATGCCGCGTCTCATGCTGCCATTCGGACCCCTGCGGGAACGGCCCATCCACAAAAACCAACTTATCGAAACGGATGACCGGATTTCGGAACATGATCTGGCGCTTCAGCCGACGGACTGCAAAGTATAGCCCTTGGTCTAACTGCTCCGGCGGCGGGACCTTTGTTTCTAGCTCGGCCAATTGGGCCAATTCTGCACTAAAATCGACCTGACCAGGATGGGCAGAGGTTATCCGCTCGGCCAATTGCCGAGTCCATTGGATCTCCTGCCGGATGCGCTGGCCGGTGGGCCGTCCGTCGGCCTGATGTAGCCAATCCCGCTCCAACACCTGCTGGGCTTCCTGGGCGGTTAGGTCCCTGGTCGGGGGCGTTTCTGGCCGAACATACGGGGCAACCGCCTCCTGCTGCACCGGGCGGAAGGCAATCCGTCGGCCCGCTTCCAAGATCAGTTCGATCCAGTCGGGCTTGTAGGCCGCCTGTTCGCCTTCGGCACGGAGGGCTTCAAAGCGGGCGGCAATCTGATCCGCTTCCGCCCACCGGCGGCGATCTTCGGGCGATTGTTTGCGCCACTGGTCTTCGGTCAGTGGCTTGTATTCCAACAGCAGTTCGATCAACCGGCCCACTTCCCGAAGGTGGAAATCGTTGCCCATCGACGCAAGATAAACCCCCGGGGTTCGGCCTGTGTATTCGATGAACTTTTGATACTCTTCCGGGAACGCCTCCTGCAAGCGGGCTTGGAAGAGGGCGGCGGTGTTTTTGTCCATTCGAACCTGTCCGCCTTGCAGTTGGTGGAGCTTCTGTCGGCTTTGGGCCAGGGTCTGAGCAAAGCTGCGCCCTCGCACAAAGAAGGCGTCCACCGTCAGGCCGGCCTGTTTGGCGGCCGCCGACAGGGCCTCCAAACCTTGCCGATACAACTGGGCAATTTCCGCCGGAGTAAGAGCATCGGCATAAATCCGAAGATCATCCATCGAGCCTTGGAAGCATTCTTCTCCGTTGAGCGAGCCGATACAGCCGGGGGCCATGCCGCCAGCCGTAATCTGCCCCGGTCGATGCAAGGCGCCAATCTCCCGCCCGTCCAAATACACCCGCATCCACTGACCGTCGTAGGTGGCCGCACAATGATGCCAAGCGCCGTCCAGCACCGCTTCCGGCTTGATCGGGGCGTCGCACTCCACGTAGCCGCCAATGTTCAGCCCCAACGAAAGGATCGTCCCATTGTTTTGGAAGGAAAACAGCACCCGCTGCTGGCCATCCTCTTTGCGGAAGATTTCCCGATAACTGCTCAGCTCGGTCGGCTGGACCCAGGCGGCGAAGCTAAGGGCTTTTAGCCCAGTAAATTGCAGTTTCACCGGCGCCCGCACCGTATGCTGCCCGCTGAACTTCATACCGCCGCCAAAGACGCCCTGGACCGGCTCCAGCGCCGTTTTAGGGTGGGGGACCGCATCGAACTGGTTGCCGCTTGCATCCTGCAAGAGCGCCGTATCCGGCTCATCCATGCGCCAATGGGCCAAAAGCGGCTTGGTGATCGGGGCGTCTGAGGCCGGTTTGGCTATCGGCGCCGCTTTGGGAGACTGAACGGCCGGCGATTGGCTGGAATCGCTTGGCGGCGTATGCCTCTTCTCCCCCGGCATGAGCCTCTCCTCCCCTGGCCCCGCTGCAACCCAGAAGGCCAAGACCCACAGCCCGGCTAGAAAAATCAAAGAGACTTTCCTGGTTCGATCTCCCATCGCTTTGTTCCTCCATAAATCTTCAGGTTAAACTGGCATAGTGGGTTCCGGGTGCAGCAAAACAGGAATCGGGGAATCTAGGTGTTTACGGTATTTTCAGATCGAAGTTAAGTGTTCGGTTGCCGCTGGGTCCGATGTCGGCCGTAAGTTCCGTGGCAGTGGGACTACTGTATTTGGCCGGGAGGAATTGTTCTTTGCGATCGACGATAGGGCTATCGGGATCTACGCGGCTTGCCCGTTCTTGGCCTACGACTTTGAACCCCTGAATAATCACTTTTTTACGCCCAGGCAATACCTGGCAACTGTAGGACCCTTGGCGAATGACGGCCTGGGCGTTGGGCGTATT
>JANXAQ010000033.1 GCA_025062105.1 Thermoguttaceae bacterium
TTTTTCCCATCATATCTGGCCCAATATATAGGGTGCTAGCCCTGCTAACACGCTATATATGGTAGGTGTTTGGATGCGGGAGCCAAATGCCTACCGAATCAGAAGTTCATGAAGTTCACTATATGTTCAGGGTTTTGCAGAGGTTCCTATATTTTTTGTCTATATTACCTATCTTCCCCAATTGACCCAGGTATTTTCAGCCGCAACCCCGTGGAACTGTCAGCAGCCAAAGCCCTGTTATCTTTCCCGTGGGGGGGCAAAATTTGAGCAAACCGCTCGCCATATCACCAAATTTCTCTTGAATTTCCGGTATTGGCGTGATATGGTTTGTGCCTTGTCCTGGGCCCAGAGCAACGTTGTTTTTCTCTGTTCGTAAAGGCAGAAAACTCTTAAAAAAGGCAAGGAAGCTGTGGGTGGATTACTTATGTTTATCAGAGGAAGTGCTCCAGCCTGGCGGTTAGGCCTATCCGGACAATGGGCTACTGCTCTCCTGGGGTGGAAGCGTGTCGGCACATGGAGACTGTACTGGGCTGGGTTGTTTGGGGCATTCAGTGGGTTTCTCTTGCTATTAGGTGGGTGCGGCTCTGTAGCTTCCAGAGGCATCAATGCGGAAGGTGTTCGGCTTTTTCAGCAGAGCCGATACGACGAAGCCCTTCAAAAATTCCAAAAGGCGATTTATCTGAATCCGAAGGATGCGGATGGATACTACAATTTGGCAGCCACTTACCACCGTTTAGGCGTACTAAATCAGCGGCCCTCTGATCTCAAACAGGCTGAACATTACTATCACATGTGCTTAGACCAAAATCCTGACCATCGGGAATGTTATCGGGGCTTAGCTGTGCTTTTAGTCGAACAAGGCCGGGGCGAAGAGGCGTTTCGGTTGCTGAAAAGCTGGGCAGACCGCCGTCCTGATTTGGCGGATCCGAAGATCGAACTGGCCCGGCTTTATGAAGAGTTCGGCGACCGGGAAACCGCCAAGGATTACTTGGTCAGTGCCTTAGGCGTGGAGCCGTCCAATCCAAGGGCGTTAGCAGCCCTAGGCCGATTGCGGGAACTTTCCGGTGATACGCTCCAGGCACTGGCAGACTATCAACGGTCCTTAGAAGCCAACCGATTTCAAGAAGGCGTCCAACAACGGGTAGCTGCACTCCGTGCTCAAATGCCCGGCCATTTAGTGGCTAGTCCGGGTCCCCGGTTGGCCAGCTCAGGCCCCCTGGGGAATAGTCCTTCCAGTGCTTCCGGCCCCAGTTTCGGAGGAGCGCTCTCTCCGGCAAGGGGTCCTTCCAGTGTCAATTCTGCGGGTAGTCCCGGCTGGCAACCTGCCTCTGGGCCTCAGCGGATGGTCGGTGGCTTGCAAAGCTGGCGATAAGGACCTCGCCCAACGCTCCTATTCCCTCCTAGCAAGCATCTGGAAACGAAGTTTCTAGATTCGCCCCAACTCAAAGCGCCAGCCCACCTCCCGGATATAGGCACTCTGCAACCAGAGGGGAGGTACAAAATCTGCTATTCTCTCTGGGCCTCGAAGACCATTGGAGTTGCTTGGGGGCGATATAAGGTAACGGAAAGAAAATAGCAGCAGTCCGGATAAAGGGCCTTGAGCTCCAGCTGCCTGAAGGCGATTTAGGGTAATTCAGGTGGTTCAACGATCGGATATTCACCCGAAAGGGCTTTCAAGAATTCGACCAAGTCTTTGCGGTTTTCTTCGGTGAGTTTGGCTTCCCGGACTGCTTTCATCATGGGGGAGAGGTTGGGGTTATCTTTCCCGCCGGCAGCCATTACGGCCACAGCTTCTTCCAACGTAGCGGCACTGCCGTCGTGGAAGTAGGGGGCCGTCCGGGCCACTTCTCGAAGTGGGGGTACGCGGAATTTGCCTAGATCTTCGTCTTTACCGGTAACCGCCTTTCGACCGGCAGGAGGCGGATCCTTATCCATGCCAATACCAGCATTAAAGAAGCGATAGTTACTAAACAGCGGCGGAGTATGGCAGACAGCACAGTGCTGTTCAAACAAATCGAGTCCGCGTTTTTGCGATTCGGTTAAGGCATTCGGATCATTGCCTTTAGTGTATCGATCATACGGGGAATTGCCGCTTAAGACGGTGCGTTCAAAGGCGGCGATCGCCTTGGCCATGCCGTCCTTGGTTACTCCAGTGCCGAAGACCTTCTGAAACATTTCAACATATTTGGGAATGCTGGAAAGCTGTTTAACCAGTTCATCTAGGTCATGAGCCATTTCGATGGGGTTCTGCATCGGACCGAGGGCTTGTTCTTCTAGACTGCTGGCCCGGCCGTCCCAGAAAAGACTAGTCGCATAGGCCGTGTTAATGACCGTCGGCGAGTTAAATTCCCCTTTTTGCCCTTTGAAACCGGTGCTAACCGGTGTATCTTCAGCCCAAGCCTTTTTCGGATCATGGCAGGTAGCGCAGGAGATCGTTCCATCGCGGCTTAAGCGCTTATCGAAATAGAGCATCCGGCCTAACTCGATTTTTTCGGGCGTCATGGGATTGTCGGGTGGGATGGGTAGCGGCGGTAGTCCTAAGGGAACCTTTACTAAATCCGGAGCCGAGCCGGCGGCCGGAGTCGCCGGTTTGTTCGAAGCCGAGGGTTTCTCCGTAGGTGGTGTAGGTTGTTCTGTGCCGGTAGTCAGTGTGGTCGAAGGTTTATCCGTCGGCTTTTTTGGCGGAGTTGTCCCTTGCCCACAGCCGGTGCACAGTCCTAATCCCAGCCCAACCACCATAAACCATTGCCAGTGCTTCATGAGCAATTCCTCCTTTTAGCGACAGTCCATCTTGGGAAAAAACTCACGGAACCGAAACATTTCTTGCTGGGAGCCTGATCCTTTTCCAAACAGAAGCAGATCCGGATGCCTGCCGAAGTATTATCCTGGAAAGCTATCCGAAATCCTAAGTTCTCCTTTTGTTATTTTCTGTTACTTGGTTGAACTCTTGGAGTCATGAGGACCTTTTTTATTATTAACCGAATTTCCTAACTTCCATAGTTCCCGGACTGATGTCTTTCGGCTTTCAACCAGTGACCAAAAATGGCAAAAGTCGAGCTAAAAGAACCTTTGCAAAATACTGAACATATGATGAACACTATGAACTTTTGCTTCGTCTGCCTTGAGCTATCACAACCCACATTTATGCCATTTATTATAAAAGGGTGCTGACAACCTAGCAACCCAATATAATGCAGCTGGCGCAAAGGAAACGGTACTTTTACTCTTCTGAGGGCCAGGCATTGAGCCAACCGGGTGCGGCTGAAATTTTGTAGGTTCACAGAACAAGATACGTGGAACCTCTGCATAATTCGACATAATTCGAAGGGAATATTTTGATACCATTTTGGCTGGTCTCCCTCTAACACAATATATAGAGCTGCCAACATTGCAAGCACCCAATAGATAGCAGCTGTCCAAGTAAGGCACCCGAACGGCGAGAGAATTAAATGTTTACAAAGTTCACTAGATGTTCAGGATTTTGCAAAGGTTCCAGGTAATATAGACAAATTAGCCTTTGGCCCTGGAAACCAGATTTGCACAGCATCTACCCATAGGAACAACCCTTTCCTTGTCCGACCTATAGGAGCTAAACTCCTTCGACCAACTCCTGGCCTCTACAGTACGGAGCCTCTTGGCCTATGGGAGCAGGTAGGGGAAATAGTTCGATGAGGCAGATGCCAGCATATTTTCTCCAAGTCCTCTCAACCTCCAACAAAAAATCAGCCGCACCCAGCCAACCCAACCGGGGCTAACATTACCGGCGTCTAATTCCAACTTCTAAGCCCTGGCGGAAGAGCTGTCTAAAATAGGTCCTCTAACCCATGCTCTTCCAACAGGTTAGGCAGCTAGGCATCCCTAAGGGCCTTGCTGGCAGCTGGTATAGCTAACCCAGTCTCAGATCAAGTTAACCCTCATAGAGAGGAACTTTTCAGAAAGTACAGGAGAAAACCAAAATGGTATAAAAATATCTCCCTCGTATTTGGCAGATCGCATTATGGAAAGATGTCGTAGGATTCCGAAAGCAAGAGCTTTATTCCTCAAGATGGTTTTCAGGATAACTTCCCAGAACCAACAATGTGGCGAAAATAGGCGATCGGGGTCTGGAATTCGGGTAATTAGAACCCCAAAATCTGAGAACTTCCTGTTTTGTCCGAATTCTCCAGATTCAATGGTAGGGCAGCGTAGTTACCAGTTTGTTGCTTCTGCACACCCAGAGTTTCGTACAACAGGATTCGTGGACAAGAAAAGCTGGTCTCCCGCATGAGACAGGCTCCTGGAGCTTTTTCGTATCCCCGACCGAGCTGGCGGCTGGGGCCAAAAGTTCTTCGAGTGTCGGCGCAATCCGATCCAAGAAAAACTTCGGATACACTCCAATCCAAAGCATTAGAATCGCCAGGGGGGCCAGCGCAGCAATTTCTCGCCAGCAAAGGTCCATAACCATTCCCCCTGACCCAGAAGCAGCTTCGGCCTGCGGAGAGCCGGCGTGTTCAAAAGCTGTTGATCCGACAGGCTTGTCTCCGGCAGCCCTCTGATGTTCTTGTCCAGCCAAAGGTGCAGGGGCATTCTCAGCAGGCCAATGCAGCGGTTCCCGCAACGGGCCGAAAAACACCCGTTCGAGCATCCATAGCATATACCAAGCCCCGAGGACCACACCACTAAGAGCAGCGATGGACAGGCCTCGGTATAGGAAGGCCCATTCGGGCGGTGGAGCAACCCAAGCCCGATGGAACATTCCCCACAGGGCCAAAAATTCCCCTACAAAGCCGTTTAACCCTGGAAGCCCTATGCTGGCCAAACTGGCTAGGACCATGAAAAAGGCAAGCCAAGGCAACCGGCCAGCTAAGCCTCCTAGATCGGCCATCTGCCGAGTATGATACCGCTCATATAGCATCCCCACCAACGCAAATAGGGCGCCGGTCGATAGACCATGATTCAGCATCTGTAACAGGCCCCCCTGCCCGCCCGAGCGATTCAGAGCAAAAATGCCCATCATGCAAAAGCCCAGATGGCTAATGCTGGAATAAGCGATCAGCCGTTTGATATCCTTCTGCGCCAAGGCCACCAATGCCCCATAAACAATTCCTGCCACCGAGAGAATCAATAGGTATGGAGCGGAAACTGCGGTGGCTTCTGGCAGCATAGGGATATTGAAGCGAAGAAAGCCATAGCCGCCTACTTTTAGCAGTACCCCAGCCAACACCACACTGCCTGCAGCCGGCGCTTCCACATGGGCAAGAGGCAACCAAGTATGCAGCGGAAATAGGGGCACCTTGATAGCAAAGCCTGCAAATAAAGCCCAGAAGATCACGAGTTGCAAACCCAGCGGCATTCGATCGTCGCCGTGCAGATTCAGTAAATATTCGGTTAAATCGGGGATGGAAAAGGTCAATCGATCTGTCTGGATATGTACCCACAGGACAATCCCTAACAGACCTAAAAATGTCAACACACTGCCGGCTAGCGTAAAGAGGAAAAATTTTACGGCAGCATATTGGCGCTGTTCGCTCCCCCAGAGGCCGATCAACACAAAAAGCGGGACCAACGTAAACTCGAAAAACACATAAAACAGCAAGATATCCTGGGCCAAAAACACGCCCAACATCCCGGTCTCCAGCAGGAGCCAGCAGCGGTAGAAGCGGGCTGCCTCATACTGGATGGCCTCCCAACTTATCAGTACGCCTACTACTGCCAGCAGGGCCGTCAGCCCATATAGCCATAGGTTCAAACCATCCAGACCTAATGAGAAACTTACCATCGGAGCAGTTTGCGTAGCACTTAGCTCGGGCCCCCAAGGCAGACTCAGCCGGGCAAACTCCTTTGCTCCAGGCGGATAGGCCGCTATGACCAGCACGCATAGGACTAAGGTAAATATTGTGGTGGCTAAAGCCGACTGCCGCGCCCGCACCCGATCCCGGCCCAAGAGAATCGTACCTGCTAACGGCGAAATAAGGCTTACGAGCAAAAGCACCCTGGCACCTGCTTCTGTCATAACTGTCGAACATCCTTCTGGATAGGCTTTGAAATCCCAAAGCACCCTTTGACAGATGACACCCGCCGTATGTCCAGACGGAATCAATCCAGTTTAACAACTAAGAAGCTCTAACAAAATGACAATCCAGATGTTCTCCGGTGGTAACTGCTCTCTTGGAGGTTGGAGGAAAGTTCATTTTGTTAGAGGCTGGCACTGTTGAAAGGTTGTCGGCAGTCTGGGAAGGTTTTGCCCAGGCTGGTCGGTTTTGCTTCAGTTTTGGTGGGTGTAGGCCTCCGACTGGAAACGGTCTCCACAGAGCCTTCGAGGCTCTAAGGCAACGCTTATCCTTGTCCCCTAATTTATTTTGTCGCCAGCAGTTAGGGCGAATCCTACTTTTGTTGACATACTTTCTTAATGCCAATAATTCTAAGCTGGGCTTTTGTTATTTTTCCTAAGTCCTTTTACCTCCAGGAGTTGCGGCGAAACCTCCTTTCGCGCACCCAATTTCCTAACTCCAATAGTTACAGGAAGTTAAAACTTTTTCCTTCCGAGACCAGGCCAAAAATGGCAAAAGTCGAGCTAAGGACTGAGCGATTGCTCCTTTCGACAGGAGAACAACCATAGCAAAAGTTGAGTTAAGAGCGTCCTGAAAAAGCATTTGTACAGGAAAGTCAGTTTACCTTCTGATTTACCCAGAATCCCCAATGTTCTATTTTACAGGTCCATCAAAGCAGAGGCCGTTCAGCCCAAAGCATCTCAGCAAATCTCTAAATCCCATTTCCAGAGAGCCTCTAGCTCGACTTTTACCAATTTCTAGAGGGCAGCCTACTTTGGAGGCCGTAACCCTTCGAAAATATTGGACCTAGGAAAATTGATGAACAAAGAATCCTCAACTCCTTGAAATAAAAAGGAATCTAATATATTAGGTTGCTTGCACTGTTGGCAGCCCACATCTAGTAGGTGTTTAGATGGAACAGCAAAAGCCTCCTGAGTCAGAAATGCGTAAAAGGCTACTAGGAACCTCTGCAAAAACCTGAACATATAGGGAACTTTATGGAGTTTGGATTCTATAGCCGTTCGGTTCTTCTATCCGAACACTTACTATGTATTGAGTACTAACCATGCTGTAGCTCTATATGTTGTGTTAGAGGAAAGACTTCCAAAATGGTATCAAAATATCGCTTTTGAATTATGCAGAGGTTCTACTATATGTTCAAGATTTATGCAGAGATTCCTGAGTCGCTATTTCATCCGGTCATCAAGGCTCCCAGTAAGACCAGCAGACCGAGGATCATGGCCAGTGCATAAAAAGGTACAAATCCCATCTGGAGGCCCCGGAATAAACCACCTAGGGTTTGCGGTGTAGCACCAATACCATGGACGGCTCCGTCAATGGCTTGGTTATCCAGCCAACCGCACAGGTGGGCCAGGCTCGACAACGGGCGGACGATCACCAGCTGATAAAGCTCGTCGAAGAAGAACTTTCTGTAGGAAAGCCAGTAGATGCCCACAGCGGAACTGGCTTGTGTAAGGGTTTCCAGGAACGTGCGGGGGCCTAAATACAACAGGGCTGCCAAGGCGATTCCGGCCAGAGCTACTAAGGTACTTACAACAGCCACAGCGCTGTGAGAACTCCATGCCGCTCTGGGGCCTTCTTGGGCCAGACCAGCTAGACACAGGCTGGGCGTTTGGGCCAGGAAATGAGCAAATCCATGGGTCCATTCAAAATAGGCTCCCAGCACCAGGGAAGCGGCGGCCAAAAGCACCAGTGGGACCGTCATCCAGGCGGGCCCTTCGTGCAAATGGCCTTCTGCTTCTACGGGAATCCGCTCGGGTCCATAAAAGCACAAGAAAAACGCCCGAAAGATATAAAAAGCGGTTAGAAAGGCGCTGAGCGTAGCCGTCCAGCCAAGCAGTTGATACACCCAGCCCTCCTGCTGGCCGACGGCTACCAGAATGGCATCTTTACTCCAGAAGCCGGCAAACGGCACTATACCGGCTAAGGCTAGACAGCCAAAAAGCATCGTTGTATGCGTCCAAGGAAGATATCGACGGAGCCCGCCGAATGCTTGCAGATCGATTAGGCCTCCCATAGCGTGCATAATGCTACCGGCAGCCAAAAACAAAAGGGCCTTAAAAAACGCATGGGTAAATAGATGAAACATACCGGCCGTCACGCCCAGCACCGTACCAGTGCCAACCGCTAGAAACATATACCCCAATTGGCTAATAGTCGAATAGGCCAGAATACGTTTCAGGTCCGTCTGAGTCAGGGCGATTAGGGCACCCAAAAGAGCTGTTCCCCCACCAATACAAGCGACAACTACCAGAGGAATCGGGGCGGCTAAAAACAGGGGCAAACACCGGGCTGTCAAATAGACGCCAGCCGTGACCATCGTGGCCGCATGAATTAACGCACTCACCGGGGTAGGCCCTTCCATGGCATCCGGCAACCACACATGCAACGGCCATTGGGCGCTTTTGCCACAGGCGCCTGCCATCAGCAGCAGAGCTATGGCCGTACCCAGTACTCCGCCGACATAATGTTCCGGATGTTGGAGGAAGATTTGGCCGAGGATGCCCGGCTGGGTGTGCCCATTGGTTTGAACATCATGGAAATTCAGCGTACCGTAGGTCATCCACAGCAAAAACACTCCTAGAGCAAACCCGAAATCACCAACCCGGTTTACCAAAAACGCCTTCTTCCCAGCAGCGGCCGCTGCCGGACGTTGATACCAAAACCCAATCAAAAGGTAACTACACAGACCTACCGCTTCCCAAAAAACATAGAGTAATAAAAAATTGCTTACCGAAACTAACATACACATTGAAAAGACAAACAAGGCAATATAGCTATAGAATCGCCAATAGCCGGGATCCCCATGCATATACCCCACCGAATAAATCGCCACCAGCAGAGAAACCACGGTTACCGTAGCAAGCATAATAGCAGTCAAAGGATCCACGCGGAGGCTGACTTCGATATGCGGCGGCGGCCCAAGGGAATCCGGAGCTTGTTGCCTCGAAGATATGTCGCCGCCAGGCAAAAGGCCGCCTGACCAGGTCCAAAGCCTAATTACCCGCTCATAGCCCAGCCGATTCTTCCTCCCCGACGCATCGGAACCAATCAGCCCAGCAGAACTATTCTGGCCGATCTGGCCGAATCGAGCCAATCCCTTGCTCCCCTGCCCGGAGGTGCTGCTTGCGTGGCAGGCTTCATGGGGCAGGGGAGCCGACCGGACCTCCTGAGAAACTTGCCAAACCAGTCCCAGGCTGGCGGGAAAAGAAATGGCCAAGGCGATGATGGTGGGCCAATGGCTCTGGCGACCCAAAAGCCGAGGCCCTAGCAGGGCCGTTAACACCGCCGCCACCAAAGGCATGACCACCGTTATAACCAACAAAGACTCCACGCTCCACATCGCAACCCGCTTCCTGATTCCTGAGAAAAGTTCCTGATCTGGGTGTTTGACTCACCAATTAAGAACCTCTGAGAAACCCCTAACCTCCCAGATGGCTGGAGTACTTCAGAATTGTCGGGATTTCATGTTGTTTGAAGTTCTAAACTCGACTTTTGCCAATTTCGGGCTTCTGCCGAAATGGGAAAAACTCCACCTCCTGGGAATTATTGGAGTTAGGAAATTGGGTGGCTGAAGGGCAGTTCCTCGTAATCCCTGGCGACAAAACAAGTTAGGAAAATTGGCAAAAATCGAACTTAGCGCATTTTTCCTTTAAGGCGTGCCAACCAGAGTCAACGTCAGCGTTTATACGGTTTCTCGAAAATCCGTGGCCTCTGGGCTTTCCGGAGGACGGATGCCTGCCGGGGCCAGGTGCGGCCAAACCGGGGACGGTTCTTCCGGGACAGGGAGGGGGTTTGCCTCTTGCCAAGGGGGCAGATTGGCCTCCCGTAGCCGCTGTAAAAGGGCAATATCTAAGGAACCGGTGTGCCGGAATAACACCACAATCAACGCCAAGCCGATGGCCGCCTCACAGGCAGCTACCACCAAGATAAAAATGACCAACATCTGGCCACCAAAATCGTCATAAAATCGACTCCAACCTACCAAACTCAACGATACCCCCTGCAGCATCATCTCGGTCGAAAGGAACATGAGGATCATGTTCCTGCGGGTGAAAAAGCCGATAAGTCCGATGCTAAAAAGCATCGCTCCGACTACCAAGTATTGATGGAGAAGAGCCTCATCGGTCATGGTTTGGTTAGATTGAGATTCGGGAATGGAGGGGAATAGTTAAATGGAAATGGTACCTATTCAGCCGAATAAAGGAACTTAGGAGAAAAAGAAACCTTTCGAAATTCCCTATGTCTTCCAGATTGTCTAGGTTTCTTATCTAACCTATCCATTTTCTTTGAGCATCCGGAGCCTGCTCCTCCGGTCGGCTAAAGTATTACTGGAAATGATGGTAGCAATGAAGTGAATGAAGTGAAATAAAAGGGCTTCAAGGGTTGTGCTGGACTTGTGGCGGAGGTGTTTGGGTTGTGGAAGAAGCAACAAGGTTAGCAGCTTGCTGATGCCTTAGCAAGGGACCAGGGAATCGCGCCAGGACGACGGCTGCTCCAACCAGAGCGGCCAACAGAAGCACTCCAGCCGCCTGCAGAGCCAGCCAATGGCTTCCGAACAAGTGCTGACCAATCCGGGCCACATGTTGGGGAGCCATAACCCCCTGCGCAGCCTTAGGGGGAGGAACCTTCGGCCACGGGGAAGAGGCAGGTTGTGCCTTTGCGAGCGGCGCAACTGGTTGTAAAGTGGTTTGACCCGGTGCTGCCGGCTGGCTATGGGCAGCCAAGTGGTTTGCCCCGGCCAATGTGCGGGTGATCAACAGACTCAACATGGACAACAACACAATACCGGTCGCAGCCGAGACAAACGCCTCCCAGCGATTCCAGTCATAGGAGGCTCGCCCTCTAGGATGAGCTAACATCAAAACGAACAGTAACACCACCAAAATGGCCCCTACATAGACGATCAATGTGCCGGCGGCTAAAAATTGCGCTCCTGCATATGCCATTAAGGCCGAGACGCCCACCAAGCTTAGCCCGAAACACACAGCACAATACAATGGATGTACCAGACTCACCGCCGCGAGGGCCGACCCCACTGTAGCAGCTGCTAAAAGATAAAACACCACCCCCTCCGGCAGCAGTTGAACCGGCGATGCCTGGGCCAATACCCCCCCAAATGCAATAGCCGACAGCCCCACTCCCAATACTCGCAACGTCCCCCACCCCGGCCGAAGCATTAACACCACTCCGGCAGTACCCAACAAAATCACAGTTAAAAATAGGATTTGGTGCGGATTCACCCTGGGTGGCTCCGTTAAAGGAAAGACTTTTTAATCCTGTGGAAACCTTTTCGGGTCAATGGTCCAAACTGACCTACGATTAAATCAAACACCGACTAGCATAAGCAAAACCCCCTCAGCCTATGGACAACCTTCCCCCAATGCCCACGCTTTTACTTATCAGCTTCGTATCAGCTACGTATCAGCTTCGTATCAGCCGAGTGCCCAAACCGGCTCTACTTTCGAACCAGAGGCTGGCATTCCCCAAGGCAATTTCGCCTCTCGGGGCAAAAAGGCTGATTGCCCACCTCGTTTGGCCCTTAGCTTGTCCATCTTGACGCTACGAAAAATGGAAACCATTAAGTAAGCCCACTTTATTCGGCCAAAATATTCGCTTCATTCTAAACTCGACTTTTGCCAATTTCTAAGGTGCCTCCTCCTTTGGATGTTCAAACCCCTTGAAAATATTAGAGTTAGGGATTTAGTGCACAAAGAACCCTCAAAGCCTAACTCCTTGAAATAAAAAAAGTTACAAAAATACCAAAAGCCGAGCTAAAAACTGCTTTCTAGTTGTATCCATGAGCTGTTGCCATTTTTGGCATAATGATTGTTCCTACCTCTAAGGGATCCTAACTTCCTACAGTTTCAGAACTTAGGGGAGTTGGTGCAAACGATCCGTCTGACACAAAAGAAGAAAAATCACTCGATGCGCTTCGGCCAAAGTGATACCCAGTTATATATATCAGAATAGGCGGAAAGGTACAATCTCCTCTCCGGTCGGGCTGAAATTCTGTGGGTTGCTTGGGCAAAATAGATTTCTTTATGTCAAACAAGCCTAACCGCATGAATGCAGCTTTCCACAGAACCTGTCTAGTTACTTCCAGATATGCCGCGATAAACTACCTCAGCGAGCCATGCCACTGGCTGGACAATCCGGGGATTTTTATTCCTGTTTCCTGTATTCCTGCTCAGACATAGGCAGTGGGATGGAAATCGAACCGAGTTGTCTTCCCCATCCCATCTAAACTGACTACAAAAATCAGCCCTACTCTCTCCTATTCGAAACAACCCCATTCCAACTACTGAGCTGGGCCTTGGGCAATTTTTCGCAGCTCGAGTTTGCCATTTTTGGCCTTTTGTCGAAAGAAGAAAGCCCTAACTGCCTGGAATTACTGGAGTTAGGCAATTGTATGAACAAAAGGAAGGGCCGACGTAACTCCTGAGCAGAAAAGAAGTCCGGAAATTTGGCAAAACTCTAGCTAAAAGGCCGTCTGGAAATTAAGACTTGGGGCTTTCCTGATAGAGATTGGATTAACCAGCTCTTCAGCAAAACAAAGGGAAATTAGACACTTTCCGGATGTTAGATGATCCACCTACTGAGCTGATTTCCCCTGGAAAAACGCTTTTCCAGACAGTCTCTAAGTTCAACTTTTGCCGTTTTTCCTAACTTGTTTTGAACCAGGAGTTACGGCGAACCACTCTTTTGTTCGCGCAACTTCCTGAAGCCAATAATTCCAAGGAGTTAGAACACTGTTCTTCCCGCAGAGGAGGTGCCAAAGGCAAAAGTCGAGCTTGAAGACTGTTCAGAAATGGGAATTCAACGTTTTCCGACGGGTTTTCGGGATGATCGGCTCTATTGGGGGAAAACCCTGGTAAAATAGTAGGTTACCGGTGATGGAGCCTCCTAGACAGTGCGGGGCTTGCAAGCGGGAAACGCTTTTTGAGCCAGCTTCTTGGCGGGGAGAGGTTTTGCCTAGAGGGAAGGCCTATGACTTTTCAAGGACTTTACAGTAGATGAGTTTATCATCGCCGGGGGCATAGAAGTCGGGCAGACGGGCTTGGCATTGGTAGCCGCACTGCTGGTAAAATCGGCGGGTAGGTTCATATTGTGGCCGACCGGAAGTGTCGATATAGATGCGCCCTCCGCCTGCTTGGCGGATACGGCGTTCGACTTCTTGCAAAATGGCCCGCCCAAGGCCTCGGCCTTGCCATCGCCGATGCACCGCAATCCAGTATAAGTCGAAACTGGCCACTGTGGCCGGTATCGGTCCATAGCAGGCATAACCGATCACCTGGCCCATCTGTTCCAGGAACAGAAAATGGTAGCCACTGGCAGGCCCCGCCCGGAGCCGTTCTTGGACCAATTCGTCGGCCACCTCGATTTCGGCCGGGCTAAAAAAACCTGTAGAAGCCACAATCTGTCGAACCGCTTCCCGATCATCCGGCCTTGGCTGATCCCGAAATTGGTAACCTTCTGGCAGATGCCCCAGGTTGTCGGGGAGCCCAGTGCGGGGGGCCAACTCGGGACTAGGAGCCAAAACGGAATCGGTCCTAGTTACTCTGTCTGCGCAGGAGGGTAAATTGAGGATTTCCGTGGTTTGGGATACGGAGTAAATCCCGCTGGTGGTGGTTCTGTTCGGTACCTGGGCTGCCGGGGGTAGTTGCCGGGTTTTGGTACTTCGGTTCAGGGCATCTTGCAGGATTCGTTGGATGGCTTGTGGGTAGGTAAGGCCGGCCTGTTGCACAGCGGCTGCAAAACCAGCCTCCGGTGATAGACAGGGATTGGTATTAATTTCCAATATCCAGGGCTGCCCCGTCGGATCGACCCGAAAATCTACTCGAGCATAGCCGCCTAAATGGAACAGGTGCCAGCAGGCCAGAGCCAATTCGCTCAGCCGTTCTAAAAGCGGTCCGTCGGAAACCGGAAAATCGAACCGCCGAGGCGTATGATGATATTCAAATGATTTCTCTTCCCACTTCGCTGCATAGCCTACAATACGCGCTTTACCCGGCGGAAAGGCGGAAAAGTCGATCTCCGCCGGAGGCAATACCTCTGGACCGTTCGGCCCAGCCAACATAGAAAGATTAAACTCTCGGCCATCGATAAAATGTTCGGCAAAAACCGGTCGTCCAAGCCGATGGGTAGCTTCAGCCAAAGCCGCTTGTAATTCCACCCAGTTTCGGACCCGTACCACCGCCCGGTCATCTAACCCAACGGATGCATGCTCTCGAATCGCTTTAACTAGATAAACACGTTCTTTCGGTTCGACTTCCGAACAGATGGCATGTGGAGAGGGTGCATCGGCAAGTTGTTCTGGTACCCTGAGCGGGTTCTGCTGCCCATGCCTACTTCCCCTTGGAGCAAAGAAGGGAGAAGAACTTGAAATCCACAACGTATCTTCTGCCAGCAGCATCCAATCGGGCGTGGGCAGTCCTGCCAACCGAAGCAGCCGTTTGGCCAACAGCTTATCGTTCGAGATCATCATCGCTTCGGTGGGACTACCGGTATAGGGTAGCTTCAGCACATCCAGCAAACTAGTGGCTACATGAGCCATCCAATCCGACCCAGCCAACGATTCCACCAGATTGAACACCACATCAGGCCGAAGTATCGCTAACCGTTCTTGCAGCTCGTCCAACCGAAGGGTACATTCCACTCGTATCGGTTCATGGCCCAGTTGGCCAAGAGCCGATTCCACCGCCTCGGCCTGCACCAAAACATCGCGTTCGGCTGCATCCGCACTACCAGAGACCTGATTATAAAGTATCACCACCCGCATCGGATCGACATCCTACCAACCTTAAAGGATGTGCTGAAATTATGGAAAACTTTGCAGGATTCAAGAGAGATATTTTTATGGACTTCCCTTTTGCCATTTTTGGTCTTCTACCGAAAAGGGCATGTCCTAACTCCTTGGAATTATTAGACATAGGAAATTGTATGCACAGAAGCAAGATGCCTCCTAACTGCCGGGGAAAACCAAAATTGGAAAAAATGATAAAAGTCGAATTGATAGGAACCTCTGTAAGATTCGAGGAAAATATTTTTATACTATTTCGGTTTCCCCGCCTCTGACCTAATATATGGGGTTACTAGCACTACGAACCACCTACATAGAGTAGGTGTTTGGATGGGGCAGATGAAGCCTCCCGAATTGAAAATTTATATATTTCACTATATGTTCAGTATTTGGTAGAGGTTCCTATACCATTTGGATTCGTCTGCCTTTCCGATCCAACTTCTAGTAGCAGTTGACCGAGATCGCCGCCAAAGGACAGAAACGAATTTCACTATCTGGTCAGTATTTTGCAGAGGTTCGTAAAGGTTAAGCATAAAGTTTTTGTTGATTCAAAGTACCATTAGAAGGTACGGTGCTGTTTTAGAGGCTCTCCTAAAAAGCATTTTCTATGATGAAAAGGTTCGACTTTTGCCATTTTTGGCTTCAGCCCGGATGAGGAATGCCCTAACTCCTTATGAATATTGGGGTTAGGAAATTGTATGAACAAAGGCGCCTTCGCCCTAACTCCTGGAAACATAAGGTGTTAGGAAAACTGGCAAAAGTCAAGCTAAAAAGCATTTTCTATGATGAAAGGAGCTCGACTTTTGCCATTTTTTGACCATGTAGCGAATGCGCCACAGTCCAAGTCTTTGTCGGCATTAGGGTTAGGAAATTGCATGTCCAAAAGAAATGTACTCCGTAACTTTCGATGCCAAAAGAAGTTAGGGAAAATGGCAAAAGTCGAAAGGAGGTTTCCTTCCTAAATTCCCAGAATCCTCAAGATCCCTGGTTTTAAGGAGTGTCGATGATAGGAGCTGGTCGGCCAAAACCCATTGGAAACCGCCTACATCCCAATTTCAAGCCAGCCTCTTAGCCCACTGGAAGAGGTTGGCAGTGGGCCTGAGCGGGTTTGATTCGTTGGGCGGCCGACTGGATAATCCAGTCGATCAGTTGCTGATAAGGAATCCCTCGCGCAGAGCAGATCATCGGCAGGTCGGAATGCGTCGGATGGAGGCCGGCCAAGGGGTTGGCTTCCAAAAACTGCGGTCGGCCTTCGGTATCACATCGAAGGTCCAGCCGGCCGGCATCTCGGCATCCCAACAGACGCCAGGCAGCCAAGGCAATCTGTTCTGCTTCGGCCACTACCGGGTCTTCCTCAGGCCGAACAAACAGGTAATCGACCCGTTCCTCACAGTATTCCTTATTTTGATAAGAATAGACATTGGGTTCCGCGGTGGGGCGGAGACGGATCTCTAGTGTGCCCAGGACCCAGGCGTCGGAACCAGTGCCGACCAGGCCGACGGTAAACTCCCGGCCAGGCAGATAGGTTTCGACCAACACCGGCTGCCCAAATCGCTCCAGCAGCTCTTCGCACCGGGCCACCAAGCTGGCCTGATCTTCCACGATCGAAGCTGGGCTAATCCCTTTTCCGGTTCCCTCTGCGGCGGGTTTGACAAACAAAGGAAACTCCATCTGAATCGCTGCCGCTTGTTCTGGCCTTTCCACCAGAACAAAATCCGGAGTCGGTAGCCCGGCCTGACGAAGCACCAGTTTGGCCAACCATTTATCCAAACAAATAGCCATTACCAGCGGATCAGAAAATGTGTAAGGAATCCCAAATACATCCAAGATACAAGGCACCTGGGACTCTCTGGCCCGGCCTTGGATGCCCTCAGCAAAGTTAAAGACCAAATCCCACCGCTGGCCCTCAGCCAACCGTTCGATCAACCGCCGAGCCGAACCAATCCGTTCCACCTGATGCCCTAACGATTCAATCGCCTCAGCTATGGCGTCAATGGTTTCTGGTCGGTCCAGTTCGGCGGTTTGCTCTTCAGTGTAACCAGCCGCTAAATACTCGGTCCGTAAATCATACGTAAGCCCAATCCGCCACACCTGTTCCTATCCTTTCCAAACCATCCGAGGAAAAACTGTCTAACACTTCTCCCTAGTAACGTAATTTGCTTTTCTGCTGCAGGATAAAGGCAGGAAAGCCAACTCCACCGTCGGAGAGGCTGCGCGAAAATGGATAGGCTCCTGCATAATTTAAAGCAGATATTTCTACACCATTTCGGTACCCTCCATCTCACCCCAATATATAGGCGGCTACCCCTCCTAGCTGCCTATATAAAGTATACCTTTGAACAGGGCAGGCCAATCCCTGTCGAACCAAAGATCCACACAGTTCCCTGAATGTTGAAGATTTGGCAAACGTGCCGATAGTTTAGCGTTTGGTCTGCTGGTTTTTAGGTTGGCACTACGTCTATGGCAACTTTTTCAAAATAGGAAAGTTCGGCATTCTAGGTTCATCAGAGACCGCCCAAAAAACAGTTGCACCGGCAAAACATTTTAGGTTCCTAACTTCCCCAGAATCACCAAACGTCTTATTTTTTTCAGCGCCGTCTGGAAAGGACCAATCAGTCCAAGGCCCCTCGAAAAATCCCAAAAGGGGACCACCCCATCATTCGAGAGAGATATTTTTATATACCATTTTAGTTTCCTCCCCATCTGATCTAGGAACCTTTGCATAATTCAAAGGGGATGTTTTTATAGCATTTTGGCTTGTTCCCCTAATACCCACATATGGGGTTGCCAGCATCGTTAGCACCCAATAAATAGTACCAGCCAGGTAAGACCACTGAAGGGTTAGAAATCAAAAGTTCACAATGCTCACTATATGTTCAGAATTTTGCAGAGGTTCCTCTAATATATTGGGTTACCACCACTGCTAGCCCCTACATAGAAATAGAATATGTGTGGATGAGGGGCAGCTATGCCTACCGAATCAAAAATTCGTGGAGTTCACTATATGTTCAGTATTATGCGGAGGGTTCCCCATTCTAAGTTCGGTCTACTTCTTTGCTCGACTTTTGCCATTTTTAGCTTCCTGCCGGAGGGGAAAAGTTCTAAGTTCTTGTAAATATTGGACTTAGGAAATTGGGTGAACAAAAGGATGTTTCGGCGTAACTCCTGGAAGCAAAAGCAGTTAGGAAAAATGGCAAAATCGCAGCTTAGAGGTTCGTGGGCTATTTAGTCAACGCTTGTCCTATCCAGAAGTCCGCTAAACTTATTCGGCCGGTGTTTGTTCAGTATTAATCAGATATTTGGCGATGACGGCATCCAAGGAAATGGGCGTCGGTTTCCCCTGACGCCACAGACGGAGTGCTTCCAGATCGGATTTCCACACAAGTTCCCCAGCGGCAACCACACAATAACAGCCTGGTCTCCAGGAAGTAGTCAATCCTTCCTCAGAAAGATAATAGTGTTCCTGGGCATAGTCAGTCGGATAGATTCGCATGAAGGGCATGATATCCGTTGGGGTGAACCAGAGTTTGATTTCACGTTCGGCTTCTTCGGGGGTGGCCGAAGCGTGAATGAGGTTATCCAGCCGTTCGCTGATAAGACGGCCTTCTGCATCTTTGATTGGCACCACCGTCCCTAAAGCTCGGATGCTGCCAGGAGCTTTCTCGCGGGCTTCGTGCGGATTGGTAGGGCCTGCAATACGTCGGACCGTATTGACCGCATCATACCCAGAATACACAATAGCAATTACTCGACGTCGATGCGGCAAATCGGGATAATGGCTTTTGCCCATGATGTAGTTGATCAAATGGGTGTAAAAGGGTTTGCCGCGGTGTTCGGCGTAGTGCTGTTCGGCCAAGCGCCGGCTAACATGAACAATTTTCGCCGCCGCAAATCGAAGCCCTGTATGTGTCTCCGATAATTGGGATAGGATATACCCGGTTAGCGATAATTTCAAAGCGTCAGGTTTGATGAGAACTAAGGTCAGTTGGAATTCTTGGGCGTCTTGATTTTGAGCCTGCATGGATTGCCTCCTCCCAGGCGCAATTTCCCAGGCTTTTTCCACCCCCTGTTTTGCCGATCCACGGAGCATCTTTTGGAACCCTAATTACTTTCCATTGTGAGCACTACCGAAAAGCTGGCAAGGGGGTCTGCCCTACCAAAAATCCCTTTCCGTCTTCCTCCTGTCTCCTTCGGCTTTTGGCCGGACGGCGGTAGATTCGACTTTTAGCATTTTCCCTAACTTGGTTTCCTTCCAGCTGTGAGGACGAAAACGCCTTATGTTCCCATAATTTCCTAATTCCAATGGTTACAGGGGGTTAGAAAATTACTCTTCCCGAAGGCGTCCTAAAAATACCAAAAGGCGAGCTAAGGTTGAGCAAAACACTGGAGAGAAAGATTTCTGCTTGTGGGAGGAATGCGAATAGAGGGTATTTACTGAATCAAAACCAATACCTCTTGTTTTAGGAAAGGAGCGATGATGAGGCACAACCAGTTGGCAATCCTGCAGTTAAGCAGGCGGAGGTTTTTGGAAAGTTCGGTAGCTGGCGGAGCTGCGTTGGCGGCTGTTAGCAGCGTATGGCTGGATCCATTGGCCCGGATGGCACATGCCGCTGAAGAAAATACCTTAAAGATTTGTCTGGTCGGCTGTGGCGGGCGGGGTACCGGAGCGGCGGTAAACGCACTTTCCACAGCTGGCCCTACCCAGCTAGTAGCCATGGCCGACTTCTTCGCCGAACGGATCCAAAACAGCCTGAAGCAACTTCAAAGCAATGCCGCTTTGGCCTCCAAAATTGATGTGCCGCCAGAACGGCAGTTTGTAGGGTTGGACGGCTATCGGTCGGCCATTGATACCGTAGCTCCCGGCGGCGTGGTGCTGCTAGCGACACCGCCCGCCTTTCGCCCCATCCACCTGGAATATGCTGTTGAAAAAGGTTGCCATGTCTTCATGGAAAAGTCTTTTGCTGTTGATGCCCCGGGCGTCCGTCGGGTCCTGGCAGCGGGCAAAAAAGCTCAAGACAAAAACCTCAAAATTGCCGGAGGCCTGATGTCTCGCCATTATCAACCCCTGGAAGAAGCTATCGCACGCATTCACGAAGGAGCTATCGGCGAACTGATCACCTGTTGGGCCTATCGGATGCATGGGCCGGTCGGCTTTATTGCTCGGCAGCCGGGCATCAGCGAACTGGCTCACCAGATTCGCAATTACTCCTGTTTCACCTGGCTGAACGGGAGTTTTCTTTTGGATTGGCTCATCCACAATCTGGATGTGGCCTGCTGGGCTAAGGGCGCCTGGCCGGTTTCGGCCCAAGGACAAGGCGGCCGTCAGCTCCGAGATCAACCGGATCAACTCTTTGATCACTACGCTGTGGAATACACCTTCCCAGACGGCACCCGCCTATTCGCCCAAGGCCGACATATGCACAACTGCTGGGGCTACTGGGGCTGCCTGATCCACGGCCAAAAAGGCACCGCAGAAATCGGGGAAGGCAAACCAGAGCCAAAACTCTTTAAAGGCTTTAACCCTACTCGAGAAAATCTCCTCTGGCAATACCAGGGGCCGCCCTGCAACCCCTATCAGCGGGAAATGGATCTACTGTTTGAAGCCATTCGCCAAGACAAGCCTTATAACGAGACGCAGCGCTGCGCCTATGCCTGCATGGTAGGCATCTTAGGTCGGATGGCCGTGGAAAGTGGTCAAATGATTACATGGGACCAGGCCATGGCCTCCAACCTGGAACTGGCCCCCGGACTGGACAAAATGACCATCGACACTCCCCCGCCCGTTCTTCCCGACAAAGATGGAAAATACCCGATTGCCATGCCTGGATTTACCAAAGTCCTGTAATTGACAACAACACCGCCTCAAATGCTGAGGCGGTACCTTCTAGAGCATTTATCGGCAACAGCCACGTTCTCCGGCATTTGCGCTACGCTGGACTTTTGCCATGGTTTGGCTATGGTGAAACCCTGTCCGGTCGGAGGCCTAAACCCACCAAAACCGAACCCAAGCCGACCCATATGGGCAAAACCTCCCCAGGCTGGGAGCAACCTTTCCACAAAGCCTCATGGTTGCTAACTTGGTTTGCTTTCAGTAGTTGTGGAAATGCCCCTTTTGTGTTCGCAATCTCCGAAGTCCAACAATTCTTGGCTCGACTTTTGCCATTTCGGGCCTTTTCCCGGAAGGGGAAAACTCTAAGGCCTTGAACTGTTGGACTTAGGACATTGTGTGGACAAAAGGAAGTCTCGTCTAACTACTGGACACAAAAGGACTTAGGAAAAATGGCAAAAGGCGAGCTTAGAGGCTGTCCTAAAAAGCATTTTCTATGATGAAGAGAGGTTTCCTTACCTAAATTCCCCAGAATCCCCAAAATCCCTGTTTTTTAAGGAGTGTGGAGGGTAAGAGTCGGTCAGCCAAAACCCTTTGGAAACCGCCCAACTCTCAATTTCAGGACAGTTTCTTAGCTTGACTTTTACTATTTTGGCTCTCGTGCCAAAAGCAGGATGATCCAACTCCTTGCAGATATTGAGCTTAGGGAAATGGGCACAGAAACGGTTGTTTCGTCGTAACTACTGAAAATCAAAGGAGTTAGGAAAATAGCAAAAGTCGAGCTTAGGGGGTTGAAAAGAAAGGGGCGACTTTTCTTACCGGAAGTGTTACTCAATAATAAATAGGAAATAGAAAAATTGAAAGCTTTAGTCTTTCGCTAACGGCTTGTGTGAAGGAGGGGCTCTGATGGAGCGGAAGAGCAGGCGAGCAGGTTGGCTGGCGGGGGGAGTGGGCTGGTTTGTCGGCTGGAGTGCTGCAATTCCGCTGTTGGCGCAGCAAATGACGATCGGTACGCCCTTTCGTTCCATCCAAGAGGGGTTTTTCGAACATATTGGCGTCCAGTGGGCTTTGCAGGGGCGGAATTGGTCGATTCAGTTTGGAGGTGCCGATTTGGCCCAACCGAGCATCGGTGGTTTCCAGCCTGGAGCTGGGATCCAAGGCGGTTTTCAGTTTGGTGGGCCTGGCTGGACCGGACAATTGCAATTTTCCGCTGGCCAGGGAAACACTCGGACCGTTACTTCTGCGACTCCCAGCGTAACGATCATGAACGGGGCGACCGGCTATGTGGCCGACACCTCGCTCAGCCCCTTTGTCATTGGGCTCATTCCTGTGGTAGGAGCCGGAGGCCTGTCTCCCTGGGTAGGCACGCTTCCGGGTATTGGGATAGCAGGGCCTCCAATGCCCGGCTGGGTCCCGGTGCCTGGGACTTCCAAAGTCGAACGTTTTTTAGCCGAGGGCGATTCCAGGTCGCCGAACCGATCCTCACCCCCAGGAGGTTCAGGGGCCGGTTTGGGCTCAATAAATCCCTTTGCTGGAGGTGGAGGCGGACTGATTGGAGCAGCAGCCCCCCAGCCGGCGGTTTCTACTCACCAAGTCACCCCTGCTAAGGATGTGCAAAGGGAAACTTTCAGGACTTCAACAGATCCCAGCCTAGACCGCTTGAGCCGAGCTCAACAAAGTACCGCTGGCCAGCCGGTGCTCAGTGTTGCCGAAGCAAAAGCAATTCGAGAAGCCGAGATCCAACAGGCCAACCAACAAGCCCAGGAGTTTTTCCAACGTGCTCAGCAGGCCGAACAGGCTGGAAAAATTGGTCTAGCTGCCACATACTACCGGATGGCAGCCCAGCGGGCCAGCGGCCAGTTGAAACAACAGATCCTGGCCCGCCTCGCTACCCTGCAATCCCAGTCGCCTGCCCGGTAAGAGGGACCATGGCAAGCCAGTGGGATCACCTCTCCTAGAGAACATAGGAACCTCTGCAAAATCCTGAACATAGAGTGAACTTTAGGAACTTTTGATTCGATAGCGGTTCGGTTCTACTATCCGAATATCGACAATCTATTTTGGGTGCCAACAATCCTACCACCCCTAGATATTGTGTTAGGGGGAAGATAAACCAACATGGTATAAAAATATCCCCTTTAAATTATGCAAAGGTTCCCATAAAACAACAGCTTAGGTCGATTTTTGCCATTTTGGCCTCGCTCGGGAAGAGCAATGTTTTCTGTTTGTAACTATTGGGGTTACAAAATTGGGGTAATCGGTTTGCCGTAACTACTGGAATAACTACTGCAAACAAAACAAGTTAGGGAGGCTCTGTTGAAAGGTAGTCCGCAGTCTTAGGAGGTTTTGTCCATACTGGTCGGTTTTGCTCCAGTTGCTCCAGTTTTGGTGGGTCTAGGCCTCCGACCGGAACCGTTTTCCCTAGAGTCAGTTAGGCAAAATGACAAAACTCGAACTTCAGCCACAAGGCGACAAATCCAGGATACTTCTGGTGAAGCCTCTTCCGCTGCAAGATTATCAAAAGCTGCTATTGCTAAGGACCAGGGTTTGAATGAAGCGCCCTCCTAAAGGGATGTGAGATGGGTTCATGGAAACCGGAAAGGGGGGCATAAGATTTAGCAAATTAGGCAAGATTGGGATTTTGGGAAAGCTTCTGACGCACGCTTTGGGACGCATCCGGCCGTAGCCCAGTACAAAATTTCCCAACCAATTGTATTCGTCTGAGTTTTTAGGACGTTAAAAAAACCATGCAACCGAACGACCCTCAGATCCGTTGGATCCAAGAGCCGGAGTTGGGATGGACCGGCAAGATATATCTGCCGCTTTTTATCGAAGGGATTCGAACCACGCTTCGGCATCTGGTGGGGCCGAAGCTGACGGTTCAGTCGCCGGAACAGCGGCATGAGATTCCTGAACCACTCATTTACCGAGGTTTGCATCGGCTGAACCGAGACAGCCAGGGGCGGGTCCAATGTGTAGCCTGTTTTTTGTGTGCGACCATTTGCCCGGCCCATTGCATCGACATTGTGGCTGCGCCCTCTCCTTGGCCTGACCGAGATAAATATCCGGAGAGCTTCACCATCGACGAACTTCGCTGTATTTACTGCGGCATGTGTGAAGAGGCTTGCCCAGTGCAGGCTATCGAGCTGACAAGTCTTTATGACCTTACCGGCAAAAGCCGAGAGGAAATGATCTTCGACAAAGAAAAACTTCTCAGTGTCTATGATCGAACCAAGGACAGCGAACCGATTTTCCAGAGTTGGCCTTTGCCAGCTGGATTACCCGAGCAAGCGACCGCCCGGCCAAACGATTGTCCGAAGCCTTAAGCCGAGAGGAGGCTCCTGCTGAAAACCACTAAAACCGGCCAAACGGTACTTTAGCACTTCTATATGATTTAAAGGATATGTTTTTATACCATTTGCGTCCCCTTGCGTCCCCCTCGCCTCTAATCCAATATATAAGGGTTGTTAGGACTGGGAGCACCTTATATAGAGTGGATGGTTAGACGAGGCGGCCACAAACCTATGGAATCAAAAATTCACATTACTCCCAGTATGTTCAGCATTTTCCAGAGGTTCTGCAAACTGGGTTGTTGCCATTTTTGGCCTACCTTGAAAGGGGAATGTGCCAACTGTTGGTAAGTATTGCTCCTAGGAAATTGGTGGGCTGAAGTAGATCTCGTCCTAAGTATCAGAAGAAAACCAAGTTAGGGAAAAAGCGAGATAATATACAGAAGCGAGCTAATAGAGATCCGGAGCGGAACGAGAAAGAGGTATCGACGATGAGAGGGACATTGAGGTTGAGGTGCAGGGTGATAGGGAGGCTTTGGGTTGGTTGGGTGCTTGGGGCAGGAGGGATTCTGGAATGGGGCTGTTGGCAGAGTCGGTTAGGAGCGTCTCTGGAACTTCTGGCTGCCCAAGCAGCCCAAGCACCTACCTCCTCAGAAAAACCAGTATCATCCGGAGAGGCCGGCACAGAGGAAGCCGATCGGCTGTATGCGACCGCAGTAGCCCTGCAGAACAGAGGTTCTTACGATCTGGCTGCCGAGGAATGGACCAAATTCCTCCAAGATCACCCAAACGATCCCCGCAGCGATCGTGCCACCCATTATTTGGGGATTTGTTATCTGAAACTGCAGAAACCGCAAGAGGCAATTGCTGCCTTTAAGAAAGTGCTGCAACAATATCCCCAATCCCAGATCGCTCGGGATTCTCTGCGACTGTTGGGCCTTGCTGAGTACACGGCAGGCCGATCTGGCAAACCAGAACTTCTCCGGGCCGCTGCCGAAACACTCCGGCTGTATCTGGAACAAAACCCCAATGCCCCCCAAGCCCCCGAAGCTCTCTATTACCGGGGCGAATGCTTCTATGCTCTAGGCCAGAAGAAAGAAGCAGCGGAGCTTTACCAGGCTTTTCTCAACAGGTATTCGGATCATTCGTTAACGCCGGAGGTGTTGTATGCATTGGGGACGGCCCAGCAGGAGATGGACCAACTAGAAGCGGCCGCCAAAACCTATGACCTTTTCCTGCAACGGTTCAAGAATCATCCCTTAGCGCCGGAAATTATCCTTCGCCGGGGCGAAACGCTTTTTGCTCAACAACAATATGAGGCAGCAGCTCAATGGTTTGCCGCTGCCGCCCAAGCAAAAGACTTTCCTTTAGTCGATTACGCCTTGTTTCGTCAGGCGGCCGCTTTGGTCCAGCAGAAAAAGTACACGGAGGCTGCCGGGGTGTATGTCCAGCTGACCGAGCGATTTCCTCAGTCGAAATATTTGACTCAATCGCTTGTTTGGGGCGGCAGGTGTTTATACTTAGCTGGTCAGTATCCTCAGGCACAAACTCTGCTCGAAAAAGCGGTTGGCAAAGGTGGCCAGGAGGGGCTGGAAGGCGCCCATTGGTTAGCCCGGACTTTGCTTAAACAAGGCAAACCATCCGAGGCCCTAGCCGTGGTCCAAAAGGCTCTCGGCCAAGCAGAACAAACTACTCTAGCAGCTCAATTGGCAATGGATCATGCGGATATACTGTACGAAATACCAGATCGCCGCAAAGAGGCAGCCCTCTTATATGCCACAGTGGCGACCAAATTCCCTCAGGATCCTTTAGCAAGCCAAGCACTGTATATGGCCACCTTATCGGCTGTGGAGACTCAGCAGTTCCCCGCAGCCCTGCAGTATGCTAAGAGTTTCCTAGAACGCTTCTCGCAGCACGAATTAACTCCCGATGTCCTACAACTAGCCGCGGAAAGCCATCTGCAACTCCAACAATACCCAGAAGCAGAAAAACTCTATCGGGAGGCATTGGCAAAGGCTGGCGACAAAGCCCTCTTGCTGTGGAAAGTTCGCTATGCCCTGGTGTTGCTGCTCTGTAAGAAGTACCAGGAGGCTGTCGGGCTGCTCCAACCTCTGATAGGACAAATTCAAGAAAAGGCCTTGTTAGCCGAGGCCTACTATGTCCTGGGAGCAAGCCTGCTGGAATTAAAACAACCGGCCCAGGCCATCCAGGCCCTCCAAAACGCCCTGCAGACGGATCCCCAATGGCGACAGGCGGATGAGACCCTCTTGTGCTTAGCTCATGCCTATTGGATGGCCGACAAACGCACAGAGGCAAAACAAACCTTACAAAAATTCCTTCAGGATTTTCCTAAAAGCCGACTCCTAGATCGCGCGCACTATTGGTTGGCTGAATATCTATATGCAGAAAAAGACTATCCGGCAGCGGTAGCGCAATACCAGAAAGTGCTCGACCAATGGGCCGAAGGTCCGATGGCTTCCGTGGCGCTTTATGGGCTGGGCTGGGCGAGGTTGATGGCCGCTCAATATCCAGAAGCCGAGGCCGCATTCAATCAGTTCCTGGAGAAATATTCCGGGGATGCATTGGCAATGCGTGCCCGATATGGGCGGGGGTTGGCCCGCCAACAGCAGGGTCAATTCGCAGCCGCTCTGACTGATCTGCAGGCCGTCCCTCAAGCCAATTTGACTGCCACCGAACGCTCCGATATCCAATATGCCATTGGCTTATGCCAGACTGGATTACAACAGTATAAAGAAGCTGCGCACACTTTCCAAAAGCTTCTGGAAGGCGATCCCAACTATCCAGCCAAAGATAAAGTCCTGTATGAATGGGCATGGGCGTTACAGTCGGCTGGCCAACAGAAAGAGGCCGCCGAACTGTTTGGCCGATTGGCTAAGGAACATCCGAATAGTCCCCTGGCCGCCGAAGCCCTCTTCCGCCAAGGGGAATGGGCCTACCAACAAGGGGACTTTTTGGCAGCGGCAAAGGCGTATTACCAATCCGGCCAACAGGCGGGACAGTCTCCCTTGGGCGAAAAAGCAGCCTATAAACTCGGATGGGCGTTTTTCCGAATGAACGACTTCCAGAAAGCAGAACAAAGTTTCCGCTATCAGCGGCAATGTTGGCGTCAAGGTGAGTTGGCCGATGATGCTGCGTTCATGGAAGCCGAATGCCTGTTCAAACAAGAAAAATGGCAAGATGCTCTCCAGGTCTATCGGCTGGTCAAAAAACCGTCGCACAAAGAGTTTCTGGTATTGGCGCTGTTACATTCCGCCCAAGCCGCCGCTCAATTGAAACAATGGGACACCGCTCTCCAACTGGCCAAGCAATGCGCCAACGAACATCCCCATTCCCCCTATCGAAGCCTGGCCATTTATGAACAAGCCTGGGCCCTGCATAACATGGGCCGACTAGACGAAGCCCTCAAAATATACGAAACCGTAGTAGCGCAAGCCGGCAGCCAGGAAATTGCCGCCCGTGCCCAATTCATGATCGGCCAAATCCACTTCGAGCAGAAAAATCATAAAGAAGCCATCCGAAGTTTTTATCGAGTTATTGCCGGTTACGCCTATCCAAAATGGCAAGCGGATGCTATGTACGAAGCGGCCCGATGCTTTGAAGTGCTTGGGATGAAAGATAGAGCAATCAACCAATATAAAGAACTGCTGGAAAAACATCCGCAAAGTGATAAAGTGCCTCGGGCCAAGGAACGCCTTCAGGCTCTAGGCGGTTAGAAAACCCTTGAACAACAAATCCAGCCAAATCCCACCTCCTTGCTCCATTCCTGCCCAAGGAGGAATTCGGTTTTTCCGCTGGTTTATAGCTATATAGAAACTTTTCCCCTCGGGAGGTCTGAACCTGGCAACCTTCGAGTCCCTTTCACCAGGATGTGGAAAACTGCCTATGCTCCAGAAAACCGTTGGAACCGCTACGCTCGAGTTTTGCCATTTTTGCTGAGTTGTTTTGCCCCCCATGGGTTACGATGAATCCTCCTTTTGTTCGTACAATTTCCTAAGTCTAATGATTCTAAGGAGTTAGAATTTTTCCTTTTCGCTAGAACACCAACGTTGGCAAAAGTCGAGTTTCCTGAAACCCGGGACATATGGGGAAGGAACCTCTGCATAATTCAAAGGAAATATTTTTATGTCATTAAATATTTTTATGTCATTTTCGCTTCTCCTCCCGCTAACATAACATATAGAGGCCCTAGCATTGCTAGCGCCCAATAGATAGTAGATATCTAGCCAGGAGAACCAAACGGCTATAGAATCAAAAATTCACTATATGTTCGGGTTTTATAGAGCTTCCTGAATTTTATGAACATTTAATTCTGTAGGGATTGGCCCACCCCATTTAAAGGCCCATTCTATGTAGGTTGCACTAATGATAGCAGTGCCTATATATATTGGGCTAGAGGTGAAAGACACCAAGATGATGAAAAAATATATCCTTTAAATGAGGAGCACTTCTGCAAAATCCGGAACGCATTGGGAACTATATGAACTTTTGATTGTCTAGCTCCTCGGTTCTTTTATCCACCTCCTGCTATTTATTGGTTCCTAGCAGGCTTATAGAGCGGTGTAGGGAGAACGGTAGCCAATATGGTATAAAAAT
>JANXAQ010000164.1 GCA_025062105.1 Thermoguttaceae bacterium
GCGCCCCAGTTGGGTTGGCTCAATAGTCTGGCCTCTCTGAAGAGTAATTTTTCGGAAAGTACGTTGGGAAAAATACATAGGACGCTCTGCGAGGAAGCTCCGCATAATACTGAACGTATAGTAAACTTTATGAACATTTGAATCATTAGGCTTTAGTTCCTCCCATCTAAATAGCACGGAACCTCTGCACAATTCAAGGGTGATATTTTGATACCATTTTGGATGTCCTTCCTCTAATAGAGCTCGAGCATTGCTAGCATCCACTAGATAGTATGTGTGTGGATAGAAGACCGAAAGGCTATAGAATCAAAAGTCCATAAAGTTCACTACATGTTCAGGATTTTCCAGAGGTTCCCTATTATATGTAGCGTGCTAACACTGCCAGCAACCAAATATATTGGGCAGACTCGAAGGGGACCAAAATCGAAATATCTCTCTCGAATTATGCAGAGCTTCCTGATTAATAGCAGAGCTTCCTGATTTTAATATAGGCAAAAATATAGGCAAAATAAGCCGAACCCCTCGAATTGCCCCTTTGCCTAGCAGGTAGCTGTTATACACATTTTTGGGAGGTATTTCCCATCCCAACGGCAGCAAATTATCCCACCAAACAGGGGAATATCGAGCCTTGCAAAAGCACCTAAAGGTTACTTTGGAGAAATGCAGCATTGAGGAAAAATCACTTCCAAGGGCAAACAGTGTTTTAGTCTCAAAGACTGTCTTGCCTAGATCCCCTATTTTATCCATTCTATCTTTTTCAGCGAGCTTTTGGGATGTGCCTAAAGTGAAGTTCGAACGGTTCAACGCCAACTTGTGTATAACAGCGCGGCTTAGCACCTACCCGTTTTCCTGAGATCGAAGACCTAAACTCCTCCGAAAAGTTAACCTCTTTCTAGGAGAGTTCCATACCCCCTGGAATCTGGAATCCGGGGCTTTTGTTTCCTAGAGATTTTAGCCGGCAAGAAGCAGTTCGATTGAAAGTGGCTACTATCTATTCCCTATACCCCCCTTAAACGGACCGCAAAAAAATCAGAGCCCACCCTCTAGAGAAGCAGTAGTGCTTAGTCCTTCAACTCCACTTTTGGCATTTTCCCGAACTTGGTTCGCCCCGGAAGTTACGACAAAGCCCTTTTCTCATATCCATTTCCTAACTGCAATAATTCCAGGGAGTTAGTTCTTACCCCTTCGGCCGGAGACCAAAATTGGAAAAGCGACATAAAACCATTTCTCTTCCAGGGGGGAGGCCTACTAAAATGGCAAAAGTTGAGCTTTTAAAAAAGGTGTAATGGTCCCAGCCCGTTCAGCAGGAGAAGACAGCAAGAGTTAGCGGGGGCTGGAAGGCCGAATCACCCGAGGGATAATTCGATTCCCCGAGGAGTCGGGTGGAGGAGCTTCCGGCACAGTTACCTCTAACGGGGGTGGATAAGGTGCTTCTGGGGATTCTGCTAGCGTATAGCCGGGCGGAGAAGATGTTTTTTCTTTTTTGCTTCGAAACAATTGGCCCAATTTTGGCAAGAGTCCGTGCGGTGAACTGGCAGCCCTGGTGGCTTCGGGCTCCTGCGGTCCAGTAGCAGAGGGGGACTGTTGCCAACCCAGGGGCATTGGAGCACTGGAAGGAGGTGCTCTCTTGTCTGAGGGAGTGGATGCTTTGCCCGGTGGCGAGGATGCTCCTGGTGAAGGTAACCCTCCAACAGAAGGGGCAGTTGGCCTAGGCGGCAGTGCACCTGCCTGAGTATTGCCAGAAGGAACTTCGGGCTGTGGTCCCTTGAACGACGGAGGAGAACTATCGGAGGCCGAGTATTTCATCGGAGGGGTCTGATTTTGGTCTGTCATCCCTTCGGAAGCGAAAAAACCGGTGGAACCAGAAACATTCGTATCCCCTGGAGGTAAATTTCGGAGTTCAGGGGTCGTCAACACTACCAGACGGCCTGGTCCAGGATAAAGTTCCATGGGGATGGCAGCTGCTGAAGTTTGCCCAGGCTCTAGCTCGGCAACAAGCCGCATTCTGGATGCCTGTTTTCCCGAGGCAGCTCTCCCTACCAGTTCAACGGTGATCTCCAACTGCCATCGGCCCTGCTCGGTCCATTGAGGTCTAAGCCGACAAACAAGATAACTGCTCTCAGCACTAACACTGCTCGGCGGCGATTGCCCAACTAGCCGCTGAGTGCCTAAAGAGTCGTGGATTCCGGTTGAGATAGGTAGGAGGTATTCGGCAGGTTGGCTGGGCAAGATGCCGAAGGTGGGCTGGGCCACTACCCGGACTAAATCCAATCGCTCTGCTTGGGCAAGCAGTTCGGGAAGGTGTTCGGTGCCGGCAGGTTCTAGGACCAGATGGCCGCCTCGTTCCGCCAGATCCAGTAACGGGCCCGCCAAGGGAACCAGCTGGGGGAAGTCTCGTTTGACTTTTTCTGCCGCTTGGCGCAGCGCCGTCCCATTCACCCGCACAAAACGTACTCGAAGAAGATATTCAACCGGGCTAGTGGGGACTACCCGGAGTCGATTCACCAAGGAGACTTTGGCCGACGGGTCCGGCAGAGCCTCTGCACGAACCACTGCCAAAATCTGGGATGCTTCGGCCAAGTTGGCTGCTCGGCCTTCAACGACCAGCCGATCCGCTTCCCATCGAAGCTGCACTTGACTGTGAGGAAATAGATTCGCTAATACTTCCTGCAGCGCTTGGAGCCGCTCGGACTCGGCTGGCAATGGACTAGGCCCATCTTGAGAGCCGGGGCCGGGCAGTCTGGCTCTCTCTTTGCTAATGGGGGGTCGGTAGGAACGAGCTGTGGCTTCTTCATAGCTGACTGGTTCAGCTTTTCGGCTGGCTAAGTTGTCCGAGGCTTGAGGTATGGTAAGCTGGGAGGAAGACTTCCCAGGCGGAGAACTCTTCGCGGAAGGAGAGGCGGAGGCATGAAAAGTCTGGATATTAACTTTCCCGCCCTCCGAAATCGCCTCGGCCGCTACAAGCAATACTGTTCGGGCCGAAGAGCCAGCATGTTTTGCCGACTCGGGCAGCTCGGCTATTGGTGCCAGAAGCCACTGGTCCGGCTGAATCAGGGCATGAATTTGCCAGCAGTGAGTTTGGGAAAGTAATCCGGATTGAGTAGCTGCTTCCGTAAAAAGTTGTTGCTTTACGGCAGGCACTACCTCCAATCGAACCGCCCCATGATCCGTGCACTGGGCTAGGATTTCCACCTGGCATTCTCGACTTTCTGCTGGAAAAGAGGTAGGCCAGGTGGGCGAAAGATCCGAATCTGCTCCTGGCCCTTTGGAAGTACCTGTGTGTTTGGTGGTTTGCTGACGGAGAGCAACTGGCGCTGCGGAGAATGGCCGATTGTCTTTCTCCCCAAGCACCCCGGTGCCAGAACGACTCCCTTCCCGACCTTGGATCGACACGATTTCTTTTCGGCCACTGGGGCCTACCCACTCATGGGTCCATACGATGCGAGCCACCTTACGGGTTAGCATCTCTTCCCACTGGACTGCGGAAGCAGCAGGAACCACCATGGCCTGATGTCCAGAAGCAGCTTCACTTACCGACTGTAACCATTGTTGGGTTTCCGAGGATAGGCTACTGATGGCCGAAGCAGGACCTCGCTCTGGTCTCGCTGTTTGGTCGCCCGTTCTCGCAGGAAAAGCCAATTCCACCATCTGCAGCCGAACTCGCACCTGGCCGACTTGAAGCATATTCACTATTCCACCATCACCACTCTCCGTCCTGACGCCGGCCAAAGTACTGCCGGTAGAAAGCTGATGCATTTTCCATTGCTGGATTGCTCGACGCCGCAGCAAAGCCAAAATCTCTTCCTGTTCTGGCCAACTGGCAGTTTGACCATGGACAAAAAGCTTGCCGGCTGCCAAACTCAATTGGATGCGACTCGTGGGAAATTGAGCTTGAAGAAGTGCTTCTAAATATCGGCACTGAGCCACTGCCCGTTCCCGAAGCTCGCTTTCCGAAAGCGGTACCTGCGACAGGCCCCCGGGTTGGTTTTGCACCTTCCCCCGAACCACCGCACAAAGAACCAACGAACCGGTTTGCCGCTCGGCCGGGGCCGGAAGGCCCATTAACAGGTTCAATCGCCCCGCTTGACATACCTGAGCCGGAAAAACATAGGAAAGCTTTTTTCTGGTTTGTGTACTCTGGACACCCGCGGAGGCTAAAGTGCCGCTGGTCAGATCGGCCGAGCATTGCCGGTCGACTTTCTGAGAACCGCCTGAAATAGCCCCCTGCCACACTTCCGCTACCAATTCCAAAGTAAACTCGTGGTTTTCTTTGTCCCCTTCTGCCACACAATGGAGTTTTGCCGTATAAACCGGCTGGGTGCCTCCCCCACCGGCCTCCATCAGTTCCGGAACTACAAAGTCGATCTGACTAGGCCAACGATGAAGTAAAGCTAGTTTTCCAGATCCAATCCGTCTAGCAATTCGCAGACGCTGAAGTTCATCCAAACCGGCCATCCAATCACTACAAGATAACTCTTCTAACCCATGGCCCCCATCTGCCTTCTTCTTTTTTAGTTGAGAAGAGTGCGGTAGGTTAGCAGACTCTCCTCCTTTTTCAGAAGCTGACCGATTCCGCCATAAACCAACCCCGGTTCTACTAGCCTCACTTTCTCCAGCTGGTAGGCTAGGCCGGGAGGATTGGCTGCTGTCAGAACGCAGCCTCTGGAATTGGGGAGTTGGAGAGGCTTCCTGAGGCCCTTTGGAATCGGATAAAGAATTCCCGGAAGGGACCAACTTTTCCGCGCCAATCCCCCACCTCTCTCGAAATGATGGAGTATGTTTTCCCGCTTCCAGCGATGTGGGGTTCGTTCTCTGATCCCCCGTCAGTTGGGGAAGAGCTCCCTCTGTCTCTTTCGAACCTTGAGTAGTCTCCGAGGCCGAGGAAGAGTGGTTTTCGCTACTGTTGTTTTTCTCAAAAAGCTTGGAAAGATTGCTGGCTGACTGACCTGTGGTGGCCACTTCGGGAGAAAAAGAGGCACCTGCCGAAGTGTGCCAATCGGAGGCCGCGGTGGCTGTGCCAATCATGCTCTGTAACAACTTTCGACCCAAGGCTCCTATATCCCGTGCAGCAGATTGCCCAAGGACTTCTTCTGCCTGGGATCGGTCTAACTCCACCAGCTCGATTTCCAGCAGGATTTGGGATCGGTCTGTAAGATAGGCCTGGGGATCTTCTATCCCCCCTATAGAATGGGAAGATTTTCCTGTTGGGAGTTCTGCTCCAGTAGGCGATTGGGGAGGTGTGGAAGGAATGCTTCTGCGAGCGGCTCCCTCCCCATTCGAGGCGGAAGGAGAAGATAGCTGGGGGGTACCGCCGGGGGGAATTCGGCTTGTAAGCTCAATCCGGCCCATCCAAATCACTATTCCCCCCACAAAAGCACCGATCCCTAACATTGCCGCTGCAAATCCGATCCCCACGATGACTTTGGCAAACATACTTCCTTTAGCTGGGGAAAGCGACTCGGTGGGAGTGGGATGCAAATTATTTGAACAGGGTTTGGGAACAGGTACCAGTTTTCCGCTGCCTGACCCCTCTTCCTGGGGGTGGCGATTTCCTAAAACTGGTGCTTCAAAAGGAGGACGAGCCATAATCTTCTATGCCTCCATGTTATCAAGGGGAGCGGATTTTAGGCAACCGGTTCCCAAAAGGTCAAGCGCAGATTTGCTCCCCGACCTCCAGAAACCAGAAATATGTTGGTCTCGGCAAATCTCTTTGGCGTTCTCCCCAAATTGCGCCGCCCAAGCCCCCCTGGACTCTTGGGATGTTGGTTTCCGGAAATCGGTTTTATAAACGCAATATGTTGAGTTATTCGAGGCGATACCTCAATATGTTGTGGAAAAAGCTAGTCTCCAAAACAATAGCACCTATTACGTTTGCCCCCCAGGTTTGGCGGTTTAACATTAGCCGCCGAGACGAACGAAACAATTACATCTTTAAGTGTTTCTTTAATTTCCTTTACCCAACAGGCGGCTTTTGCTTGCCGAGGATCTGGGAACGAAAAATTCTGGGTAGGTACTCCCTCTTTTGTGGTAGATTTTTGCAAAGAGATGTTATGTGGCTTTACCATCCCAGAGCTTCTCTAAAGGGCGTGGTATGATGAACCATCGCAAGATTCGGGTGTTGATTGTGGATGATTCGATGGTGATCCGGCAAATGTTGAGCGATCTAATTTCCCAAATGCCGGATATGGAAGTGGTGGGGATGGCCTCGGACGGCTTGCAGGCGTTGGAAAAAATTCCTCAACTGAACCCGGATGTGGTTACTCTGGACATCCAGATGCCCCGGATGGATGGACTGGCTACGTTGGATGCGATCTTACAGAGGCATTTGTTACCGGTGGTGATGGTTTCTTCGCTGACGCAACGCGGAGCAGAAATTACTCTAGAGGCTCTGGATCGCGGGGCTATCGACTATATACCCAAACCGGAATCGGCAAGCCAACTTTGTGAACTACAAGACGAACTGCTCCGGAAGATTCGCTGGGCTGCTGGTGCAGATGTACAGCGAATCCTCCGGATTCGCCAACAGCGCAAACAGCGACAAACCTCTCTGGCAAAACTTCCGTTATCGCAAGAGCAGAAAGATGCGGAAGCAGAAAGTCTGGCGGACAAGTGTATTGCTATTGGGGTTTCCACTGGTGGGCCACCTGCCTTGACGGTGCTTTTTCAACAGTTACAGCCGCCCATGCCCCCGATTGTGGTCGTTCAGCACATGCCTCCCTATTTTACCAAACCATTAAGTTGGCGGCTGGATTCAATTAGTCGTCTTTCGATCAAAGAGGCTGCCGATGGTGAGTGGTTGCGGCCCAATCATGTCCTGATTGCTCCGGGAGGATTTCATTTGGAGCTTCGCAAGATCGGGCCCCAGGTGAAGGTACGGATTTTCGACGGTCCCCCAGTTAGCGGCCATAAACCCTCGGTGGATGTGATGATGCAATCGGCGGCAAAAATTTTCGGTCCCCGATGCGTGGGTGTGATCATGACAGGCATGGGACGAGATGGTGCCGATGGCTGCAAGGCGATTCGGGCGGCTGGTGGATATGTGTTCGGCCAAGACGAGGCTTCTTCGGATGTGTATGGGATGAACAAGGTGGCTTTTCAGGAAGGTGGCGTGGATCGGCAATTCCGTTTGGAAGAAGCTGCCTCAGTTCTGACAGAATATGTACGGAAACATTTTCTGAAGGTACCAGTGTCTAATTTGGTAAGGTGAAAAGAGACAGCTTCTGTGAACTCCTGAACTTAAGTTTATTTCCCTGGGAATGACTCAACACCAGTGTCGCCACTTTTATCGTTTTTAGAACATCTGCATAATCCTTGAACATATAGTGAACTTTAAGAACCTTTGTTTCGGTAGGCTTTAGCTGCCCCCATCCAAACAGCTACTCTATAGAGAGTGCTAGTAGTGCTAGCAACCCAATATATTGAGTCAGACGCGGATGGAACCAAAATGGTATAAAAATATCTCTCTCGAATTATGCAGAGGTCCCATTTTATTTCAAAGAGTTAGGCTTTGAAGATTTTTCGTTCATCAAATTCCCTGCGCCAATATTTTCTTCGACTTTTGCCATTTTCCCTAACTTGTTGTGTCCTGAGGAGTTATGATGAACTATTCCTTTGTTTACGCAATTTTCTAACTCTAATAATTCCAGACTGTTAGAACTTTCCCAGTTCGGCAGAAGACCAAAATTGGCAAACGGCGAGATTTTCAAAAGGCTAGAACATCCAAAGGGAGCACCTACCGGAAAATTGGCAAAAGTCGATCAGAGGAGAATCCTGTGGGGGAATATAGTTACCTGCCTCCCTCGGATAAGCTATTGCAAACCAGAAGAATATTAAGGGTTGCTGGCGTCTCGTTTGATCCATTTGCCAGCTACGATTCGCGCTGCCCTACGAGCGCCGGATAAATCCCGAACCGTTGTGGCTGGCCCGGTGTCAAACCGGAGAAGCAGTTCGGTATCCTTGTCTTTTTCCAGCCGGTCTGGCGGAACGAAATTGTTAGTATATCGGACTACAAAGGAAATGCGAATTTGTTCAATAATCCCATGAAAAAAGTTGGTGCGGGCACCGGTAGGAGAAGTCCCGGCGCCGATCAGTAACGTAGTACCTCCTGGCCGATGTCGGGCTAACGGATGGGCGGTATATTGCCTTTGGCCGTTAACAAAAATCCGAATCTCTTCCCCATCATACACAGCGGCCAGCATCACCCGTTGGCCAATCTCAGCAGGGGCTTCCGAATAGGTACTCCGCAAAAGCCGCCCGTGAAAAAAGAAGACCCAATATGGCTCCGAGCTACTCCGAGTGGGGTGTTTGGCCAGTGCCAACACCCAACCCCCCGTGGGAGTCAAGTTCCCAATGATCGCCCCGTGTTGCTTGGCGGACTGTGCTTTTACGATCACTTCCACCGTCAATGGTTTAGTGCCATCGTACATGAAATTCGGCACGGTGGCGTAGGTTTTTTGCCCGTCAAAATAGAGAACATATTCCCCTTTGGTGATTCGTACAGATTCTTTTGGGCCCAAGCTGGTCTGGTAGATTTCGATCCGTCGTTGCGCTGAGGTTTTGGACAAACCGCTCAGATGAGGCAACGCCTGTTCATACCAATACACCGCCCGGGCTAGCATGGCCAGCCGCTCCTCGCCAGAAGCCTTCTCACCAAGCTGCCACCAAAGCTCTGCCAATTTCTGTTGCTCACCTGCATCCTGAGGACCTTTTAGATCCAAACGGGCTGCCTCGGCTATCTCCGGCTGATTGGCTTTAACCAAATACGGTAACCCCTTTTCCCATTGGCCGACGAGAAAGGCATACCATCGGCCCACGGCCAAATTGGCTTCTGGATCTTCATGGTTTTTGGCCAATCTGTCCAGATATTCTCGCAGTTTCGCATGCTGTTGGGACAGACGTTCGATCTTACCTGTCCAAGCCCCCGTCTGACGCTGTAAATCAGTATCCTTGATTTTTCGGCTCATCGCCAAGGCCGCCTTAGCGAGCCGATCCGCATTTCCATAATCATCCTGGGCGACCAACTCTTCGGCCATCTCTTGAAGCATTTCCAGCCGATCCCGAAGCAGATTCTCCTCGCCCGGTGCGGCAGCAGCCTTTTCCAGAACAGCAATCAACACCAGGTGGCTGTCCACCTGAAACCGTTGGGCTAATCCATCCAGGGCTTCGTGCAAAAGCGATCCGTCAGCCGCTCGGGCCGCCCACTCGGCCGCCATCTGGAAAAGAACATACTGAGCTGGCACCTGATCCGAGCTCTGCTGAGCGTATTGGAGGAGTTTTTCGGCAAAGGCCCTAGGCGTACCAGTTTTCTCCGCCGCCGCAAAATCTTCCCTTAGTAAATCTCGAATCTCCGATACCGCCTTGGCTTGTTCCGCCTCGGTGGGAATGGGATGTTTCGGGGGAACTTTATCCAGCTTTTCAGGTTGGGAAGACTCTTCGAGGCCTTCAAAATCCCCAGGCTTTGAAGCCGGGGCCGATTCTGTCTCTTCGTCTCCGGGCTTTTGTTTCTGAGAACCTTTCGGAAGGCCAGTCGGACGTCCCTCAGCAGAGTCTTTCTCCTTCGGGTGTGTTGCCTCAGCCTCTGGCGGATTTAATAGAGAGGCCGGCTTCTCTTTTCCGGAAGCATCCCCCTTAGACAGAGTAGAAGTCTCCATGGGAGACTCGGCTGGCCTAGCAGGAAGAGGGAAAACCTTCTCTTTTTTTCTTTTTGCCTCCTGCCCCCCTTTGGAAGAAGCCCCTCCAGTGGAAATGCCCTCTGAAGGCTTTTGTCCGCCGCCTACGCCTTGCGCACCCAGTGGCCTTGGAGCTACGCCTTGTCCGGCCAGTTCCCTAGGTTCCCAAGTCCCCTGGAGCATCCAAAAGACCAAAGCCCCTAGCAATATCAGTGCAGCCACTCCGACTGTCAAAAGGGCAGGTCCTTGCCAAGCCCTTCGCCGGGAAGCCAACAATCGAGCTGTAGGACTGGCTAATCCTGTAGCACTGGCTAATCCTTGTGGCAAACTCCCAGGCATCCGCTCTCCAGAAAAAGCAGACCGTTCTCCAGGCCAAGATTCCTGGATGGCACTGGCCTGTCCAAGGCTAACAGCCTGAGCTCGAGGCAAGCTTGACGGAACGGACACAGAAGAGCTCGGTGGCGTTTCGGCACCCCCTGTCATGTCTAGCTGCATCCCCCCCGATCCACCTGCACCCAAACCTTCCCCAGCTAATTGGGCACGAAGTTTAGCGTCGTATTCGGCCTTCTTTTCCGGATTCAGCAGACAAACCTTCGCCGCAGCAATCTCATTGAGCAGTTTCTGCGACCACTCAGAATAAGGTCCTGTTTGAAATGTCCGAATATGAGCCATTCGGGCATCCGCCGCATTGGAAATGACATCCGGATCAGATTCAAATAGGTCGATCCCTAACAACCGATAATGGTTGGGCGGTTGATCCTTCGGCGGAATCCCTAACCACTTCCGATATGGATCAAAACTACTGCTCATAAGACAACTCTATCCCCTCCCGAAGGAATTCCGGCTTGCCAATCTCGCAAACCAACCTAACCCCCAGCCCCAGAGGCATATTGTACATTATTATTTTTATCAACAAAATGCCAATTTGGTCCCTTTCTATCCTCCTTATAGAATCTCCGGATATAAACCCTTAATTATTCGCTAAGTTCCGCTGCTTATTTTGCAAAAGAGGTTTTTTGTAAAAGCCTACCGCTCTTCGGAATTCCATCGCTGTGTCCCTACAGAACTTCTCTGCTCGACTTGTGCCACTTTTTCTAATCTTTTTTTCGAGGTTAGGCATTTTGGCTTCTTTAGTCAGCAAATTTCCTAACACCAATTTCTCAAAAGGGTTAGAACATCCCAGGATCTTGGACTCAGGGAATTGGGAAAACTCAAGCTCAGAAAATCTCCCGAAAAGTGCTTTCTCTACTCATTCCGACTTAATGCCTTGGTAGAATACCTGTCTCTCCATAATAATTTTTTAGTACGCTTCTGCATTTGGACCAATTTCGCCCAGTTTGCCTTCTCCCCCTATTACACCTCGCTGTTATACACAAGTTAGAGTTCCGACGCTCGGACATCATTTTAGGAAAAAGCCGAAAGGTTGTATAAGCAAATCGAATGGATAAAACAGGCAATATAGGCAAAACAGTCTCTTAAACCAAACACTTCCTGAATCTTCCAAAATGAGCTTTCCCTAAGGTGTGATTTCTCCAGAGTAACAGATGGCTTCTTTTGAGAAGTTCGTTATCCCCCTAGGTGGGGGAAGCCATTCTCTACGATTGGCATAGCAAATCCATCCCAAAGGAAAGGAAGGAGATGTGTATCACAGCCAGCTGCCCTCGGCAGTTATCTCCTTCATCCTACGGGTGTGGGCGTTGGGAAAAGGAAAAAGGAAATAAGCCATTCCCATCGCCTGAGAGGTCTGGAAACTACTGAGCCAGCTAGCAAGTTTGGAAGTTTTTCTAATTTATCCAATTTCTCCAAATTCCTGAGGAGTGCATACGACTGAAAAGTTCCTTAGGGGAGCTGTCCTAAGGCAGCATGTTTTTGGGCGATTTGGTGGGCTAAGACGTCCAGAGCCTCCAAGGTGTTCTGCCGCGGCAACCCCTTGCAAAGCACAGTGCCTACTAGTTCCACCTCCAAATTGGGAATAAGCTGCTGAATCTGCTCTGGGGCTTTCCCACCCCAACCGTAGGAACCGATAATGGCCACGTATTTCAATTTGGGCCGAAGCGCGTTGGCCAAATTCGTAGCGGCAAAGACCAACGGATGCGGCCCGCCGTGGACCGTCGGCGTGCCAACCACTAAAGTAGCAGCATCCACCAGGTCCATCGCCAATTTCCCAATATCCGTGCTAGTCAGCTCATATTTCTGCACCCGTACCCCCCGCTCAGCCAACGCCGCTAAAAGATAATTCACCAGGATCTCTGTACTTCCATGCATCGACACATATGCCACCACCGCCAGATTGCTTACCTGTTCAGAAACCCACTGTTCATAAGCGGCAATAATCTGCTGGGGCCGATCATAGATAGGCCCATGACTAGGAGCAATGTACTTCAGGTCCAATACCCGCACTTTCTCGATATTTTTAGCCACCATTTTGCGAAAGGGCATCATGATCTCAGCATAATACCGTTTGGCCGCCTGAAGCACATAGGGATCGTCGCCTGCATAAAGTTCTGAGAAAGCCAGGTGGGAGCCAAAAAAGTCACAAGAAAATAGAATCTGATCTTCCGGCAGATAGGTACACATGGTTTCCGGCCAATGGACCCAGGGCGTGTGCAAAAATAGCAGGGTTTTGCCGCCTAGGTCCAACTTCTGGCCATCTTCAACCGTCAAAATTCGTTCGGCTGTTACATCCAGATGATCTATCAAAAGCGTCTTGGCCTTCGGCGAACACACAAGCTGGGCCTCCGGATATTGACGGAGGATGATAGGAATTGCTCCAGAGTGGTCTTGTTCAGCATGGTGGGAGACCAAATAATCGATCCGTGGGACATCTGCTAATTGCCGAAGTAAGACGTCTGTCATCGGCGGGTCCACTGTATCCAACAGAGCGGTCTTTTCGGCCCCTCGGACTAGATACGCGTTATAACTAGTACCGTCCGGCAGCGGAATCAACGAGTCAAAAAGCCGGCGATTCCAATCCACCGCCCCCAACCACTCCACACCCGAACAAATCATTCGACGCTTCATCTGAACTCCTTTGCGAGAGTTACCCCAGAACCTCTGCCAAAACCTGAACATATAGGAGACGTTAAGCTCCATTTTTCTTCTCTAAGCTTGTCTAAGCTTAACCTTTGCCATTTGGGGCTTGCCCCCGAAGACCAATGTGTTCTAACTGCTTGTAATTATTGAAGTTAGGGAATTAGATGAACAAAAAGGTTTCGTCGTAACTTCTGAATACAATAGCAGTTAAGAAAAATGGCAAAAGTCGAGTTCAGAGTCTCTCAGACTCTGTTGAAACCGTTTCCGGGCGGAGACCTAAACCCACCGAAACTGAAGCAAAACCGACCAGCATGGCAAAAACTTCTCCAAACTGCGCACAACCTTTCAACAAAGGCAGTCTTTTATTATGAGCGGTAAATTGCCCCCACCGCTTTCGGTGAGTTCCGTTTTATTCCAGCAGGCTCTAACTCGATTTTTTCCAGGAGTTACGACAAACTCTCCCTTTGTTCACACAATTCTCTAACTCGACTTTTCCCATTTTAGGTCTTCTCCCGGAGGGAGAAACTCTAACTCCTTGTAACTATTGGACTTAGGACATTGTGTGAACAAAAGGAACTCTCGTCGTAACTACTGGAAACAAAATGACTTAGGGGAAATGGCAAAAGTGGAGTCTAAGAGGCTGTCTGAAAATTAAGCCATGCAGTGGTTTGCCGGGACATCGTTCAGGGATTACCCTTGCAGCAAACCGCATAAAAATAACGGTTCCATTCCCATCGGCGCCAAATCATTCTCCCTTCTTTGAAGCCTATAAAATGCCTTTTTAGACAGCCTCTAACTCCAATAATTCCAAGGAGTTAGAACTTTCTCCTTTCGGCAGAAGGCCAAAAATGGCAAAAGGGGAATTGAACTCGACTTTTGCTGTTTTATTTTCAGGAGTCAGGTTTTGAGGTTTCTTTGTTCAGCAAATTTCCGAACGCCTATATTTTAAACGATTAAAACATCCCAAAGAGCCTGCATCCTAGCAATCGGCAAAAGTGGAATTAAGTGCTTTTAACAAAGTCTTTTCCCAAACAGCAGTTTTCTCTCATCCCGTAAGAGAACAGGTAGCACCTCAGAACTATTGAGATTTCCATTTTGTTAGAGGGTTCTAAAGCCCGACTTTTGCCATTTTTCCTAACTGCTTTTGCTTCCAATAGTTACGACGAAACCTCCTTTCGTTCACTCAATTTCCTAAGTCCAATAATTACAGGAAGTTAGAACTTTCCCTTTCTGGGACGAAGCCAAAAATGGCAAAAGTCGAGCTTAAGCACTATTTGCATCACTAGCCCCTGCCCAGCACGGATCGAAAACCTATCATATTATTTAATTCCTATCAGGAGTTGGCAACCCGCTTTATAAGACTTGAGTGGCCATCAAGCGAAAGCTATCGGAACTTGTCCAAAAATCTGGACATGACATATAGTGAACTTTATGACCTTTGCTTTCAATAGGCAGGGATCCCCAGCCAAACACCTCCCTAACGGAAGCTTCCAATAGTGCTAGCAACTCCATCATATTGGGGCAAAGGCCAAGGGAGCCAGAATAGTATACAAATATATTTTATATCTTCCCTGCCAAACCGGGATGTAGTTTGATCTCGACTTTTGTCATTCTACTAACTTGCTTTGTTTCCTGTAGTTACGCAGAAACTTCCTTTTGGCCCACTATTTTCCTAACTTCCATAGTCCCCTTGACTTTTGCTAATTTCTATTGGGGGAGCCCCCTTAGATTTCTTGACCCTTCGACAATATTAGCACGTATAAGCTGTTGTAAAAAGCATTTTCTAGTTTTCTAGGATGAAAAGGGGCCTGCCTAAATTCTTGGAATCTCCAAAATCCCTATTTTTAAGAAGTCTCAAGGGGAGGCAACGGTCAACCAAAACCCATTGGAAACTGTTAAAATTCCTAATTTCCGAATATCCTTTTGGAAAAGTTGCCGAACAACGAATCTGCAAAGATTAACTCCTTGAAATTAAAGAATTTACAAAAATGTCAAAACTCCAGATCGTTACATGCTGTTGGAACATTACTCTTTCCAAACGAGGCCTAAAATCACAAAAGTCGAGGTTCAACAAGAAACCAGCAAAAATAAACTCCCCCCCGCCTCAAGTATTACTGTAAAATTTCGGGCGGGCCTTAAAGCTTCTTGTTTTCCCGTCTTGCTGAAATTATTATAAAAGAGTTTTTCCGGCGGCCTTTTTCCTTCGCTAGGCGGCTTTTATAATAGATCCAACCATATTTGCCCAAGGAGATTATCCCATAAACCTTTCGAAAAGGAGGAATGCTGTGCACGAAAAAAGTATTGCTCTGTTGAACCAAGCTGTAGCAGAAGAATTAACTGCAGTCCATCAGTATATGTATTTTCATTTCCACGCTAATGACCAAGGCTACGATCCCCTGTCGGCCCTGTTCCGCACTATCGCCATTCAGGAGATGCTTCATGTAGAACGATTGGCTGAAAGGATCCTTTTCCTTAAAGGCGAAGTCGAAATGGTGTTGGCTGCCCCAGTTGAAAAGATCCGAGATGTACCCAAAATGCTGGAGATGGCCCGTCGGCTTGAAGAGGAAGCCATTCAACACTACAACCAATTCGCCAACCAGTGCGCAGCCCACGGGGACGCCGTGTCCAAACGATTGTTCGAGGATCTCCTCTTGGATGAAGAACGCCACTACGATCAGTTTGATCAGGAACTGGACAATCTGGCCCGATTCGGGCAAAATTACCTTGCATTGCAGTCGATCGAGCGGGCTAAGGCCCAGGCGGCTGCTGCCCCATCGGAGCCTCCTGGCGCCTAAACGGCTCCGCTGTTCCCAAAGAATATTCGGCCATGAATGGGGGTTGGCGAGAACATTTGGATTTGCTTCGCTAATAAGGTTTCGTCATCCTAACAGTTCAGCCGAATGGAGGAGCCTGCTTTTCTTCCCTTGGCGGAGAGGGTTGAGGGAGGGCAAAATGAAACGGTCTAATGAGCTTTTTTGACTCTGGGGCCAGCTTCGCTTTCAGCTCAAGCCGGCCTCTGCCTCAAAGGCAACGGCAGGGTTCTTCACTCGGCCGAAATGTGGTTCCTCATATCATCAAACTGCCAGTACAGTATTCTCAGGAGAAAGGGTCTGCTCATGACATCTGCCAAGTGGTTTTGCAAGTTTTGTCTGGTGAGTTGGGTGGCTTTGCTGGCTGTGATCTTTTTAGGGGGAGGCTGTGGAGCGGAACCGCCCAAGCCTAAATCAGAGACTTCACAGGCTTCTGCTTCTCTGGAGCCTCTGGCGAAGCCGTTGACCCCACAACCTATTTCCGCCGAAGGGAAAACCCAACCCGAGGAAAAACGACTCGACGCTCCGCAAACAAAACCTTCACCTCCCGAAATCCCTTCTCAGCCTCCTAAGCAGGAACCTACCTCCCCGCCAGCCGCCGAAAAGCCCCCCTCGCCTGCACCTCTAGCCAAAAACGCTCCGGTTTCCAGTTATGCCCCCGCCGAGGACCTGGAAGCTCAAATGGAGCTCTACCTAGAGGAGCTCCAAAAGGCGGTGCAAAATGAAGAAGCATTTAAAGATATCGAAGGCAGACTGGCCGAGGATGGTAATACCCTGATTATTTTGGCCTTGGCGTTGGGCCTCCACGACCAGCCTAACAAATATCAGAAGGCTGCCCCGGCTCTGATGGCGGCTGCGAAGGAACTAGCCTCGGCAAAGGATTTCTCCTCGGCCAAAAAAGCTGTGCAGGCTCTTGTTAGCGCTGTTAGTAGCCAAGGTGATCCTAGCTCCCTCAAATGGGAAAAAGTGGCTAGTCTGCCCCCTCTGATGAAGGCTGTCCCCTTGATCAGCACCAAGATTACGGATTCCGCTTTGAAACCCGCCCGGCTAGAAAAACGAGGGAAACTCTATGCCGGCTATGCCGCCCTATTGGGTGTTATTGCACAGGGTGCTTTGCCCAATGCCGATGAAACGGAAAAACCCAACGAAGTGGAAAAGTGGGAACAGTTTTGTTTGCAGATGCGGGCGGCGGCTGGAGAACTGAATGCAGCGATTCGAGCAAAAAATTCAGAAGCAGCCTTGAAAGCCAATGCCAAACTCCGCCAAAGTTGCGACGATTGCCATGCCGTCTTCCATACTAAGCAAGTGGCCCCCCAACAATAACCCTTCTTCAAAGGAAACCAATTAGTGCCCCTTGGGTTAACCTTCCCACATTCTGCCCCCATACGAGGTTTTGGGCGTGAGCATTGGGCGCCGTAGGTTTCGTGGGCACCGTAGGTTTCGCGTTTTTGCCTCCTCGACCATTTCACGGGAAAGAGTACCCATGATCCCTGTCCAAGGGGGGCCAGTTGTTGGAAAGATTTGGGTGTGGCTGATTTTTGTGGCCCGTTCAAGCTCTATTTTTGCCATTTTTGCTCTCCTGCCCAAAATGAAAAGCTCTAACTCCTTGTAATTGTTAGGGTTAGGAAATTTGGGTTACAAAAAAGAGAAAGTCGTCCTAACTCCAAGAGACCGAACAAGTTAGGAAAATTGGCAAAAGTCGAGTTAAGAGGGAGTGGAAGACGGTAGTCCCCGTCCAATCGAACTGTTTTATGCTGGGCTCTTTAGGAAACGAGGGGACCGTATTCAGCTCTCAGGGGCTATGAACTCTCGCGGAGGAGTTTAGGCTCTTGGAGGTGTTTAGGTCTTTATATCAGGTAAACGGCCAGCGCTGAGCAAGGCAGGATTCTTAGGTTGGCTTATTTTTGCCGATAATTATTTGCTAATCCACACAGCCACACCCGAAGGATTGGTTTAGCCGGCTGATTTTTGGGTAGGTTAGCTCGCCTTTTGCCATTTTCGAGCCTGGTCCGATTAGGTCATGCTCTAACTGTTTGTAAGCATTAGAGTTAAGAAATTATATGTCCAAATGAGGTGTGCTCTGTAAGTTTCGAGCACAAAAGAAGTTAGGAAAAAATGGCGAAAGTCGAATCACAAGGAATCTCAGCATAATTTAGAGGAGGTATTTTTTTCACCATTTAGGTGTCCTCTACTCTTACCTAATCCTAATATAGGCGGTTAGTACTCCGAGCACCTTATAGTAGGTCTTTGAATCGGTCGAGCCAATCCCTATTAGATCAAAGGTTCATAACATTCACATAATTTTGTACATATAGTGAACGGTAAGAACTTTTGATCCGCTAGGCTTTAGCTGCCTCCATCCAAACACCTACTATATGTAGGTCGCTAACAGTGCTTGTGCCCCAATATATTTGGTTAGTCCCGGAAGGAACCAAATTGGTATAAAGAATCTCCCTAGAATGATGCGGAGGTGCTTTTACTTAACGAAATACTGAATATTTATATAAAAAGCCAGCAGAGCCCCGAAAATGCTTTCTTCGGTTAGGTTGAATTTTGGGGGCAGTTTAGGCGATTTGGAGAACCGAGATCATTCCAGGCCGTCGAAAGGCCCCTCCCACCGGCATCTCCAGGAATCAAGAGGTTCGATCTTCTAGATGCCACCGGTTGGACTCTCTCGAAAGGATTCAGGTCTCTGTATGGCTCTGTTGAAAGGTTGTCCGCAGCGTGGGGAGGTTTTGTCGGTGCTCGTCGGTTTTGGGCAGTTTTGGGGATCAGGACTCCGCCCGGAAACGGTTTCAACAGAGCCTCTCTATATCTGAAAGTAAAATAGCTATGTCCTCTCCAAAGCCGATTTTTCGGCAGGAGGGAGGATTTTGTCTAGAACCTCTGTCTAATTCAAAGAGGATATTTTTATACTATGGGGGCTTACTTTCCCTCTAACCCAACCTATGGGGTTGCTAGGATTGCTAGAACCTAGGAGGGATTCGAGTGGAGAACCCAGCAGCTACAGAATCAAAAGTCCCTGAAGTTGACTATATGTTCAGAATTCTGCAAAGGTTCCCCTGGAGTATCCTAGCTTCCCATTAGCAGGCAGAAGTTCATCGGTAACCTTTTTATCTCCAGCGCTGCTGACTGGACGAATTATGCCAGTAGCAATTCGGCAGCTACTTTGTCGAAAAACTTCACACACAGGGCGATTTCCGGTAGAGAGTTTTCCCAGTTGTGTTCGTATTCGATGGAAAAGACTGCCTGGATTTTTTGCCGACGGACTTCTTTCAAAATAGCTGGCACATCGGCTTGGCCGGTACCCCAAGGCACATCATGGGCGCCCGGCCCAAATTTATTGAGGTCTTTAAAGTGGAAACTAATGATTCGGCCTTCTAGAAGCCGAATGGCTTCGAGCGGTTTAATCTCCGATCGCATCCAATGGCCAGTGTCCGCACAGGCGCCAATTCGGGGACTACGATCCTTGCAGACCTTCAGCACTGTCTGCGGATCCCAATAGCGGGAGGGTTTTGGATGGTTATGGATGGCTACATTGACCTTGTACTCTTCGACCAGTTTGTCCAGCAGGTCGAAGGCTTCGAAGGGCGGCTCGGACACCAGAGTTTCGATGCCCATGCGACGGGCAAACTCAAAGGTTTCTCGGCAAACCTTCTCATCATTGGGAAGTCCACAGACGCCGTAATTGGTTAACTTGATGCCCGCTGACCGGAGCTTGTCTAAGACTGCCTTTTCCGCTTCTTTAGGCATGCCAACTCCCACGCGGATCTGCCGACGGTCCGGGCTCATCGGCTGCCCAGGATACATTTCGATGACCTTCAAGCCTAAGGAAGCCGTCTTGTCCACCGCCTCGAAGAAGGTGAATCGATTAAAGCTATAGGCTTGACAGCCCAGCCGCCAGCCGAGCTTCTCGGCATGAGGTGCCCCTTCGGCCAATTTCTCAGCCGCTTCTGCCACCCGAGCCTCCTTCCACCAACCCCAGCCACAACTTCCCGCAGCCGCTAGAAACAATCCCCCCAGTTCGAGAACCTCACGTCGATGAACCTGTCTCATAGCTGTGCTCCTTTCCTCAATGGGTAGCATAGTGCCGACACAGAACCAAATACTTTTTATTATTTTTTATTTTACCACATGAGGAAGCAACAACCGGCCCATTCCTTCCACCTGCGATGGGACGTCTTTTTGCTTCTGGATTTCAACCCGAAAACTACTTCCAAAGTTATACCCGTGGAATCGGAGCTCGACGTTTGTCATTTTTCCTAACTTGGTTTGTCTCCAAAAGTTACGGCGGAGACCTCTTTTGTTCACCGGATTTCCTAACTCCAATAATTCCTGAGGAGTTACAGCTTTGCTCTTTCCACAAGGGCCAAAAATGGCAAAAGTCGAGCTGAGAGGCTGTTCTGAATTTGGGATTTTGGGATTTGGGCGGTTTCCAATAGGTTTTGGCCGACCGCCTCCTACCCTCCACGCTCCTGACAAACAGGGATTCTGAAAAACTGAGGAAGGAGACCTCCTTTCATCATAGAAAATGTTTTTAGGACAGCCTCCGAGATACAGACCTGCAGAAGCCAATCGGATGAGCGATTCGACAGACCTGGGGATGATCTATGTTCCCCAACTCCCAAAATGGGCCACCAAAATTCAGATGCACCTCCCACCGCACAAGTTTGAGTGGAATTGCACAAGACATCACCTTAGGTAAATCCCGAAAGCTCCTTGAGGGACACGGAATAGAGAAAATAGGCAACATAGGCAAAATGCTTTCAAAAATCAGCACTCCCTGATCTTTCCAGTGATCTTTCCTAAATGACGCAATTTGCCCAAAGTAACCATGAGGTTTTTGAAAGGTTGGGTCTCCCGCTATTTAGTGCTCTGAGTTGCGGCGGCTTGGAATAGTGGAACCTCTGCAAAATCTTGAACATGTAGTGAACTTTGTAAACATTTAATTCTCTAGCCGTTCGATTGCCCTACCCACACAGCTGCTATCTATGTTGTGTTAGGGGGAGGACAGCCAAAATGGTATAAAAATATCCCCTTTGAATTATGCAGAGGTTGTTAGTAAAGATGTGTATTACTGCGAGTTCCTCCCCTCGGTGTATCTGAAACCTTGTCCCTCAATTGGGCAAAATAGATTGTCCCACACAAAACAAGCCTAACCCCAGGAAATCTACTTCGTATCGCCCCCTTATCCCGGAGATGGAACTTCACCCAGAGGCAATTGGACGAAAGTGGGGTCTAGCTATTTCTAAGCTGACCATAAAATAAAAGCCCCCTCCTCCTATTGAGCTTTGGCCATTCTTGATTTGGTTTATCTCCAGGAGTTATGATGGCCCAGCCTTTTGTTTACACAATTTCCTAAGTCCAATAATTCCAAAGAGTCAGCACTTTCCCCTCTAGGTAACTGGAAAATGACAACATTTGAGCCTCTTATACCTTACAGCAAAAACGGAAACGAAGAGAAATGGCCCAAGATTTTGGGGAAGTGGTAAGAGCTGTTTATGATTGAAAAGGAGAATTTAGGATGTGGTTTGCGCAGAAGGAAGGAAACTCGACTTATTTGGACAGCTGCTAGCTCCTTCACATCGAGCGGTTAATAGAAGGTTTCAGGTGAAGAGTGTTGGGGGAACGTAGAATTTTCTAGACGGGGAAACGGTCAAAACTGGAAAAAATTGGCCGGGGGAATCCGAATGATTCTCCCGGCCTATGAGCTTTGCCTAAGGGGTAATCTCATCGGATCATCTGCTCGAAAACAGCAGCAGTAACCAGCTTTGGGCTGCCAGGGGATTACCCCCACTGCTGCCTACACCCCATGGAGAGGCAGAGAGTCGAAAGTTCTCCGAAGGCCTTCTTGCTGACGTCGGCCACCGCCAGCAGATGTGCTTGTGCACCTTAGCCGCCTGCATTTCTTCTGGTTCCGCGTTGGGCCTTCCCGCTGAGTGCTTCGAGCTGCTCGGAATGGCCAGGTTAGCCGAGTAAGCTTCCGCGGAAGGGGTAGAGAAAGAGGCTAGGCTCTTTACGCCAGGCTGGGCCGGTCGTCAACCCCCCGCGAGGATGGAGAACTTTCGTACTCTGCTCCCTTACGCATTGCCACCCAAGGCGACAAAGACCGAATTGTACCGATGACTGACAACGAGGGCCTTCTCTCCTTTCTTAGCTAGGTGGGCCAGATCGACAGAGGTAAGGCGACTATCCGCTTCCACTGCCTAAAACAGCCCACAGGTTCTGATGCAGCCGATACCACCATCGCCGTCGCAGCAGGGCGTCCAGCAACCGACTGGACGCCCCTGGAAAAGGATCGGATCGGGCTCCTTGGTGCCCAGCCATCCAGGGCCTAAATGCTCGAAGTAGCTGCCCCTTCTGCCCAAGGGCTAGGCATCTTCGGCCCAAAGTTCCCAACTGTACCTCTCCCAGCAGTCCGGTTATCATTAGGAGCAATCTTTATAGCAGAGGCCAATGGGCTTTTTGATGGCTCTTTGGAATTCTTTCAACCAGGCCTACAGGAAAAGGTCGAGGGGTATGGCGGTATGAAAGAAACCTCGGGACAGATGAACAAAATACCCCTTCCCCATTCTGGTATTCGGTTTATCAAAAAGCATTTATGGCTTGTTCTTTTCCCAGTCTAGTCAACCCACCTCCCGATGCCTGCCATCTTCGCAGCTCTACAGGCATCTCCATAGGCTTTTACCAGTAAAGGGCTAAACCTTGGTTCATTCCTCGGGTATCCGGACTCGGCCTTTCGGCCAATGGCTTTCGGTATGTGGTTAGTGAAGTTAGTTTTGTTTGACTCGGCCAACTTGTCCCTCCAAGATTTCATATACACGCGGTTTTGGCCCTGTCAAATTTTGGAAAGAATTTTTTGGAAATTTTCTTGGTTGTATGCCACAACTTGAACATTGGCAAGGAGTTGAAGAATTTAAGGCTTATTAAACATTTGTATAATTTCAAGGGAAGTTTTCAGGACGGCAAGTTTATCTATTTTATCTAATGCCCGCTTCCGTTGAAAACTCATAAGGCGAAAAATGTCCCCCGACTCGCATAACCGGGTTAAAATGTGGCCAGAGGGTAAAAGTTTCCAAAAACTCCTCTGCGCCGCTTCCATCCGCTAAAGGGCCTTACAGATGGTAAAAGTTCTGTGGCATTTCGGCCAAGTGGCGAATCAGCGTTTACCCTTCGAGGTAGAAGCCACTTAGCCCATAGTTGGCCCGCCAACAAGGCCTAGTAACATTTCCGTCCAATAAGAAACCTGTCTCTACCCTCCGAATCACAAGCCGGCTGTGCCAAAGTTGAAGCCGACTGCGGAGCAAAAAGACCAGTTGACCGTCGTATTTCCCCCCTCTCCTGCCGGGGGAGAGGGGAAAAATAAAACCACTCCATTCGGCTGAGTGTTTCTTGGGACCTCTGCAAAATACTGAACATATAGTAGGCTATGTGAATTTTCGATTCGGTAGGCTTTAACTACTGCCCTTGAAACACCTCCTATATGTAGGGTACTAGCAGTGCTAGCGGCTCTATCTATTCGGAAGAGGCGGAAGGTACCAAAATCGTGAGAATAAATTATGCAGAAGTTCTTTTCTTTTATTTCAAGCAATTAAGGTTTAATAGGGGTTTGTGCAGCAATTTTCCTAAGGAACTTCTGAAAAAATCTGAACATATAGTGGGATGTATGAACTTTCGATCCTATAGCCGGTTGGTTTTCCTCCCCGAACTTCTACTGGAACCTCTGCAAAACCCTGAACATATAGTGAACTTTATGAACCTTTGATTCGGTTGGCATTTGGCCGCTCCATCCAAACAACTACTATATGTAGGGCACTAGCAGTGCCGTTAACCCTATATATTGGGTCAGTGGAAGAG
>JANXAQ010000190.1 GCA_025062105.1 Thermoguttaceae bacterium
TTCCACGAACCAAGTTTCTCTACTCTGCCAGCGTCTCAAGGAAATCGGTAAACGAAAGATTCTACCAGTAACTCTCGAAATTACTAAACCGGATCGGCGTGCGTTGGACGATGTGGTATTTGACGTGTTAGGTTTGACGGCGGGGGAGCGGGAGGCGGTGTACGAGGCGGTGGTTGAGTTAGTGCGGAATCGGCTTGACAAGGCCCAAAGCTTAGGCAAAAAACGCTAGCCCGGCTTCCGACTGAATAAAGTGAAAATTCGTTTGCTCTCCGGAAGGTTTTGCCTATGCTGCCCGGTTGGGCTCCCCTTTGGGTGGATGGGAGCCTCCGACCAAAACCGGTTTTTCCACCTCGCCAAATTAGCTCTCAGCAGATCGGAATTCCGCGTCGAACAGTTCCCAGCACAAAGCAAATTCCTGCATCCGTTGCAGCCAAAGTCAGATGGTTAGAGGCTCGGATGGGGCCTTCCAAGGGGCCTCCTGTACTGCCTCAAAAATTCTTCTAGGGGATGTCAGGGGCCGAGGTTAAGCAGGCAATAGACCGGCTGAAGCAATTTCTTCCGGAACCGCTGCAAAATTCTGACCATATAGTGAAACATGTGTACTTTTGATCCGATAGGTATTGGCCCTTGTCCAAACGGCTACTATAAAGGTGCTAGCACTACTAGTCCCATATCTCGGGTGAGGAGAAAAGAAACCAAAATGGTAAAAATACATTGTGCAAAGGTTCCTTCGGTATCCTCCTCTGCGTGGTAATCACTATCTGCCATTGGGATAGCAAATCCGTCTCCAGAGATGTGCTTCCCAGCAAAAAGATGTGTATGACAGCAAACTGGGATGGGCGGGTTTGCTCGTTTGTCTTTTTGCCGATGGAGCAGATAGCTTCTGCGAGGCCAGGGACAGCGAATCACTTGGCAAGGCTTTTCTTTTTTGCCAATGGAGCAGATGTCCCCTGGCCGATCCGGAGAATGACAGCTTCTAACAAGCAAAAGGAGCGGTGCTAAGCCTCTGTGGAAAGGAACCTCTGCAAAACCCTGAACATATAGTGAACTTCATGAACTTCTGATTCGGTAGTCATTTGACTACCGCATCCAAACACCTACCATATATAGCGTGTTAGCAGGGCTAACGCCCTATATATTGGGTCAGATATGATGGGAACAAAAATAGTATAAAAATATATGCTCTGAATTATGCAGTGGTTCCGAAACCCTTTCCGGCTGGAGGCCTAAACCCACCCAAACTGAAACAAAACCGACCAGTATGGGCAAAATCACCCTAGACTACGGACAACCTTGCAACAGGGCCAGCTTTTAACAAAATGAAATTGCTCCATGTATGACCGGCAAATTCACACCAGCGGTTCTTTGGTTAGAGGCTCTTAATTTCCCGTTTGAGGTTGCCAAAACGGTTTGGAGGGTTCTTCGGGCCGTTCGATCACCAGCCAAACGTCAAATCGTTGATGAGGTTGGTCGGCTTTCAAGGTGGGAGCTAGCTTGAGTCGGAGATAGCTCTGGGCTGGTCCCCCTAACCGAGGTACTTCATATACAAATAAACTCGGATCATTGGTCAACCGACGCTGAAATCCATACCGGGTGCACAAAAACTCTACCAATTCCCGTCCGTCTCCGGTAGTGCCCTGAAATGTAATCCGCTGCAATTGTTGATAGGGATTAAAGTAGTAGGTCAAAGCACCGGCCAAGTCGGTCTCAGAGGTTCCTGTTACTACCGGGACCCGATAGCCTTGCAAACGCAGGTCAGCCAAGCTTGCAGAAACCCTCGGCCAACGGGCCAGCACTTCCCGGATCGTCAAATCAAACCGGAACAGCTCATCGAACGAAAGACGCGGCGCAGTAGCGGTGGTGTTTTCAGCAAGATGCGAAGAAGAAGGAGGTTGGCTCATCGCGGACATGGAAGCCTCTGGCAACAGGAGATCATTAGGATGGGAATGTTCCCCCTGCAAGGGGGCATGTGGGGGCATTTCTGCCCATTGAGAGTTCTCTCCACCCCCTGAAGAAGGAGCCAAAGAAGAGGGCACCGAATTGGAGGGGAGAGTTTTCCAGGCTTGCCAAAGCTTACTGGCCCCCCACGGCCCCAGCGCAGCCAGGAGCAATCCCCCTAATCCCACCAGCCAACCAGGGGCTTTGCCGGAACGATCCAAAGGCCTCATCGCGAAACCCAATTTCCTATGCCGGTCCCGATCAACAAGAGGTTAAATTAGCATTTGGTTGTGGGATAGGAACCCACCGTTACCCCCATTGCTCGCTGTTATACACATCTGGGATGAATTGCCCATCCCAATGCGCCAAAACGATTGCTCCACCTAGGGATAGAACAAACTTCCAAAAGAAGCCAACCGTTACTTTGTTACAACATTAGGGAAAGATCCTTTGGAAGATCAGGAAGTGTGTGGTTTCAGAAACCGTTTTGCCTATATTGCCTGTTTTATCCATTCGATTTGCTTCCACAACCTTTTGGCATTTTCCTAAAGCGATGTCCGAGCCCTGAACTCTAACTTGTGTATAAACAGCGAGCCTCTTATGGTAAGAGCCGTCGTACAAAGGGGGAAATCTGGAAGGCTACCGGTCAGCAGCCCACTGCTGATCGACCAGGGCCCCCAGACCTCTCTCTACCAATACCCATCGGTCGAAGAGAACAGCGAGCTTGTGAAGATGGGCAATTTTGGGGGCGGTTCTAAAATCTACAGAGGCGGCCCCTCTTGACTATTCACCTTAATAGGGGGATTAGAATGCCCAATGAGTGGATGCTTCTTCGCGAAAACGGTTTGCTACCTATTCCGGCAAGCTTACTGCTTGCCCATCATTGCGCACGCAGAGCCAGCGGAAGATTTGCAGATCGATCGAGAAGGAGAGCGGCCGGACCGAGCCGTCGGCCAATGCTACATTGAAGCCTCCAGGATGGGAAGAACCAAACCGGCTCACCCAGCAAGCGGCACTAGTATTTGAGGGATCAGTTTCGTTGGTGCCACATTCGGATGGATGGACTGCATCCGAAAGAGGGGGATAGGTAGCCACCCGAGTGGCATCCGTATCCCCGGAAGACCCGAAGGCCCCACAATTGACATAACATTCGTTATCTCCGCCGCTCCAGCCGAAAGAGATCGGCTTTTGATACTTTTCCCCCAAAAGGATGGTATTAGAAGTGCCATCCCGGATTTCGGCAAAACCGACCGGGGGATGACAGACCCTAGTAACCAGGGGGCCATTGGCTTTACTGTAGCTTTCCCCAGCTGAACCTGCATAATCCGCCCGGGCTGTACCGCTATCAGAAGGATACCGGGCAGCTCGGCGCCGACTAGGACAGTAATAAATCGACATGGGGGTTCTACAAATCCTGTTGCTATCCGAATCGTTGTAAAGGTTCTCTTGTTCGATAAACGGGAAGATTTGGTAGAAGAAGTTCCAATCCCCCCGGTTGGGGGAATCACAGCACCCGTTACAGTCCGTAGTGCCTGGCTTGTCTTTGCCAGCATCGGGCAACACGCTATAGGCGGCATGATAATTATGGAAAGCCAGGGCGATTTGCTTTAGATGATTGGTACACTGCATCCTTCGGGCCGCCTCCCGAGCCGCCTGCACCGCCGGTAACAGCAGGGCAATCAAAATCCCGATAATCGTAATAACCACTAAAAGTTCTACTAGCGTAAAAGCTTGCAGGCAGTAGCAGTGCCGGCCCCTTTTTTGCCAGGGCAATGATGGCAAACCGCTGACATCGCAAACCCCAACCGACTGTCGATGGCAGAGAGACATCGGTTTATCCTTTCCCGGGGCTCTGTCTGAAAGATTTGTGAACCTACCGCCTCCATCATCTTACCAAGTTTTCGACCCCTAACTCAATTCTCGATCGAAAAACTCCGCATTGCAAAATTGCTGCCGATGTGGTTAACTAATAAGGTTTTATGGCCTTATTGGCTGGGTAGCGCTGACTTTCCAGCAAAGCCGTTTATTTGGGAGAGCTCCATTTTTGGGAATTTCGACTCTTTCAAGGATATTGGGCATTTTGGCCGGATTGGCAGTCATAAGTCCGATCTGGAAGAAAAGGCAGGGCAAGCGATGTTTCGACCGGTAGAAAGCAATGTGTTTTTTCCTGCTTTAGAGGAAGAGGTTCTGCGGTTTTGGAAGGAGCGGCAGATTTACGAGAAATCCCTGGAAAATCGGCGGACTGCGCCGCTGTTTGTCTTTTACGAGGGGCCGCCGACGGCTAATGGTCTGCCCCATCCTGGCCACTGCCTAACCCGGGCCATCAAAGATCTGTTCCCCCGATATCGGACCATGCGGGGCTATTTGTGTAAACGGAAAGCGGGCTGGGATACGCATGGGCTGCCGGTAGAAGTTGAGGTCTGTAAAGAACTGGGCATCCATAGCAAACAGGAAATCGAACAATATGGGGTGGAAGCTTTTAATCGGCGCTGCTTGGAGAGTGTATTTAGATACACCAAAGAATGGGAGGAACTCACCGAACGGCTGGGTTTTTGGATCCATCTGAAAGACGCCTATGTAACGTATCATCAAAGTTACGTGGAAAGCATTTGGTGGGCGTTGAAGGAACTGTTTGATCGGGGACTGTTGTACCAGGGGCACAAGATTGTTTGGTGGTGGGCGCAGGGTGGCACGGCCCTTTCGGCTGCCGAAGTGGGCCAAGGATATCGGCAGGTGGCGGATCCGAGCGTCTATGTGCGGTTTCCTCTTTTGGAACCAGTGCCTGTGCCCACCCATGTGGATCCCAGCGGTCAAGTATGGGCCGATCTTCTGGTCTGGACTACCACACCTTGGACGTTGCCCAGCAATCAGTTTGCCGCCGTAAAACCGGACTTGGAGTACTGTTTGGTGGATATTGGCGGCCAGGGCCAACCTGTTGTGATTGCTTCGGCTTTAGTAGAACAGGTGGCTAGTAAAGTGGGCAAAACCTATCGGGTGCTTGCTACCTATCGGGGCTCCGAGTTGGTAGGCCGACGCTATCGGCCGCCGTTCGATTACTTCTATCGGACGCAGGGCGAACAGCAAGGCCGACTCCGATCCGGCGGCAAGGAGTATATCGCCTGGCGGGTGGTGCCAGCGGAGTTTGTAACCGTCGATACTGGCACTGGCATAGTGCATCAGGCGCCGGCTTTCGGCGAAGTGGATTATGAGCTGCTTTTAGAGGAACAGGCTCGTTTTGTCGAAAGCGAAGGGCCGCCGCTTCTATGTCCGGTGGCTCCAGACGGCACCTTTACTCAGGAGTGCCCCGATCTGGCAGGCCGATGGGTCAAAGACGCTGATCCGGAAATTATCCGCCACTTGAAAGCTCAAGGGCTCCTTTTCCACCAGGAACAATATTTGCATGAATATCCGTTCTGTTGGCGGGCAGAGGAGGATCCCCTCATCCAATATCCTCGCCGGAGTTGGTTCATCCGGACCCGGCAATTTCGAGAGGAGATGTTGGCCAATAATCGGCTGATCAACTGGCTGCCGGAGCATATTCGGGACGGCCGGTTCGGCAACTTTTTGGAAACCAATGTGGATTGGGCCTTGTCCAGGGAACGGTACTGGGGCACACCGCTGCCGATTTGGGTCTGTGAAAAAACCGGCTATGCAGAGGCAGTAGCCAGCTACCAGGAACTTTTGTCCAAACCAGGCGTTTCCGGCATGGAAGTCTGGTTGGAAGCCAAACGCCGAGATCCGGAGCTATCGGAACATCTGAAGGTTCATAAGCCGTATATCGACGCCATTACCTATGATAGTCCAGCGGCTCCCGGGGCCAGGATGCGACGGGTGCCGGATGTGATCGACTGCTGGTTCGATTCAGGGGCGATGCCTTTTGCGCAGTGGGGCTATCCTCATGTGCCCGGTTCCGAGGAGGCTTTTTGGGAACAATTCCCGGCCGATTTTATCAGCGAAGCAATTGACCAGACGAGAGGCTGGTTTTACAGTCTGCTGGCCATTAGCACCCTTCTATTTGGCAATCGACCGTCGGAATCTACCGGCCAGGGGGCAGCTCATCTGGGCCGACCGGTTCCCCAATGCCCTGCCAGCTCCGAACCAACCGATTCTGGAAAATTGCCTGCTTCGGTGGGTAATCCTCTGGTCGGCACTCAGAGGCAGGTACCCACCTTGGTTTCGAGCAGTAAGGCTCGACCGGTACCCTATCCGCATCCGTTTCGAAACTGCATTGTGCTGGGGCTGATGTTGGCCGAGTGGTGGGAAAGCCCCGACGGCAAACGCCGCTTCCTTTCCGAAACCGAAGCTCAGCAAGTCTGCGGCCAAGGTTACGTGCATAAAGTGGGCAAGATGTCCAAACAGTTAAAAAACTATCGTACACCTGAAGAAATTTTTAATCAATACGGTGCCGACGCCCTCCGCTGGTATTTCTTCGCTAATCAGGCGCCATGGACTTCGATCGTCTATAGTGAGCGAGCCATCAAGGAGAGTATTCCGGAATTTTTGCTTCGGCTCTGGAATGTGTATAGTTTCTTTGTGATTTATGCGAATATTGACGGATTTCAGCCGGCTAAGGAGATTGGCAAGCCGGGCGGGCAATTGACACCGCAGGTGCTGGCCCAGGCCACCAGCTACCGGCCCGTTGAGCAACGGGCGGAGCTGGACCGCTGGATCCTAAGCGAACTGCATCGTACAAGCCAGGCGGTCATTGCCGCCATGGACGCCTATGACAACTTCACCGCCTGCCAGCGCTTGTCGGAGTTTTTAGACGGGCTGAGCAACTGGTATGTTCGGCTGAGCCGGGATCGCTTCTGGAGTGGTGAGCTAACGGCCGACAAATGGGACGCCCATTGGACTCTGTACGAATGCTTGGTTAGCTTTTGCAAACTCATCGCTCCGTTTGTCCCGTTTACCGCAGAAGCGATCTGGCAGAATCTGGCCGTTGCCGCCTTTGACGGCCAAGTAACGGAAAGTGTACACCTATGCGATTACCCAACGCCACTGGAAGAAGTCATAGATCCGACTCTCTCAGCTAGGATGGCATTGGCCAGAGAAATTGTCTCCCTGGGCCGAAGCGCACGAATGAGCGCTAAACTGAAGGTCCGTCAACCTTTAAGCCGGGTAGAGGTCGTCTTAGCAAACAAGCAAGATCTAGACTGGCTCCAAGAACACGCGGAACTGATCGCCAAAGAACTGAACGTGCATCAGGTGGACTTTATTACCCATGCGGAGCAATATATTCGATATACGGTGTTGCCGGATTTGAAACGGCTGGGGCCCCGGTTAGGACGACGCTTGCCAGCTGTTCGGGAAAAGCTGGCCCAGGCTGACCCCGGCCAATTGCTCCATCAGCTTCAGTCAGCAGGTTCGCTTACCCTGGAGCTTCCCGACGGGCCGGTGGAGCTTTCCCAAGACGAAGTCCTGGTCCGTCTGGAAGCCAAACCAGGTTGGACAGCCGCCCAAGGCTCCCAGTGTGTGGTAGTGCTTTCTACGGAGCTAACCCCAGAGCTTGTGGCCGAGGGCTTGGCCCGCGAATTAGTACATGCCATCCAAAACCGCCGCAAAGAACTCCAATGCCAGTACACCGACCGGATCCATGTCGGCGTAGTAACCCAGTCGGCGGAGCTTCGCTCGGCCATCCAGGCCCATCGTCAGTACATCATGCACGAAACACTAGCTCTGCAGCTTACAGAATCGCCACTGCCCGGCGCAGAACCGAGCGAAGTGAAACTTTCCGGCCATCCAGCGGTACTTTACCTGAGCGTGGCGGGCAAAACCTAGTCAGTTGGACCGGCTGCCGTAGCTCGACTTTTGCCAATTTCTAAAGAAGCGGCCCCTTTGGAGGTCCTAACCCTTTGAGAATATTGGAGTAATTGCTGAACAAAGAGCCCTCAAAACCTAACCCCTTGAAATAAAAGAAGTTAGGAACCTCTACATAATTGAAAACGGATATTTTTAGACCATTTTGGCTGGTCCTCCCTCTAACACAACATATAGAGGTGCTAGAATTACAGCATCCAACTAGATAGTAGGTGGCCAGGTAAGACACCGAACGGCTAGAGAATCAACTATTTACAAAGTTCACTATATATTCAGTATGTTGCAGAGGTTCCGTTACAAAAACGATAAAAGTCGAGCGTAGAGGCTGTCCCAAAAAGCATGTTCATGAGGAAAGAAAGTTCCCCTCTAAATTCGCTCGAATCTCCCAAATCTCTGTATTTAAGGAGTTGCGAGAGGGGCTCATCAGTCAAAACCTATGGGACTCCTCCAAAATCCCAATTTCAGGACAGCCTCTAGGAACCTCAGGAAACATCAAAAGTTATTCCCTAATTTCTCAAGTTTTCCTAAAATCACGGGGATTCCGTTCGGCTGAAAGTTACCTCCTATAAATAGGTGGGTTGTGGGAAGGAAGAGGTCTTGGGCACTGAGAGGGCCATGGGCGAGTATTTAGCTCCGGGGTCTTACATAGCTATTCTAGTGGTCTTGGTGCTGACCGGTATGGGGTTGCCGGTGCCGGAGGAGGTGCCGATTGTAGCGGCAGGTGTCCTGAGTGCCCATGATCATTTGAATCCTTGGTTGGCTCTGCTCGTCTGTATTGTCGGTGCCCTGCTAGGGGATACGGCCAGTTATTGGCTTGGATATCATTTCGGCCGAGGCCTGTTGCAACGGCGTCGTTGGTGGGCCCGTGTGGTTACCCCGGAACGGGAACTTCGACTGGAACGACTGATCCGAGCTCATGGGCTGAAGATTTTTTTTACCGCTCGATTTTTGATCGGGATTCGCTCGGCGATTTATCTAACCGCCGGTATTCTCCGAATCTCTTTTGCCCGGTTTATTTTGATCGATGCCTTCTGTGCGGGAATGATTATCAGCTTGTTTTTCGGATTGAGCTATTGGTTTGGAGAACAAGTGGCCCATTGGATTCGGCAAGGGGAATGGGTGGTTACGATTGCCGTGCTGGTAGGATGTTTGGTAGGGTTGGTGGTGGCCTTTTGGCGATACAGCAAGCGGGCAGTGGCTTTGCTGGATTCGGACGACTCCCCCGCAGAGCTACCTCTGAAGCCACCGCCTTCCAATCCCAGTTCCCATTCATAAATCCTTCTCCTCAGGCCGGCCCCTGGGTGAGAACCAACCACTAATGAGCCCTTCCCGGCAAGGAGGCTTCTAAGGATGAATTCGGGAAATACCCCAAGCAATGTCTGGTATTTAGGGGGGATTCTGTTGGCTAGCGGGATGGTCTTTTTCGTTTCCTTAGGTACCCCGGCTCTTTGGGATGAAGATGAACCGCTGTATGCTTCCATCGCCGTGGATATGTATCAGCGAGCCGATTGGGTGGTGCCTCGGTATAACGGCCAACTTTTTGCCGAGAAGCCGCCGCTGGCCTATTGGCTGATGATGCTCGGCTATCACCTATTGGGCATCAATGAATGGGCGGTGCGGGTGCCTTCGGCGCTGTTTGGTATAGGGACGGGCTGGGTAGTGTATTTTTTAGGCCGCCGGCTGTTTAACGCCCAGGTAGGCTTTTGGGCAGCGCTAGCTACAACAACTAACATCATTTTTACTGTCTCGGCCCGCGCTGCTACGACCGATTCGGTCTTTGTCTTTTTTACTACCCTGGGGATCTACTGCTTTGTGGCTAGTGGATTATTCGGAATGAATATAAGGTCATGCTCCTTTGCCACCTCTGAGTCGCCAGAAACAAGCACCCAAGAACTTCGGCTGGCAGGAGCAACTCCTCCGGAGACAAAAACACCCGATGGATATTTATCGGAGGGGGATGGGGCTTCGGCCGGTTTGGCCGACGCTCGCCCCTGGCCGGCTCAGTCCTCGTGGTGGGCTTTGGCCGGCATGTACGCTTGCTTCAGTATGGCCGTCTTGGCAAAAGGACCGATTGGCCTGTTGCTACCGGTAGGGATGCTGGGGGTATTTCTGCTCATCCGCCGTCAATGGGAATCGGCCGACCGATGGTGGGCCGATCGCCGGACCTGGCTCCTGGAGCGATTTCCCCGGCCGCAAGAGACCGATTTTCTCCGCCCCGGCTGGCAGATGAAAACGTTGGGCGCTCTGCTACTGAGTTGGTTGGTGGGTCTGGCTGCCTTGGCTCGTACCTTCCGCCCCAAACGCCTGCTGCAAACCTTCTGGCAACTGCGTCCAATCACTGGCCTGGCTCTTTGTACTCTCATAGCGGTTCCCTGGTATGTGCTAGTGGGGCTCCAGACCGACGGCCAGTTCCTTTGGCAATTCTTCTGGGAACAAAACGTACTTCGCACGATGAAGCCCATGCAGGGCCACAGCGGACCGTTCTGGTATTACATTCCGGCCATCTTAGTGGGTTTTTTCCCTTGGTCGATCTTTTTGGGGCCTGCGCTGGTGGAACTGGTCCGAGGCATCCGGATGCCAAAACCTGACCAAGCAGCCGGCCCATCCCAGGCTGCCAAAGAACATGAAAATGATCATAATCTCAGAAGGTTAAAAGTTCATAATACGCCTTTATCCCTCCAGGAATCGGCAACCGAGAAAGGAATCGGTAACGTTCCGGCGATGGCATCGGTTTCTGAATCGCCAGCACCAATTTCCCAAAGTAATGAACGAACGGAGCTCCATCCAGCAACACAGCTCTGCTCACCTTGCTGCGGTAGGCCTAGATTAGCAGAACAAGACTCTTTTTCCGACTATCGGGCATCATGTACGTTTGTATTATGCTGGATTGCTGTATTTGTGCTTGCTTGGTCGGTGCCCCGAACGAAGTTGCCGCATTATGTGTTGACGGCCTATCCGGCCCTGGGGCTAATGACTGGTTGGTTCATCCAGCGATGGTTGGAGCGGCCGGAAAGAGTGGCGAGGTTTTGGATGCGGTTGGCCATGGCCAGTTTAGTGGTGGTGGGCATCGGGCTAGCAGTTGGGTTTCCGATAGCGGCCCATTTATTTACACCCGGCGAAGAATGGCTAGGTCTGTTGGGGCTGCTGTTGCCAGCCGGTGCAGGTATTTTTGTTTATCTAACCCGCCGGAACCGCTGTCGGCTCGCTATGAGCAGTTTCGCCTTGATGGCGGTGGTGTTTTTGGTCGGGATTTTCGGCCTGGCTGCAGTACGGATCGACCGATTCCAAGAAGCTCGGCCCTTGATGGCTCAACTACGCCAATTAGCCGGAGAGGATTTCCAATTGGCCGGCTACCAGTTTATCCGCGAAAGTTTCGTCTTCTATGCAGGCCGACCAATCCCGTATCTGGAAAAGCCGGAACAATTGGAGGCATTCTTACAGCAATCGGCCCGGCCGTTTGTGCTTTCGACCAATAAACAGGAGGGGGAACTCCGGGAGCGATTTGGCCAACAGCTGCGGGTGATAGCACGCCGGGCCCGGTTTTTGCGACGAGGTGAAATTTTGCTTTGGGGCCGACCGGAATCCACGTCTACTTCTCTGGGGAACCGTTCCGAAGACCTCGCCCGATAATGGGTACTTTCGGTGGAGAAGGAGTTCACCCCCATTCTTCGGGGGGCTAGGATCGAGAAAAGAATCGATCTTTAGGAAGGGGAGGTTTCTTCTGGGCCGGGCCCGAGCCGGTCGCCGGGCCGGATGCGGTAGCCGCACCAAAATGCTCGAGCAGGCAACATCTTTTTACCCGCAGGTTGGACGCAGGTAATCCCCACCGGGCCATCGCCGGCAGCGACCACCAGAAGGTCGGGTTCTACAGCCAATACCGTGCCCGGATCTGCTTTGGGGTATTTTTCCGGCGGCAAGACCTGCACAGGACCCAGAATCAAACGGAGCGGTTCGGCATTAGGCCGATACCAATAGGTATAGCATTTGGGCCAGGGTTCCATGGCCCGCACATGGTTTTTAATGGCTAGGGCGGGCCGGGTCCAATCGATTCGGCCATGTTCTTTTTTTAGCCGGGGAGCTTTTGTCGCCTGGGAAGGATCTTGGGGAAGGGCTTCGATTTGCCCGGCTTCCATATTGTCTAGCACACGGCGTACGAGCCAGGCACCGATCTGGGCCAATCGGCGCTCCAAATCCACAGCGGTTTCGTCCGGATCAATGGGTACTCGAACTTGCCCGATGCAAGGGCCGGCATCCACCTGCGGGGTCATGTGGATGACAGTAACGCCGGTTTCCGTTTCGCCGTGATAAATGGCCCAGTTAATAGGGGCAGCTCCCCGGTATTTCGGCAACAAGGAGCCATGCAAATTAATGCCACCCAGTCGGGCGGTAGCCAATGTCTGAGCGGATAGAATCTGTCCATAGTCGCACACGACTAATAGATCCGGATCATAAGCGGCTAGCTGCGATTGAGCTTCCGGCGTATTGACGTTTTCCGGATCGAAAATGGGCACACCATGTTCATGAGCGATATCGCGCAGTGGAGAGACAGTGCGTTCGGCTCGGCCGGAGGCCGGGCGCAACGGCGCTGTAACCAATAGCACCACCTGATGATGTGTGTCGAAAAGGGCTTTGAATGTCGGCGCCCCAAAGGGGCCTGTGCCCATCATGATCAATCGCATCGAAACCTGCCACCCTCAGTAAAATATTTTTATTTTGGCGAAAGTTTTCCGAGGCTTTGAAAGCTCGGCTGCCGCCTCTGGAACGGGAGCCTGCCAGGGTGCAAACTGAGCAATGCTCTCCGGTTCAGCCTACCTTCTGATCTCGCACATTTCGGCCCAGGGTGCCCATGTTTCTCCCTTCTATTCCCGTTACAGCTAGAGGGTTAGGCTATGGCGGCAGGAGGACAACAAATAGAGCTTTTTCTGCCTCGCAGCCGGCCGATTTCGCTGGCTGGCCTCTCTCAGGCAGGAGAAAGGCCCGTTGCTTCATTTGGCTGAGGTATTACCCTGATTTATATATTCTTCCAGATGGCTCTGGAGGCTGGCCAGTTGGTTTTGTAGATGCTGCATCGTTTTTTCGATCTCCTCGGCTGATTTTGGCGGTTGATAGGCAAATAGATAAAACTTGACTTTTGGTTCTGTGCCGGAAGGTCGGACTGCCACCCGATAACTATTTTCAGGCTCCGTCTTTAGGAGCAAATGAAGGAAGATCATGTCGCCTTTTTGGTGCACTGGCATCGGCTGAGGCGATTGGCCTGGTTTATAACAGAGGGCCTGGAGGTAATCTTCAACCAGCACTACCTGCCAAGGGCCAATTTGGCCGGGCGCCTCCCGACGCAAACGATTCATCAGAGCCTGCATCTTCTGCATCCCCTCCGAGCCGGGCATCTGCTGAGAAAATGCACGCTCCTGATGGCATCCGTAGCGAGCGAAAAGCTCCAGCAATTTCTGGTATAGGGTTTGGCCTGTGTGTTTGGCTTCTGCGGCTAGCTCGGCCAATACCATCGAAGCGACCGCTGCATCTTTATCCCGGGCATGATCCCCGATCAAAAACCCATAGGATTCCTCCGCTCCGAGCACAAAGCCTTCCGGCCCCAATTCCTCGATAACCCCCCCAATCCATTTAAAACCTACCAAAAGATTCCCCACACACCGGACTCCGTATGCCTCGGCGATCTGACGGATGAGTTCGGTGGTAACTGCTGTTTTGACCACATAGTGATGTGGCGTTAATCGGCCAGATTGTTTTGCATGGTGGAGCAAGTAGTCGGCCAATAGCGCCCCGATCTGGTTACCGGTAAACGTCTGCCATGCAGCCTCTGACGTCCAGCGAACCGGAGCAGCACAACCGACCCGATCCGCGTCTGGATCAGTGGCTAAAATCAGCTCAAAGCCTTTGGTCTGTGCATATTTGATCAGGGGATCGAACACCTTGGGGTTTTCCGGATTTGCCATTCGGCCCGGCACATTGGGAAAATCACCGTCCGGACTAGCATGGGGGCCAAAGACTTCCAGCTGGGTAAATCCGTCTGCCTGCAGCACAGGGACTACCGCCGAGGCCCCTACTCCGTGAAGCGGCGAGTAAAGGATTTTCAGCTCCCGGGGACCGGGGCGGCGTTGTTGAAGCACCGCCTGCTGAAATGCCGCATCGACCTCTTCTTGACAGAGCACAATTTTTCCCTCCGCCATCGCCTGCTGAAAATCCACCCGACGGACTTCACGGACTGCCATGACCCGCTGGATCACCCCCTCGTCATGGGGCGGCAGTAATTGGCCGCCGCTGGACCAATAGACCTTGATGGCATTGTCTTCAGGAGGGTTATGGCTTGCTGTGATCATTAAGCCACAGGAACATTTTTTGTATCGGACAGCAAACGACAGTTCCGGGGTGCTTCGGAAGCCTTCCAGAAAATATACTTGGAAGCCGTTGGCCGCCATCACCTCCCCGCACAAACGGGCAAACTCCGGGGAGCGATGTCGGCTGTCGTAGGCAATCGCACAACGTAGAGGCTGCCCCGGCTCGTGCTGCCGCACATAATCGGCTACATACTCAGCTACCCCTTGGGCCGACTCGCCCATGGTCCGAGCATTGATAGCATTGGTACCGATCGGATACATTTTCCCACGCCGACCCCCGGTCCCAAACGGGATGACTTGCCAAAAGACTTCATCCAGTTCGGCCCAGAGGCCCTTTTGGATATGCTCAGCCACCTGAGAAGCATACTCAGCATAGGAAGGTTCGGTCAGCCAGGTCCGGATGTGCCTTGCCGCACTGGCCGACAGTTTTCCCGTCGCAGCGGCATCGTGGACAGTAGCTAACAGGCTTTCCACATTTCCCAGGATGGGCTGGTATTTCATAGCAAGAATCCTTTCAGATCAGAAAGCCAGTTCCGTTGCCCACGGATTGCAGAGGCAATAAAAGAAGGAGATCCCCTTGCTCCGCTTGGTTCCATTGCCTAAATGATCTCCTTTGCCTCCTTCCGTGCTTCTTGCAAGGCGCTGGAAATTTCCTAGGCAGCTGAATGAAGTACCTATAAGAAACTGGATAAACCAGAGAAATTTTTCTAAATTTCCTAGATTTCCCAGATTCTCTTTTTCCAAATTGCCATCTTTACCTAAATTATCCAACTTTAGAGTTTCCCCACTCATCTGGAGTGTTATCCAAGAAAGAAATTATTTTTGCTTTTCAATCACTAAAAGAAAAGAGGTCCTCAGCTTGCGGGAGAATATTTCCAGTACTTTTGCCACCTCCCATCCTGAGCAAAGCCCCTTGCTCCAGAGGCTTTTGGCCGTTGTCACAAGGCCGGTCGGCCAAGTGGGGCTGATTTTCGGTGGTCCGTTTAAGTGGAATGGGCAAGACCGCTAGTGGCCAGTTGCAGCCAATCGCCTCTCCGCTGACATCTTCAAGTGCCATAGGAACAAAAAACGCCTTATTCCAAATCTAGAGGCTGTGGCTCTCTCTGGGAGGAGTTCAGGTCTGTATATCAGTCATATGGGTAGTTTCTGTCCGAAGCTGGATGTTCGAGGGTTAGGCTTGTTTTGCTGATAGGATTGGAACCTCAGCATCATTCGAGGGAGATATTTTGATACCATTTTGGTTCTCTCCGCCTCTGACCCAATGGGTTGCTAGCACTGCGAGCCGCCTCTATAGAGTTTCGGCCGCACCTGTTTGCCCATTGCCCGGACGCGGCAATCCATTTCCCCCTTAGCTGGGCCACCCTAGGAAAGCCGTCTGGTTTTGTATTTTCGCTGGGATTGCTGGGCCACTTGTTCAGCCCAGGGACGTTTTCGATTCGTTTCTTACCTTTGGACTCTTTAAGGTCCTCTTTTCGATCTCTGAAGTCTGCTCTATACTAGGCCCAGGGGGGGTTAGCAGGAGAGTCCCAATGGGTAATTTGATTATCAGTGTGTCCGGCTTGCGGGGGGTGGTGGGGCAGGGGCTGACGCCGGAGGTAGCCCTACGGTATGTAGCCGCTTTCACCCGCCTTGCTCCAGCAGGTCGAATCGTGGTGGCTCGGGATAGCCGGCCCACCGGTCTGATGCTTCTGGAAGCTGTTTTGGCCACTCTCCACGCTGCAGGTCGAAATACTCTTGAGGCTGGCATTATCCCAACGCCTACGTTGGGAGTTTTAGTGCGAAAATATCAAGCGGCTGGTGGAATCATGATCTCGGCCAGCCATAATCCGCCCGAATACAACGGAATCAAACTCTTCGCCCCAGAAGGCCGAGTGGTGCCTCAGAGCTTCGGTCAACAACTGCTGGAAGCCTATCGGAGAGGTCAATGGGACTGGGCGCCCTGGTATCGGATCGGCTCTAGTCAACCTTGTCCGGACCCAATTGCTCCTCATCTGGAGGCAGTGTTGGCGGTGGTGGACGCCCAGCAGATCCGCTCCCGCTCCTTGAAGGTGCTTCTGGATGCCAACCACGGCGCCGGCGCTGAAGCGGGGCGTCGGCTTCTAGAAGCCTTGGGTTGTCAGGCGGTCATAGTAGGTGGGGAGCCGGACGGCCAATTTGAACACCCCCCAGAACCCACGGCCGAAAATCTGGCTAGTCTTTCCGCTCTGGTGCGCCAAGCCGGGGTGGACCTAGCCTTTGCGATGGACCCGGACGCCGATCGGCTGGCCATCCTTGACAGTTCGGGCCGCTACCTCGGCGAAGAAGCCACCTTGGCCCTGTGTGTGGATCATGTGCTAAAGACCCGCCAAGGCCCGATCGTTACCAATTGTGCCACCAGCCGAATGATCGAAGACCTGGCTCGAAAATACGATGTACCTTTTTTCCGTTCCCCAGTGGGGGAGCCGCACGTGGTCGATCTAATGCTGGCCAAAGACGCCCTGTTCGGCGGCGAAGGCAATGGTGGGCCGATCGACCCCCGAGTCGGCTATGTACGGGATTGTTTGGTCGGCATGGCCCTGGTCTTAGAGGCCATGGCTCAGAGTGGGCTTTCGGTGGCCGGTTTGGCTGACCAGTTACCCCGCTACGAAATGGTGAAAACTAAGGTTCCCCTTGACCCGGCCAAAGTGCGAGAGGCATTGGACCGGCTGGAACGGCATTTTTCCGATGCTCGAGCGGATCGGCTGGACGGTCTGCGACTGGATTGGCCGGACCGCTGGCTGCTAGTCCGGCCCAGTAACACCGAACCGATCTGCCGCATTATTGCTGAGGCCCGCACCGAAATCGACGCCCGTACCTTAACCCAGCAAGCCGCCCAAATGCTCACCTCATTGCTCTGACCAGAGGAGTGTGTAATACTCACTATTCGGAAAATCACCTTGTATGAGCACCGTCTGTTAGACGGAAACTATTTTTGGTAACATTTCAGCCGAGTGAAAAAATCGCCTCGTCCCTGGAGCGGGAGAGGCCGGCCAGCCAAAGGCTTGCAGGGTTAGGTTGACCTAAAATCACCAGAGTCCCAGATAACATACCTTTCCAGGTCGGCCACTGCCTGAACCTGCGACCGTTCCACCGATTTGTGTAGATGCCAATGCTCCGTGGGAGAAGCCGTCCACCCGTCAGTCTGGCCGGGTGACCGGGACCATGTTCCCTCCCAACTAACACTGGCAGTCGGTATCAAGCCAGGCTAGACTGCCTGGGTTCCAATACAGTTGCAGTTTTCGCGGGGATGAAAAGTTTCGCTATTCTATCGAAATATCATCTTTTCCGAAATAGGTTCGGGAAAGCCCTTGTCCCTTTGTTGTGAAAGGAGCTGAGTGATGAAAGGTTCCCTACAACTAGGGCTCGTTTTGGTTGTGGTAGGGCTAATGCTTTACAGCCCGATGTGCTGTTGGGCGGGTGAGTCTATGGCCCAGGTCTCAGCCCAACCGACCAAATCCTCGGTAGATAAGACTCTGCTGGCCTACATCCCGCCGGATGCCACGGTAGTGCTGGTCATTCAGCCCCAGCGGGTGTTGACCGCCCCGGAATGGAAATTGTTACCCACGGAAGTCTTCTCCGCCCTAGGCAAACAGCACTTTGGGTTCGATCCTGCCAAGATGAGCCTTGGCCTTTTGGTGATCGAATTGATACCTGAAAAACAGCCCCTACTAGGTTTTTTGGGCGCTTTTGTTACGCCTCTGGAGATGGAAAAGGTATTCCCGGAGCTTAGAGAATATGCGATTCAGGAGCAGGTGGAAGGCCGACCGTATTATCGGGCTTCAAGCCCGGAAGGTATAAGCCTCTTTTTGCCTGATCAGCGCACCTTGCTGGTAGGCCAAGAGCAGATGCTGCGGAGGATGGTGGCTAGTAGAGCCAAAGCGAAGCTGGGCAAATTGGCCCAGATATTGGCTGCCATGGACTTGTTGGCCGATGCCGTAGTAGTGGTCGATTTTGCGCCAATCGACGCCGCATTGGAAACCCAGCGTGTACCCCCGGCGCCAGAATGGAAGTTGCTGCCTGAGGGTCCCCGCCGAAGTAAACCTGGTATTGGCCTGGCGCTGGGTTTGTCCCAGGCAGCAGAATGGCAGTGGCTGCCTCGGATCACGCCTTTGATTCGCAGCGCCGTGGCAGAAATCAATCTGACCAAGGAGTTGGAGATCCGTTTGACGCTCCAAGCGCCCAATGAAGCAGCAGCCCAACAATGGCAAAGTCAAATCAAATCGCTTTACCAGATGGTTAAAGAATCATGGGTGGAAGACATGCTTCGGTTTGCAGGAGGGCCTAAAGAGGATCCGGTCCGCCAAACCTTCGTGCAATATATGGACAGGGTCTGGGAGGAGCTTTGGGCCAGCTTGCAGCCGCAACAAGCAGGCGCCAAGTTGACGCTGCAGTTTCGACGTCCCTGGCACGACATCGAACGGGCAGCCATTGGGGGTGCTCTGGCCTACATCCTCCTAGAGATTAACCGCGCCTATCGCCAGGACCCATACGTGCAGTCGATGAACAATCTGAGGCAAATCGGCCTGGCTATGTACAACTTCTTCAATGGCTACGCCCGATTCCCGAACAATATCAAGAAGGACGGCAAACCGCTCTTAAGCTGGCGGGTGCATCTATTGCCCTATTTGGAGGAACAGGAGCTATATCAGCAGTTTCGGCTCGACGAACCGTGGGACAGCCCCCATAACCGCAAACTCATCGAGCGGATGCCCAAGGTCTTCCAAAGTCCTGGCATCAAAACCAAACCAGGCATGACAGTCTATCTGGGCCTGGTGGGCGAAGGCACGTTGTTCGAGGGCGACAAAAAACGAAGGTTACCTGATATTACCGATGGTACCTCCAACACGATCATGCTGGTCGAGGCCGATCCGGATCGAGCCGTCCCATGGACCAAACCCGAAGACCTGCCCTTTGATCCGGAAAAACCCTTGGCCGGGCTGGGCACCGCACGCAAAGAAGGCATTCTGGTTCTTTTTTGCGACGGCTCGGTGCGACTGTTGCCTTCGCAGATCGACCCAGAAACGTTCCGCCGCCTGGCTATTATTAATGATGGACAACCGGTGGATAGAGGGAAGTTTTAAGAATAGAAAAGCCATCTATTTTCGGAACCAGTCGGCCTTTGCCTCCAACTCAGGATGGCAGACGGAAACATTTCCAATGAGTCCAGACCCGGTAATCCCGGGTTGCGGAGCATCGTCAGTTCCTTCCATTGGGGGTAAAAATCCCGGTAACCCTTCAGCCGAGTGAAAAATCCGCCGCTGCCCCCCGCACCAACAGGCCGGCATTGCCGAAGGCAATCTCGGCTGCGGAGGCAAAAGGAGCAGTTCCGTCTTTCCTTTCCCTCTCACCCTGTCTCTTTTGGGGCCAGGGGAAAGAAAAAAATAAGCCCACTCCATTCGTCTGAAGTGTTACAAATGCCGAAGGCGGAGCAAATGCCCTTATGCCAAACAGGAATCTCTTCTTGGAATTGCTAAAACCGAGTCTTGTTTTGGCCGTAGTGGCCTGGACTGCACCCCGCACATGGGGTGCCCTGGCAGCAGAGATAGCTTCTTCGGTTCCTGCGCGGCCTTCGGGCGGCAAAGGCGGCCAGGCAGGGCTATTCCGAAACGAACGGATCCAAGTAGGCAACCAGGAGCGCGAATATCGCCTGCTGGTTCCGAAAACGGCTACTGGCGATCGGCCAGCCCCCATCCTTTTTGCATTCCACGGCTTTCTGATCGACAGCAAAGACCTGATGCCTCTTTACACCCAACTGGACCGCTTAGCCGAGCAAAAGGGTTTTATTGTGGTCTATCCGAACGGCAAGAATCGGGCCTGGCGACTGCTACCGACTTTAGCCCAGGAAGATATTGCCTTTTTCGATGCGCTGTTGGAGCATCTGGCCGCTCGCTACAACATCGACCTGAACCGGGTCTATCTGGCTGGCATGTCCAACGGAGCCTATTTTGTGCATCTACTGGCCCGTGAGCGCTCGGACCGGATTGCCGCCATCTGCGCCCACTCCGGCGGACTCGGCGTGCTGGCCGCCGACCGAACCGGCCCTAAACATAAATACGCCGTCTTTCTGGCGCATGGGGACAAAGATTCCATTGTCCCGGTTTCCGAAAGCCGAAAGGCACACGACCAGTATCAAAAATGGGGCCATCCGGTCCAGTACGTGGAAGTACCCGGCTGGGGGCACCTTTGGGCCGTTAAAGCCGGGGTCAATGAAAAGATGTGGACCTTTTTCCTGGCCCATCCGCTATCCGCTTCGCCCGGACCGCCGAAGACGCCCTAATGGTTCTCTGTAACACTTCCGCCGAAGGAGAATTCCACCTGTCATCCCTGCGCAAGCAGGGATCCAGGCTCCGTTGTGCTGCTCCTTTGTTCTACCTTCTGCCTTCTCCCCTCTGCCTTCCGCCCTCCGCCCTCCCTCCTCCGCCCTCGAACCCCTCTGCCCGCCGCTACTTTTGTCATTCCCGCGCAAGCGGGAATCCAGAAAAAACCCTCTCCCCACTGCGGGAGAGGGTGGCCTGCGAAGCAGGCCGGGTGAGGGGGGCCCTTTGCTCCGACAGCAGAGGGCCGAAGGTAGAGGGCAGTAGGAGGTGGGCAGTAAGGGAGTTTTGAGAGTTGGAAGCCAGAACACAGAGCCACGTCGGCAAACAAGTGATTTTGATTCCCCCTCACCCGGCGTCGCCGTCCGCTCCGCCCGGCGCAACCCCCGGGGGGGGTGGGGGGGTCTTTTTTTCACCGCCGTGCGCCCACTGGCCACCGCCCACCCCCCGCCGTGCGCCCCCCACCGACCCCGCGGGCCCCCGG
>JANXAQ010000219.1 GCA_025062105.1 Thermoguttaceae bacterium
GTTAAAAAGCCGCCGAACCCATCCGTAAAAAGGTAAAACCGCTAAACTGGCAATTAGTACACTCCACCCCTTCCCCACCACCGTCCAATCTAGCCCTAGCCAGCCGCCCAGCCGATCCAGCCCCACCAAAATCACCGGATAAATATTCAGCCCCAGCGAAGCAAACGCCTGGGTAAAATCACCTTGGTGAAGAGCATCGGCCACCCGACGATAAAAAACCGAATCAGCCCACAAAAGATCCCCCCACCACCAGGCCGCTCCGATCCGGCAGCCCAACGCCACAGCCAGCAAGCCTAAAAGAGTCCCATACCGTGAAGGCAAATCTGGCGATTCTATCGCTTCCCGAAAAGAAGTTGGAATTTGTTCCTGGCCGGGAACTGAGGCAGACTTGGCCGATTCCGTACTTTCCCAATCCCTCTTCCATGCACTACAGATTCCAAATCCCCATAGCCTCATGGCTGATTTCCGATCCTGATTGGTCTTTTCGGGACTGTAGGAGCTGTTGAAAAGTTCTCTGACACTATAGGGATTTTCCCCTTAATGTTCAGTTTTGTCAACTCTTGGTGGGTTTGGGCTTGCAGCCGGACACGGTTTCACGAGAGGCAGGCTGTGTATGTAAGAAACAAAAATCGAGCGGAAGGGGACGACATGTCGGAACAGCCCAACTCCTGATCCCGCGTAGATCGGTCCATCCCGATACTTAGCGAAGCAGCACCTGGCGGGGGCCTTCCATGGCTTGGCCAATCAACCAGCTGTTCAGGCCTGTCTGGGCCAACTGATGCCGAATACTCTCAGCATAGTACGGGCTGACCAGCAGGACCATGCCGATCCCCATATTGAACACTCGCTCCATCTCATCTTGGTCTATATCCCCCAGTCGCTGGACCCAGCCGAAGACCGGCGGCACCGGCCAACTCCCCCGCTCTAAAACCACCTGCACATCCGGGGGCAAAATCCGCTCGATATTTTCCCGAAGCCCACCGCCGGTAATATGGGCAATGCCGTGTACCACGTTTTTGACCCGATAATGCGTCAGCACCTGCCGGATCGCACGGGCATAAATCCTGGTCGGTTCCAGCAGGGCTTCGCCGACGGTTCGACCCAACTCCGGCACATAATCGGTTACCGTTAGGCCTGCCACCTCAAAAACCACTTTCCGGACCAGGCTGTAGCCGTTGGAGTGCAAGCCGCTAGAAGCCAGCCCGATCGCCAAATCCCCCGGCTGGACGGCCCGACCGTCGATAATGCTCCGCCGCTCCACCACCCCGACGCAGAATCCTGCCAGGTCATAATCACCCGGAGCATAAAAATCCGGCAAAATCGCTGTCTCGCCCCCCAACAGGGCACAGTCGGCCTGGATACAGCCATTGGATATCCCCCGGACGATTTGTTCTAGTAGATCGGGGTCATCTCGGCTCATAGCAACATAATCGAGGAAAAACAGCGGTTCGGCGCCGCAGCAAATGGCATCATTGACGCACATGGCCACCAGATCAATGCCGACCGTGCTATGAACGCCCATCATCCGAGCCACCTTCAGCTTGGTGCCTACCCCATCAGTACAGGCTACCAAGACCGGGTCCCGATAATTCCGGGCAAAAAGCCGACTGCTAAAGTCTAATTGAAATAGCCCCGCAAAACCATCTTCCAGCGGGATGACCCGGGGCGAATAGGTGCGAGCCAAAAGCCGGGGTAATCGCTCCATCGCCTGGTTATACACATCCAGATCCACCCCAGCCGCTTTGTAGGTCATCTTGGCCATCGAACCAGTTTCCATCGTCAGAAAAAGCGATTTGATCGCTGCTCCACTGCCATCCCATTCGGCCTGCCAAATCTTTAAAGTCCGATACGGCCCCTAGGCAGTTCCTTTCCAGCATGAACCAAGATGAGGGAGAAAGTCGCCGAAATTAAACAACGTCAACTTTTATATTGTAAATCAAGTTCAATAATTGGCAAAGACCGGATGGTTCCGGCTAAAATCCTGGTGGTTCGAGAGGGCAACATCGAATACCATAGCCAAAACAAGTCTAACCCCTGGAAATCCCGCTTTGCACAGCTGCTACCCACTTTATCCCACCTATATAGACCTAAACTCCTCTGGACAAAATCATACCCTCTGACTCTGAAATAGTGGACTTTTGCTGCTGGAAATGCCAGACAGAGGCAGTTGGCTTGGAACTGGGGACAAACTATCTTTCCTATGTTTGCAACGCAGACTACAAAAAATCAGCTCTATCTGAACAGATCGGAGCCGAACAGCCCCATTGCCCCCCAACGAGCCGTTTGAGAACCCATAACCGCAGGCCACCCCTAAACTGCCAAAACTGGATTTTCCCGAGCAAAGATACCAAGGCCTTTCTACTTCCCACCTAGAAAACGTTTCTAAGTTCGGGTATCCTTAAAGAGGTATTTAAGAAAACGTCCTTTTCAGTGAGGAGGATATGGTTTATGAAATGGGCTAGCCAAACGTGCCAACGGCGAAAAGGTTTTAGCAGAGGCAGCATCACCACCTTCTTTACCTGGCACATGCCCTTGGCCTTGACCATAGTGCTGCCTGCTTTCCTTTGGGCCAATGAGGCCCAAACCCCAAAGGTTTGCTATCTGAGTTCAGAGGCAGGCACAGGTACTTCTTCGGTTGTGGTAGTGGAGGGAGCTGGTTTGGTATATACGGCACAAATCTTCCCTTTAGACGCCCAAGGCCAATTAATCGGTCCAGAGAGCGTCGAAACCCAAATAGCCCAGGTGTTAGCAAATTTGCAAAAGGCCCTTCGCTTAGTCGGTAGCAACCTGGAGGATCTGATTCGCTTGGAGATTCATGTGACTGCTGCTTCTGCTACGGAAAAAGTGCAGAAGATTTTGGCTAAGCAGTTTACCGGGCAAACGAAACCAGCTGTCAACTGGGTGTTGACGCCGTTGCCGGTAAAAGGTGCCTTAGTGGCGGCGGATGCACTGGCCGTTGCTCGGCCGGAAAAATTGGCAGCGGAAACGACGTCGGGAGCAGTGGTAGTCCGGCAACGGTCGGCGGAGCTACCCGGCCTGACTGGCGCCGCCCACGCAGCCGTTTTACCAGCCGGTGGTGTGGTCTATCTATCCGGCCAGCCGGAAAAAGGCCAACCCGTCCCCGCAGCAAAAAAGGCTATGGAAACCCTCCTGGCCATGCTCGGCCAAATGGGGCTAAGTCCGGAACATGTGGTCCACGTAAAAGTTTTCCTTGGACCGATGGAGCATGCCGAAGCCGTGCAAAAAGAGCTGGTGGCGATGTGGAGCAAAAAGCTGGCTCCGCCGATCAGCATCGTGCAGTGGAAATCCAGTGCTCCGGTAGAAATTGAACTGGTGGCTGCAGATCCGGCCAAACCGGGGGAAACCGTGGAAAGACCGGTACATTATTACAATCCGCCTGGCGTGGAACCCTCGCCTCGCTTTAGCCGAGCTGCCAGAGTCCGAAGCAATAAACTGATTTTCATCGGCACCCTGGCCAGTCCCCAACCCGGTCCGGGCGACCAACAGGTGGAAGCGATCTTCGCTCGGCTGGAAGAGCTTTTGCACCAAAACGGTAGCGATCTTCGCCATCTGGTCAAAGCCACCTACTACTGTGCAGATGCTTCCTCCAGCAAGGCACTGGATGCCATTCGTTTGCAAAAGTTCGATCCCAAACGACCGCCGGCTGCTTCCAAGGCCATGGTCTCCGGCGTGGCTATCCCAGACCGTACGGTAGTCATCGACATGATTGCCGCACCTAAACAGTAGAACTATATTTACCAAAAAAGAGAAAAGAGAAACCTCTGCATAATTCAAAGGGGATGCTTTTATACCATTTTGGCTTATCCCCATAACACAACATATAGGGGGCTAGCATTGCTTGCGCCCAATATATAGTAGCTGTTCAGGTAGGATAACCGAACGGTGAGAAATCAAAAGTTCATAAAGTTCACTATATGTTCAGGATTCTGCAGCGGTTTCAAGAATAGTTCCTCCAACCGAAAACTCTTTTAAGCCCCTTTGGAAAGCCTTCCGAGTCTGATTCCCGCACAAGTGGGAATCCAGAATCTTTCCACCTTTACTGCTGGGAATAGTTTAGCTGTACCTGGATCCCTGCTTTCGCATAGATATAAGAAAATGGATAAGAAAGAGGAACAGTCCTTTATGCGGCGGAAAGAGTATAAAAACCTTTGCATAATTCGGGGGAGATATTTTGATACTATTTTGGTTACCTCTGCGTCTGACCCAATATATTTGGGTTGCTAGCACTGCTAGCACTTTACATATAGTAGGTGTTTGGGAGAGAGCAGCTAAAGCCTACCAAATCAAAGGTTCATATAGTTCACTATATGTTCAGGATTTTGCAGAGGTTCCTATAGAGTTTCCAATTCCAAGTGGTAGTAATCTGAGAATTGTTACAAGTTCTCTACATTTCCCCTTTCCAAGGAGGCAAACCGATGAATCCTCTGCAACCGACGCGGCGTGAGTTTTTGGAATCCTTAGGTGCTTTGGGAGCCGGTGCTGCCTGGTTGGCAAGCCGGAAGCTCGGCGCCGAAGAAAAACCGGCTGAAGAGCGGCTTGCCATTGAAGGGGGCCAACCAGTCCGGAAACATCAATTAGGCACTGGCCCCTACGGCCCCCAATACTACGACGACGAAGAAAAACGGGAATTGATCGAAGTGATCGACTCACGGAATCCCTTCCGGCATGCGGGCGGCAAAGTGGCCCAGTTCGAACGGGAATACGCGAAATATCTGGGTGCCAAGTATGTGATCGGAGTTACATCAGGAACAACAGCTCTGTATGCGGCCATGGCTGCCCTGGAAATCGGCCCCGGCGACGAAGTCATCTGCCCGGCCTGGAACTGGTACGCCGATTATGATGCCATTGTGCTATGCGGTGCTCTGCCGGTCTTTGCCGAGATCGACGATTCGCTCGGCATCGACCCCGAGGACCTGGAACGTCGCATCACGCCCCGTACCAAGGCGATCATCGTAGCTCACCTGCAAGGCGGCATTTGTGACATGGACCGCATTATGGCTATTGCCCGGAAACATAAAATTCGAGTGCTGGAAGACCTGGCCCAGTGCGTGGGCGGAAAATACAAAGGCAAACATGTGGGGACCATCGGCGATATCGGTATCAATAGCTTCCAACTAAGCAAAACCATTACCTCCGGCGAAGGAGGAGCGGTGATTACCAATGACCCGGTGCTTTACGAACGGGCCTTTCGGTTTCATGATGTAGGTGGAATTGACCGATGCTTTAATGAAACGATCGGCCGGGGAGTGCTGAGCAGTTTTGCTTCCTGCAATTTCCGGATGAGCGAACTGACAGCGGCGGTGCTCCGGGCCCAACTGCGTAAACTGGATACCATCTGCAACAATCTGCGGGCCAATGCTCGAAAGGTAAAAGAGGGCATTCAGGACCTACCTGGCATTAAATTCCGGAAGACCGGTTGCCCCGAAGGCGATCTCGGCTATGTGGTGATGATTGATATGGGCAATCGCCAGCGCCGGGATCAATTCCTGCGGGCTTTGCGAGCCGAAGGCATCTCGGCGATTGGCCCGGCCGGTTCCGTCTTTTTGCCCGCCGATGCCCGGGTGGAACAAAAACGGACCATCCATCCTGACTGGCCTTCCTTCAAGAGCCAGTGGGGTCAGCAGATCCAATACGGCGCAGCCGCCTTCCCACGAACCGCTGATATGTTGAACCGGTTCGGCGGTCCTGTTATCGGCCCCAAATACACCGACGACGATCTGGCCGACATCATCAAGGCAGTCCGAAAAGTCTATCTGGCCATGCACAAAGCCTAACCATCCCCTCCCTACCCTACCGTGAGACGGCTTGCTTTGCGGCCTGCCAAGGTCGGACATCGGGAAACTGATCTTCGTTTCCCTGAAATTGATACCATCTCGCTACCCCGAAAAGAGATTCCATAATACATACGGCTGCTTTTTGTTTGATCCCTACTTTTCAAGGAGCCTACTTATGTTCCGATCTGTCCGATGTGGGATACTGGGGGTAGTGTGGTTTGGGCTGGTCTTGGCGGTCCAAGCCCAAGACGTTCGGCAGGAAATCCGGTTTCCCGATCTGCCGGGCTATCAGACGCTTGTGTGCGACTTCCATATGCATTCGGTTTTTTCCGACGGCAGTGTCTGGCCGCCGGTCCGAGCCAAAGAAGCCTGGCGACAAGGGCTGCATGTCATTGCTATTACCGACCATGTTGAATACCAACCGCATAAGGACGATATCCCCACCCAGCATAATCGGCCGTATGAGCTTTTGGTGGGCGAAGCGGTAAGCCGGGATATTCTGGTCATCCGAGGTGCCGAAATCAGCCGAGATACACCCCCGGGACACTTCAACGCCATTTTTCTTAAAGATGTAGCTGCCCTGGACCATCCGGACCTCAT
>JANXAQ010000072.1 GCA_025062105.1 Thermoguttaceae bacterium
GCCAGAGGCGGGCAAGCCAAGCAGGGTTTGGCAGCCGGGGGGAAATCCCCTGCACTGACAGGATCCAGCGGAAACATGGGTTTGCAAGGAGCCGGGAGGATGAAGTTTTTGGTGGTTGGCAGTGGTGGGCGGGAACATGCGTTGGCGTGGAAGCTTCGGCAAAGCCCATTGGCCGATCGGGTTTTTGTAGCTCCGGGCAACGCCGGTACAGCGATCGATGCGGAAAATGTTCCCATTCAAGCGGATGATCTGGCCGGGCTAGTCCGATTCGCCAAGCAGGAAAAGATCGACCTGACGGTAGTCGGTCCGGAGGCGCCGCTGGCAGCCGGGATTGTGGATCTGTTTACCGAGGAGGGGTTAAAGATTTTCGGCCCCACCAAGGCAGCAGCGGAATTGGAGTCGAGCAAAATCTTCTGTAAACATTTGCTCCGATCGGCCGCGGTGCCTACGGCAGAGTTCCATACCTTTGCCAGCCGACAGGAAGCCGTCCAGTTTTTGACCGCCCGAGAAGACGAGCCGGTTGTCGTCAAAGCCGACGGCCTAGCCGCCGGCAAAGGGGTCTTTGTGTGCGAAAATCGTCAGCAAGCCCTCCAGGCATTGGATCGGCTTGGCAACGAACTAGAATTTGGGACGGCTGGCCAACGGGTCGTCTTAGAAGAGCGGCTTCATGGCGAAGAGGCCAGTGTGCTAGCGATCACCGACGGCCGCACTTTGGTTACCCTTCCGCCGGCCCAGGACCACAAACCGGCTTACGACGGGGACCGAGGCCCGAATACCGGCGGCATGGGCGCCTATAGTCCCACTCCGGTCGTGCCGACCGACATGCTGCACTGGATCGAAGAGCATATCCTGGTGCCTACGGTGCATGCCATGCATCGGGCCGGTCGGCCTTTTCGAGGCGTGCTGTATGCTGGGCTGATCATCACCCGCCAAGGCCCTAAAGTCCTTGAATATAATGTGCGGTTTGGCGATCCGGAGTGCCAGCCGTTAATGATGCGATTGCAGAGCGATTTGGCCGAGGTCCTGCTGGCGGCCGTAGAAGGTCGGCTGGATCGGATCGAACCACTTCGGTGGGACCCCAGACCAGCCGTTTGTGTGGTGATGGCCAGCGCCGGTTATCCCGGCGCCTACAAAAAAGGCTTCCCGATTCGGGGCTTGGACGAGGCAGCCAACGTGCCGAATACGAAAATCTTCCACGCCGGCACCGCCTTAACCCCAGAAGGTCAGATCGTTACCGCCGGCGGCCGTGTCCTGGGGGTTACCGCCCTGGGCGATTCCGTGGCTCAGGCGAAACTGTATGCCTATCAGGCGGTTAAATGCATCCGGTGGGACGGCGCCTGGTGCCGAAAAGATATTGCCGACAAAGCTCTGCCATTCCGCCTATAATCACACCACCGGAGCGTTCTGTCTGCCCCCCATCTGATGGGTCTGTTGCGCGTAAGCCCAAAGGCTTTTCTGTTCCACGCCGAAATTGTTTGTCTGTCTGCAATAACCCCGGCCTCTGGAGCGTTAAAGAAGATAGCAATGCAAGTTCCTCCTGAACCGGCTAGCCACGAAGAGCGTTTTGAAGGCTGGGTCCGGGAGCATGGCCGGGCGGTTCGGGGATACCTCTTAGCCCAGCTTCGACGTGCGGATCTGGCCGACGAATTGGCCCAAGAGGTCTTTCTCCGAGCCTGGCAGGCCCGGAACCGGTACCAAGACCAGGGGAGCTTGCGCGCCTATTTGGTCCGGATAGCCGACCGCTTGGTCTGCGACCTGGCTCGCCGCAATGGTCGAGATAAAACCGTATCTGAGCAGGATTGGACGGTCCAGCAACCGGCTAAGGCGGACTGTGATCCGGTCGTAGCGGCCATGGCCCAGGAGGCAGCCCAACAGGTACACCGAGCCCTAGACCAGCTTTCCCCGGCCCAGCGCCGGGTCCTGCTCCTGCGCTATTATGGCCAGATGAGTTTTTCGGAAATCGCACAAACCATGGAGGTCCCATTAAATACCGTGCTGAGCCATTGTCATCGGGGATTAGAAAAATTGCGAAAAATCCTGGGGGAAAAACTATTCTAACCCAGCAGTAGGCGAATCCCTCCAAGGAGATTCATTGGTATCTACACATCTTTTCGGAGCCACAATATGTTGGGGGGAAACTGGTCGGGAAGGCCATATCACATCTTGTAGGAAAAAGCCGGTATGTAGATACCAATGGAAGAGATACCAATGGAAGAGATGCAGGTCGGCCGCCGTCCAAGGGGGTACAACCGTATGAACAGCCCAATGGAAGACCTTCAAAAAAGGCTAGAAATAGCCACTACTCCGGGTGCGGGAGAGCCGAGAGCCCAATCGGCTGGGCAGACAGAAAAACACCCAGAGTCATTGGATGCCGAACTGGCCCAGTGGCAAGAGGTTTGGCAAGCCTTTGGCCGACTGCTGGATGCCTCAGAGCAAAGCCTGCCCGAACCAGCCTGGAAACAGCCTTCGGAATCTTCAACGGCTTCAGCGCCCAGGCCAAGCTGCCGCCAGGTCGAGCTTGCAAACGCCAGTTCCAGAACAAGATGGTTCAGATGGGTAGTAGCAGCGGTGGGAGGGCTTGCCTTAGTAAGTGGTGGACTAGTGGTTTGGTGGACTGCGCAACCCGCTTCAGAGGGGACAAACCAAATAGGGCTAACTTTGACTAATCCCCACGAAGCCTCCCAGTCCACTAGCAGCACCTTCTCTGGGGCCCTCCAGACCAAATCCTCCCCCTGCCCCACCAGCAGTCAGTCTGCTTGGTCCGCAGAAAAGGTAGTGGCAAACGCACCTGGACCCGCCAATGTGTCCACCGTTCCCCCCTCGGGCAACCTGCCAACATTCTCCTGGGATGACCAGTGGGAACAGACCATCCTGTCGATCGAACAAATATCCCGGCAGATCGAAGGCTACGGCCTGTTCCAGAACGACCCCTTCACCGGGATTCGAGAAAAAATCCAAGAAATCCAAACCGAGTTGGAGCAAGAGATGTTGTAAGCAACCGGTTTTTCCCAAAAAGGCCGTGTTTCCGCAAATGAAGTAAATGCTGGTTTTGGGCCTACAAGCGTTAACATGTCATTCTCGCACAAGCGGGAATGTAAGATTTTTCCGTATCAGTGGGAAACCACGAAAGCTAAACATATTCTGGATCCCCGCTTTGGGGGGATGACGATAGGGGGACTTACTTTCGGCTAAGTCGTCCAAAAACTAATCCCCCCAGTTCCCACCGAGGGTTCGCTTGGAGTGGTTTACTGTCCAAACTAGGCTGGTGGTCGGAAAGTACGGCAACTGTTCCGAAGATACTGGATTTTGTTAAGGTTTGAATTACCAAGGTAAGTGCCCCACTCCGGGAGGTACTGGATTTTTCCTGCTTTCCAGAGCGGAACCAGTTTCATTTGTTTTCGTATCTTTTTCTCACAGGAGGGCATGAGCGATGAGGTCCAGTTGCTGGTTGAAGTTATTGATGGTGGTGTTATTGGCCGGTTGGCTTACAACGGATCGGCTATGGGCCGATGAAGAAAAGCAGCTGCCGGAAAAACCCCCGTGGGTAAAGGAGAAACCGGAAAAACCGCCCCATTTCTGGGAAAAGGGAAAACCGGAAAAGCCGCCTGTGGATAAGGAAAAGCCGCCTGTCTGGGAAAAAGAAAAGAAAGAAAAGCCTGAAAAACCTCCTCTTCCCCCAAAGGAAAAACCACCTTTCCCGAAGGAGAAACCGGAAAAACCCCCGGTGGAAAAACCTCCTATCTGGGAAAAAGGAAAACCGGAAAAACCGCCTATTTGGGAGAAAGAAAAACCAGAAAAGCCGTCTTTTGGAGAAAAGGAACGGCCCGGTCCCCGGCAACGTCCCTTCCCTCGGGAGAAAGAATGGGATGAACCAGATCGACCTTTCTGGAGGGAAAAAGAGCGTCCGGATCGGTCGGAGCGTCCCGAGCGACCGGATCGGCCAGAGCGACCGGATCGACCGGAAAAACAGGAACGAGAAAAACCGGTTCGGCCCCCTCGACCGGAAGGTAAAGTCGACTGGGACTGGGAAGGTCGGCCCGGACCAAAGCCTCCGGAGCGTCCGGAGCGACCCGAGCGACCGGATCGGCCAGAACGACCGGATCGGCCAGAGCGACCGGATCGACCTCCGGTGGGACCCCGAGAAGGTCCACCTGGCCCCCCCATGCCGCCCCGGCCAGATTGGGAACGCCTCCAACGGGCCGATCCAGAAATGTTCCATTTACTCCGGGCCGACGAAGAACTCGAAGAAGCAACTCATCGGTTAGCTATGCAATATCGCCGGGCTCCAGAGCCGGAAAAAGAACGTATCCGTAAAGAATTGGAATCCTTGGTGGCCAAACATTTTGAGATCCGTCAACAGCGTCGGCTTTTGGAGGTACGTCGGTTGGAGGAAGAACTGCGCCGTCTCCGAGAAACAATTGAGCGTCGCCAATCCTCCCGGGAACAGATCATTCAGCATCGGCTCCGAGAATTGCTCGGTCTGGAGGAAACACTTCGCTTCTAACCCACCCTAAGAACCGCTCCTTACCTAAGGATTTGGCCGGTTTCCAATAGGTTTTTGCTCACCGGCCCCCTCGGCACTCCTTACCAATAGGGATTTTGGGAATCTAGAGAATTTAGTGGACCTGCTTGCCTTCTAGAAAATGCTTTTTAGCAGGGCCTTTACCGGCAGTTGCTCTACTACTGGAATGCAGAGAGCCAGAGTGGTTCGGCTTGAAGAGGCCACACTTCTAATCTAGGATGGGCGATTCACTCGTGTACATCCGTCGGTCAATTGGGCACTGTCTGGCAGATGGTAATGACGGGGGCAAATCTCCTCCGCCCATCTCCCAGACCGGCTCACAAGTGAGCACCCCCCTCTTGCTTTAAACGCCAATCCGAGACACCTTTAACTACGAAGTGTCTGGGGTTGGCGTTTTCTCATTTGGAACACTTTTAGCCCACCGGAGTAAATGGGAACCTCTGGAGAATTCGATGGAGATATTTTTATACCATTTTGGGTTCCAGTGCTTCTAACCCACTTTATAGGGTGCTGGCCTAGCTAGGGCTCTATAGATAGTGGTTGTTCGGGTGGGAAAAACCAAACGGAGATAGGATCGAAGGTTTATATAGTTCACGATATGTTCATGTTCTTCAGACGTTCCTCAGGTTTTCCCCAGCCGGCTGCTTTCCCGGCCTCGGACTAGCTTTAGGTAGAATCGTTCTCCCAAGCAACTTATCAGCGTCAAACCATAATATTGGAGAACCAGCAAATCCCAGTTTTGCCGTTTTCGTGCTCCTGCCGAAGGAGGAAAGTCTTAGCTCCCTAAACTTATTGGCCTTAGAAAAATGTGGGAACAAACAGAGGCTTCGTCATAACTGTTGGAGTCCAATCAAATTAGGAAAAATGGTAAAAGTTGGGCTTACATGTTGTCTATAAAGTCCCCCTGATCTTCAGGATTTTGACAAGGTTCCTAAAATGCCTGAGAATCAAGTGGCTTTGGTTACCGGCGGCACCCGAGGCATCGGCCTGGGAATTGCCGAGGCATTGCTGCAAGAGGGGTTGGATTTAGCCTTGTGTGGAGTTCGCCCGCCCGAGGCCGTGGCTGAGCTTGTAGCTCGACTTCAAGCCCAAGGCAGGCAAGTAGCCTATTTTCAAGCAGATGTGGCCCGGTCGGCCGATCGCACCCGATTAGTCGAGGCGGTCCAGCAGCGGTTTGGCCGATTGCATGTGCTGGTCAATAATGCTGGCATTGCTCCCCCAGTACGAGCAGATCTTTTGGAAGCCTCCGAAGAAAGCTTTGATCAGGTGCTGGCCGTCAATCTGAAAGGCCCTTATTTCCTCACTCAACAAGTGGCCCGATGGATGATCCACCAACGTCAGCAGAACCCCTCTTACCAAGGGACCATTGTCAATATTGGTTCTATCTCCGCCACGGTCGTTTCGGTCAATCGTGGTGAATATTGTGTCTCGAAAGCTGGCCTTGCTATGGCGACTCAATTGTGGGCAGTCCGGTTGGCCGAGTTCGGCATTCGAGTCTATGAAGTTCGGCCTGGGATCATCCAGACAGATATGACAGCGCCGGTCCGGGACAAATACGATCGACTTCTGGCTCAGGGGCTTTGCCTGCAGGCCCGATGGGGCCAACCGGAAGATATCGGTCGAGCAGTAGCCATGCTGGTTCGGGGCGAGTTGCCGTATAGTCCGGGCCAAGTGCTGTTAGTAGATGGGGGGTTAACAATCCCCCGATTGTAACATGGCCGAAGACCCGGCCGAATAACAGTATCTTCCTCGAGAGTCCTCTGCTCTGGGGGCGCAAGGCGCTATTTATGGATCGGATTTGTGGGAGGTCTTTTCTTTTTTCTAAGAAAAAAGTCCTTTAAGCAGGAGAGGGGAAAGGATGTTCCTCTTCTAATTTCTCTATATTGTCCATTTTATTTATATTGTCCAGATTGACTTATTTCGGGGCCAAAGTGAGAAATTGGGGAATTTATACAGGGATTACCAGCCGCTTTGAAGGGATTGGGCAGGAAAAACCGATGTAGGCAAGGAGTTATTTTCTCCCGGATGGTTTTTTGGAAGAGGAAGTCTGGGTTAGGGGCCTGCCTTCGGGTCGGGCTGGACTCTGCCTACCGTCAAACCAATAGGAGGGAAATCCCCTTCAAAAGGGGAATTTTTCTCCTCTAAGAAGCTAGCCTTTGACCCAAGCGCCCAGGGGCCGATCAAAACCATCCGGGGCTACTGCCAAAGTACAACCCCTTGTTACTTCTTTCCGCCTACCCGACCTGCAATGAAGCTTTCTTCTGGCATGCCAAGCTGGTGGAGAACCTTGGTAGGTATCTGCTTGTGGGGCTTGGCTACGGAGGCTTTGGGTGCCGAAGCCTCCTCTAGCCGAATGTCCCCCATTGTCCGAGCTGTGCAACGGGCCCGACCTGCCGTGGTCAATATCCGGGGTGAAAAGACCCTGACCGCTCCGGAGGCTTCCGGCAACGGTGTGGAAGGGGTCCGACGGGTCAACGGCATGGGAACCGGCGTGGCGATCGATCCCCGCGGCTATATCCTCACGAACCACCATGTGATTGACGGCGTGAAAGAAATCCAAGTTACTCTAGCCGACGGCAACCGTTATATTGCCAAACTGATTGCTCGGGATCCAGAAACGGATCTGGCCATCATCAAAATTGATCCCCCTACGCCTATGGCCGTCATCCCCATAGGCAGGTCTGATGATCTGTTGCCCGGGGAAACCGTCATTGCCGTGGGAAACGCCTATGGCTATGAGCACACGGTAACCCGAGGCATTATCAGTGCTCTGCATCGGGCCGTCCAAGTTTCTGAAGCCCAATACTACGAGGACCTTATCCAAACCGATGCGAGTATAAATCCTGGAAATTCCGGCGGCCCATTGCTGAACGAAGATGGTGAAATGATTGGCATTAATGTGGCGGTGCGAGCCGGTGCGCAGGGGATCGGTTTTGCTATTCCGGTCAATAAGGCCATCGAAGCTGCCAGCCGTCTTTTGGCGGAATATACCCAGCAGCAGGCATGGCACGGGCTGAAAGTGGCCGAAGTGCCTGGCCAACAGGCCGTACGAATCGAAGCAATCGAACCAGGTAGTCCCGCCGCCCAAGCAGGTCTGCAACCCGGCGATCTGATCACTGGGGTTGGTAACGAAAAAATCTCCCGCTCTCTAGACTTCTACCGGATGTTCCTAGAGCGAAAACCAGGAGAGAGCGTCCCCTTGGTCATTCAACGCGACAGCCAAACCCTGCAAACAGCGATTGCTTTGGCGGTTCATCCGCGGCACAACGGTCCCAGTGGGATTATTTGGGAAACTCTTGGCCTGGAGCTAAGACCCATCCCTACGGAAACCTTCAAACAACAATATAAAACCCGATACCGAGGGGGCTTGCTAGTAGCAGCAGTACGTGCCGACAGCCCAGCAGCCGAACAAGGGATTCTAGCCGGCGATGTGCTGGTCGGTATGCACATCTGGGAGACCATTTCCTTGGAAAATGTCCTATATGTGCTTCAGCGCCCGGATCTGGCACGCATTAGCCCGGTGAAATTCTACGTGCTCCGAGGCCAAGAGACCCTCTATGGTTATCTGCCGGTAAACACGAAGCTTGTAGCCAAAACCTCTGCTGGCTCCTCACAATAGGCCCAAAAGCCATTCTGAGCTCCGGGACGTGTCCTCAAGAATGGTTTCAAGAATAGTCAACTTCAGTCCATTAGGAAAGTTCTGATAGAACCCGGCTATCTCCCGACATCGCCCGCTCAGCCCACCCAATAAGCAGACCAAGCTACTTCTTCGAAGTGGACTGCTGGCAATTGCCCGCCTGAACCCAAAGCTGCAGCAACTGCCGTTTGCGCGGCTGAAGTAAACAACCCATCGAATCCTTCGTCAATTCCAAAGCCACCTCTTCGCCCAAAACCCGTCGGCCATCCCTCGGCCAAGTAAACCAACGAAGGAATATACAGCCGCTCATCCTGACTCGAACGCATTAGCTCCGGTCGTTGCGTGCGCAAATCCCCATAGGCCAACTGGGTCTGCATCGTGCCGAAATCAATGGCCACTATTCATCCACTTCTTTGGTATGGTAGAGCCAATAGCCTCGATCACCTAGTCTAAGCTGCAGCATGCCGAAACCGCTGGTGTTCCCCACACCAGTAGGCAGGGGGAATATTTTTTGCTGACAAAAAGCTTTTTTGCCATTCTAGCTCGGCGGAAACTAGCTCCGGCCAAGGTTTCCCCTTCTGCCGGATTGCCGGGAGAAATGGCGTTGTCTGATACTCCCTCCGGGGAAAGCGGGAATGCGGGCTGGGCTGAGTGTACCGCTTTTCCGAAGAGGAGGCGTCTGCCAAGAGGCCGTCTCCTAGAAGCCTGGATCTTCCCTTACAGAGAGAAGCTATTAGAGCTCCCCATCACCTGCTATGCTCCGCAGAGCGGTTTCCACCGTGGAAGCCAGAACATACAGCCACGTTTGTAAGGAAGTCATTTTTATTTCCCCTCACCCGGCGTCGCCTTTGGCTCCGCCGGCCTACCACGGAGGCTCGCTGTTATACAGAAGCTGGCGGTGAAGCGTTCGAACTTCACTTTAGGCAACTGCCAAAAGCTCGTTCAACAACGCAGAATGGATACAATAGGCGATTTAGCTAACACAATCTTTGACACCACGCCCTTTTTGCTCTTGGAAGTGATCTTTCCTAAATGGTGCAATTTCTCCAAAGTGGCAATGAGCTTCTTTAGAAAGGTTCTTTATTCCCCTGTTTGGGGCAACCATTTGCTGCCGTTCGAATGGGAAATAACTCCCAAAAATGTGTATAACAGCGAGCCCACGGAGAGGAGAGGCGTGATCTTTTTTCCTCTGCCCTCTGGCCTCTGCCTTCGGTTGGTCCAGCTGTCATCCCTGCGCAAGCAGGGATCCAGAAAAAAATACCCACTCCCCGCCGCGGGAGAGGGTGGCCGGGCCTCAGCC
>JANXAQ010000309.1 GCA_025062105.1 Thermoguttaceae bacterium
TTTGCCATTTTGGGCCTTCTGCCGGAAGGGGAAAACTATAAGTCCTTGTAACTATTAGACTTAGGAAATTGTGTGAACAAAAGGAGGGCTCGTCGTAACTACCGGAAACAAAACGACTTATGGAAAATGGCAAAAGCCGAGCTTGCAACCACCACTGCTCCAGAGCGAAACCTTTGGAAAACATTTGGGTTTATATTCCCTGGTTGTCAGCCTACCGTGGGGAAAGTATCCACTTCACTAGGGAAACACTGACCCAAAGACAGCCCGCCGAAAACAACCTGCCAAAAAGTCTAACCTTTTGGAACTCGCCTTTTGCCATTTTTGCTCTCCCCCGACAGGGGAATGCTCTAACTTCTTGTAACTATTGGAGTAAACTACTGGAGTAGGGAAATAAACTCGACTTTTGCCAATTTTCCAGGGCGCACCCCCTTTGGATATCCTAACCCTTTGAAAATATTGGAGTTAGGAAATTTGCTGAACAAAGAATCCTCAAAGCCCACCTCCTTGACATGAAGGATGTTACAAAACATGGTAAAAGTCGAGATAAAAGGAGGTTTTAACTATTGGAAACAACCCAAGTTCGGGAAAATCGCAAAAGTCGCGTTGAAGGACCGCTGTGGGATTGCACGCAAGAAAAAAGGAACCTCTGCATAATTCAAGGGGGATATTTTTATACCATTTTGGCAGATCCTTCCTGTAACACAACATATAGGGGCGCTAGGATTGTTAGCCCACAACAGATAGTAGGAGGCCTGGTAGGACAACGGAACGGCGAGAGATTCAAAAGTACATAAAGTTCACTACATGTTCAGAATTTTGCAGAGCTTCCAAAAAAGTATCTGGTCTTTTTTCGAGGAGGTACTGCCATGAAGCGACTGGTGGTAGGGATGGCGGTATTGGCTCTAGTGGGCCTATTGGGAGGTTTATTTTGGATGCCGGCGGCTTGGCCGGAAGAAGCTAAAAAGCCTGCTCGAGAAGGTCCACCTAGAAACATTATCTTGATCGGTTGGGACGGGGCCCAGCGGGACCATGTGTTGCAGTGTTTGGAGCGGGGGGAGCTGCCGACGCTCAAACGGCTCCAGCAAGAAGGCGCCTTGGTCCATATCGATGTCATTACCGGTGCCACGGACACCAAGGCGGGCTGGACTCAGATTCTAACCGGCTATCACCCGGAAGTTACCGGAGTTTATAGCAACGGCCGATTCCGGGATGTGCCTGCAGGCTTGAGCGTATTTGAGCGGCTCAAGAAGCATTTTGGCCAAGATTTTGCTTGCGTGGCTGTCATTGGCAAATCCGCCCACTGCGGCGAAATCCGGCCCCCCTGGAAAAAGCCCCTGGAGGAAGTCGAAAAACAGCTCGAAAAGGCCGAGGCTAAACGAAAAACCAAACTGGCCAAAGAAAAACCCGAAACTCCACCTCAACCCCAAGCACAGCCCAACCCGAAACCCAAACCCAAAATAGAAGGCCGCATTGTCGAAGAAGACGGCGTCCAGTATGTAGTCTTCGATGGATCACCATACTACACGATGCACAAAAGTTGCGACGTCTGGGAATACGGCCTGATGTTGGATGAAAAGGTGGGCAGCCGGGCTATCGAACTCCTGGAAAAATACAAAGACAAGCCGTTCTTCTTCTTCGTCCATTTTGCCGAGGTCGATCACCTAGGCCATAAACACGGCGAAAACTCCCCACAATACAATGCCGCCCTGATCTCCAATGACAAGTGGACCGGAAAAATCATCGAAAAACTGGAACAATTAGGCCTATACGACAAAACGCTCATTTATGTAACCGCAGACCACGGATTCGACGAAGATAAAACCAGCCATAGCTATGCCCCATATATCTTTTTGGCCACTAATGATCCGTTAGTAAAACGGGACGGCATGCGCCAGGATATTGCGCCAACGATTTTAGCTCGGTTTGGTGTGGATCTATCGAAACTGGAGCCACCCCTGGACGGCGAACCGCTCACCCAGCCGGCCACTAAACCTGTCCTGAAAGCTCCAGAGACCAAACCCAAAGCCGAAAAACCCAAACCAAAACCTAAAGCCAAACGAAAAGCCGAACCAGTCTCTCCGTAGGCAACCAACGGCCGAAAAGAGTTTAGAGACATCTGTTGATGTATAGATATATTTGCCTGCCGGCCCACTCGGCCACAAGCTCCCCAGATGTTGCCATACTCAGCCAAACTCCTCTTCCTTCAACTTTTGCCATTTTTCACTGAGGGAAACTCTGTAAAATTATGAACATATAGTGTGCTTTGTAAACTTTCGATTTCTAAATGTTCAGTGGTCTTACCCTGGACTGCTACTATCTATTGGGTGCTACCGCTGGTAACCCCAGAAGAAGCCAAAATGGTATAAAAACATCCTCTTTGAATTATGCAGAGATTCCGAAGTTGTTTTGTTTCCTGTATTCAGCACACAAAGGGGGCTTTTGCACACATAATTTCTTAACTCCAATGGTTACAAGCAGTTAGAACCTTGCTCTTCCAAGGGGAGCCAACAATGACCAAACTCTAACTTAGGCACTGCCGAAGGCCTTCTACCAGAAAAACCAAGTTACTTTCCTGAATTCCCTAGAATCCTTAAATCCAACACCTTCGCTGGAAGGCCCGTGCAGCTCAAAACCCATCAGAAACCCACAAAATCCGAATGTCAGAATAACCTCTGAGGCAGAAATGTGCCTCGGCTTCTCGTTGGCTGGATGGGCTGTGAGCGAAGGGGTAGGGGAGCCTTTGTGTACCAGCCGATTGAGTTCTCATAGTCAGGTTTGGGTAGCTAACTTTCTGCGCACTGGACTACCTGAGAAATAGGAGAAAAGCTTCTATGGGCAAATGTTTTCGCAAAATACTTTTCGGAGTCGAAGCGGCGATTTGTTTGTGGGGCGTTGAAGGTTGGTTGCAGGCCGATCAGAAGAACCAAGGAAAAGCCCTGATGGAAATCCAGGAAAGGAAGGATACACCCCAGGACAAAGTTCCCTATGCAGCTCCAGGGCCTTTTCAGGTCGAATGGTTCCTGGCCGATTGGCGCGACGAGAACCGAAACCGCACGATCCCGGTCAAGGTCTACTATCCGACTCAGCAGGGCGGGCCAGCGCCCGGCCCGCTGCCGATAATCCTGTTTTCCCACGGATTAGGTGGCAGTCGAGAGGCTGCCGGGTATCTAGGGCACCACTGGGCAAGCCATGGATACGTTTGCATCCATCTGCAACATCCCGGCAGCGACGAATCGGTCTGGCGAGGGCAACCCGAACCGCTCAAAGCCCTCAAAGAAGCTGCCAAAACCCCTCGGGCGGCCATGGATCGGGCGGCAGATGTACGGTTTGTGCTAGATCGGTTGGAAAAAGTCCAGACCGAAGAAGGCCCCCTGAAAGACCGACTAGACCTCAAGCGGATCGGTATGGCCGGTCATTCCTTCGGGGCCCATACCACGTTGCTCGTGGCCGGACAAGTGATTGTCTTACCAGCTGGACGGGAAATCTCTCAGGCCGATCCGAGGATTAAAGCTGCCCTAATAATGAGTCCGCCGGTACCTCAGCGATCCGCCCAACGGGAAAAAGCCTGGCAAAAAATCGCTATCCCCTGCTTCTATATGACTGGCACAGAAGACGATAGTCCTATTGGCGAGACCCGCAAAGAAGATCGCCGGCTGCCCTTTGATCTGTCGGGAAATGCGGCGGATCGGTATTTAGTGATTTTTACCGGCGGCGACCATATGATCTTTTCCGGTCGGGCACCCGGCTTGGCCGGCTTCCCCGCTACAGGTCGAGGCCTTTTAGCCTTCCGCCGAGACCGGGAAAAAGATGCCGTCTTCCATCGGCTTATCTGCGCCGGGTCCACCGCCTTTTGGCACGCCTATCTGCGGGGCGACCAGAAGGCCAAACAGTGGTTGGCCGAAGGCGGTTTCCAAAACCTTTTGGGCTCCGACGGCACCTTTGAGAAAAAGCTGGTTAGCACCCCTTCACCCCAATAGGCGAATAAAAAAGAGTTTTCACCGGACGGCCTCCTCCCCCAGCCCCCTACTGCACCTTTCTACATCTGGGGAGCTTGATTGGAAAGCAATGTTATCATTTCTCAGCCCATTTAGGCGATTAGGTGGTTGGAAACAGGGTACCCCAACTCTGCTGGCACGTGGGATTCGCCACCCTGAGATTACTATTGGCACCTCTGCATAACTCTAGGGAAATATTTTTATACTATTTTGGGTTCCGGTACCTCTAATCCAACATATAAGGTACCAGCGTCGCTGGGTCCCTTATCTAGTGGTTGTTCGGGTAAGAAAACCAGACGGCCATAAAACCAAAAGTTCATATAGTTCACCATATGTTCAGAAACCTCTGCAAAATCCTGAACATATAGTGAACTTTGTAAACATTTAATTCCCTGGCCGTTCGATTGCCCTACCTGGGCAGCTACTATCTATTGGGCGCTGCAATGCTAGCAGCTCTATATGATGTGTTAGAAGCAGAACAGCCAAATGGTAAAAATATCCCTTTCGAATTATGCAGAGGTTCCTTCAGAATTTTCAGAGGTTCCATAGAGAAATGGCCTCGAACGCAATTCGAAAAAGCATTTTCTAAGCACGAGTTTTGCCATTTTCGGACTCCTGCCGAAGAGGGAAAAGTTCCAACTCTTTGAAATGCTTGGACTTAGGAAATCGTGTGGTCAAAAGGAGGGTTTTTCTATGATGAAAGGAGGTTTCCCTCCTCTCAATTCCCCAGAATTCCCAAAATCCCTGTTTTTAAGCAGTGTCGAGGGTAGGAGCCGGTCGGCCAAAACCCATTAGAAACCGCACAAATCCCACTTTCAGGACAACCTCTTCGATTTCCTACATTCCCTAAAACCATTGATCCATTCGCTTCCATAGTCCCGGGACTCTGCCCACCTTAGTAGCTCGCTGTTACGCACCACTTGGGGTTGAAGGGCTCGGACATCCGTTTAGGCAAATTCCGAAAGCTCGTTGAAGAACACAGAATGGATAAAATAGGCAATATAGCCAAAACAATTTCTGAAGCCAAACACTTTCTGATTTTCCAAGTGCTCTTCCCTAAATAATCCAATTTCTCCAAACTAACAATTTGCATCTTACGAAAGGTTTGGTATTCCCCTATTTGGGGCAATAATTTGCTACCGTTTGATGGGAAATACCTCCTCAAAGAATGCGCATAACAGCGAAGCCTTCGGAGGGGCCCCGGGTAGCCGACGCTGTCAAATCGGAATAAAACAAGCCATGGAAGAGGATAGGGGTCTTTCTTTCAACGGAAATGATACGGTGTTTATTTTTAGCTCTTGGTGGGAAGAGAAACTGTTGGTAGTATCCTGTTAAAAGATACTTAAGATACTTTTCGAGGATGTGGGATGTGGAGAAGCTCTCCGTAGCGATTTCTGCCTCCGCCTGGTAGCGAAATACTCTAACCTTTTTAAATAGGAACCTCTGCAAAATCCTGAATATAATTCTCTAGCCGTTCGGTTGCCCTATCCGGACAGCTATTATCTATTAGGTGCTTGTAATGCTAGCAGCTCTATATGTTGTGTTAGGGAGAAAAGCCAACATGGTATAAAAATATCCCCTTTGAATTATGCAAAGGTTCCTCTTTTATTTCAAGGAGTCAGGTTTTAAGGATCCTTTGTTCAGCAATTTTCCTAACTTTAATATTTTCAAAGGGTTAGGACATCAAAGGACTGCCTCACTTAGAAACTGGCAAAATTCGAGCTAAGAGGGAGTTTTAGCAGAACTGCTGAAAGTAAAACGAAGGTAGCTAGGAATCACAGCGGCCCTGTAGGGAGGGGTTATTCGTTGTCTGAACAGGTTTTGCTTATGCGGCTTGGGTTTGCTTGAAACTTTGCTCGGTTTAGACTTCCCAGTGGGAGCGGTTTTCAATCGAGCAAAACAGGCCAACAGTGGCGCAGGAAAAAGCTGCTTTATTTCATTGGCAAGACGGAGAATTCAGCATGGAAGCGGCGGCCGGAGTCCATGGGGGGGATATAGAAAATAGAGACATTAAGTTGGGTAGAACGTGGAGTGCCAAAACGGCCCTTAGGGCGGGGCTTTGTTTTCTGCTGCTGGCAGTGGCCGCTTTGGGAGTGGATGGCCCCCTGGCTAGGTGGATCCACTCTCAGAAAACTGGTGCCTCATATCCCCCGCCTCCTCCGAACCCAGATGGGTCTTCCGCTCAGGCTCCCCAGTCCAGCCGATACCAAATCCCCGGAGTGCTGAAGCGTTTGTTAAATTGGGCGGAAGGGTTCGGACATGGAGTAGGGGTCCTGTTGCTAGCTCTGGTAATTTATCAGTTAGATCCTTCGCATCGGAGGCCTTTGGTCCGGGCTTTGTGCATGGCTCTAGCCAGTGGTCTGGTAGCCGACGGGATGAAACTGCTGGTTGCCCGAACCCGGCCAAGAGCATTTATCCTTACAGAACCCATCTGGGAGAGTTTTGTTGGGATTTTGCCTGGGCTAACCGGTGGAACCAATGGGCAGTCGTTTCCTTCGGCCCATGTGGCCACTGCGGCTGGCTGGTCGCTGGGATTGGGCTGGCTTTACCCCCGGGGAAGATGGATCTTTATGGTGTTGGCCTTTTTAGTCCTCTGCCAACGTCTGGAGGCCAACGCCCATTTTCTCAGCGACACCTTGGCCGGGGGAGCCGTGGGCTGTCTGGTAAGCAGTTTATTTTTACCAGGCGGCTGGCTTAACCGATGGTTCGTTCGGTGGGAAACCTCGGCCTGCGCAGCCTCCCAGCTCAATCATTTCTCCCCCCGGCATTCCGAAGAAAATCTGGCAGTTCGTTGAGCGTTTCCGAATAACCATGTGCAGGCAAAGCAATTCCACTTTTCCCCCTCTGCTCGGAAAAGCTATCGGGGGCAAACAAAATAGCCAGCTCTACCAATCCGAATCCCATCTTTCTCATCTGATGGATTGCCTCTGGCAGCAGAGCCGGGAAGGCCAGTTGCCTCAAAGCGGCCAGCAGCGCCCTTCCATTTCTCCTTCTGCCACCTCCCGCTGGGTGCACTGGGGCCGATGGATGTTTCGACATCGTGGCTGGGTATTTAGTCCCTTAGGAGGGATTTTGTTTTTCCAGGCCCTAGCAAGCTACTGGCAAGCAGACACCCACACAAGCCAACCCATCGAGTTGGTTTGCCTGGCAGCAATTATTTTGGTCAGTTTAGGGGTATATATTCGGTTGCATGTGGCTGGCCGGGCGCGACCAGGGACTTCCAGCCGGGGGGTTACCTTCGAAACCGGTCAACTGATCACCACCGGCATGTACGCCTATGTGCGAAACCCGCTGTATTTGGCCAATCTGATGATCTGGGCCGGTTTAGCACTGCTGGTGGGACCGCCATGGTGGGTTGCGCTTTTTACAGGAGTGGGCGCATTTTTTTATCATAGCATCGTGCTGGCGGAGGAGGATTTTCTGCTCGGCCGATTCGGTCCCCAGTACCTCCACTACTGCCGCCGTACTGCCCGATGGATTCCCAGAATACCGCTGCTATCGGGCATAGGTCCCAAAAACAGCATGCCTCCCCTGTTGGCCAAGCCCACGATCACCTATTGCCCAGCACTTTTGCCAGAAGAAGCTGCCTTAGAGTCCGTGCCAAGAAGCATTTTCCCCCTTCCAAAAGCTCTTGAGAGATTGCTTCCGATCGCCGTTCTAATCCCACCGAAACAAAAGCAAAATACACCCCTAACGGAAATCCCACCCAACTTTTCAATAAACCCACTTCCAAGCCAAGCTCTGCCAGGAAGCTCCAAAATCACCCCAACCCCCGTTTTACCCAATGTTGCAGGATGCACTGGTCAGCACAAAAACCCGTTGGAAGAGGGGAAAAGCCCTTCACAAGATAACTTCTTAGAGTCTGTCCGGAAAAATACATTTATACCGGCAAACTCCCTGAGTTGCTCCCAAACACCACACCTCCTGTCTGATAGGACCGTCGATCGAAGAACCAATCCGTCCAAAATCCATCAGGAAAGCTCACCATTCCAATTTCCAGCTAGCTTCTTAGTGCGAATTGGACCTGCTGAGAAAACGGCCGGCGATCGGCAGGGGGAGTGCCCAATCAAGCAGAAAGGTACATTTCAACAGGCTTCGCCTTTTACTTGGCGGCGGGCTTTGTTCCGGGAAGCCGACAGCCTAATGTTGATCCTGGTGGCCGGCTGGGCCTTTAGCAGTTTGCGTGCAGGACGGCTCCCCTGGGAGTTCTCGGCCGGCAGTTGGAATACGTTCTGGTTAGGGCTTATTGGGATGGCAGCTACAGGCTGGGGATGGATTAAATGGCTCAAAAAACGCTCCTGGCCGATTAACAGCTCCCCAGCCCCTGCCTCTGAGAAGCTGTCTGAAAAGGGGACGTAGAGAGTCTCCCCTTATGCCAAATTCCAACGGCCGTTGAAAGTTCTGGGTAGCCAAACTCACTAAAATCTGAGCTGGAGCCTTCCTGCTGTGGGAAACAACTTGGCAACCGAATAAGCCAACCTGGCTTTTCCGAGAGGCTCTGAGCTCCGTTTTGCCATTTTGGGCCTTCCACACCTGGAAGATCGATGTTCTAACTGCTTGTATCTATTGGAGTTAGGAAATTAGGTTAACAAAGAGGTTTCGACGTAACTCTTGGAGATAAAAGCAGTTAAGGAAAACGGTAAAAGTCGAGCAAGGGGGAAAGACATACCAGCTTATGCTGAGAGGAAAAGCATGCCGAGTCCCGGCCTTTTGGGCCTCGCAGACAGCATTCCCGACTTCAATGCCCGACTCTCCCGTCCGGGCAAATGGCGTGCCCTTCTAGTCGGCTGAAGAGCTACCATTGGAGTTTGCCAAACTCAGCAGAGATTTCGATTGTTCGGTCAGAAATCGGGGGAGGGTTTTGTTGTGCCAGGTCCTTGGCGAATAGCCCTTTGTATAACAGAGCTTCGTATGGGTGGAGCAGAGCGTTGTTTGGCCCAACTGGCGATCCATCTGGACCGAAGCCGGTTTGAACCGATCGTAGTCAGTCTAGCCCCTCGGCCGCCGGAAGGAGTCCTTTCATGTGTACCTATGTTAGTATCCGCCGGCATCCAGCCATACTTCCTTGCTGCCCGGCGATGGTGGCATCTACCCCGGGTACTTCACCAATTGGCGGCTCTGCTCTATCGGCATCGGATCGAGCTGGTACAGAGTTTTTTGTTTCATGCCAATTTTGCAGTCCGATGTGCGGCCAGGAGGAGCTTGGGAAAAGGCAACCAGCCGTCTGCATCTGCTCGGCGTCCTGTGGTCGTTTCGGGCATCCGCGTGGCCGAACGCGCTGCGTGGTGGCATCTGTGGTTGGATCGTTGGACCCAGCAGTGGGTGGATCGATATGTGTGTGTCAGTCAATCGGTGGCCGATTTCACCATAGCTCAGGGCGGTATTCAGCCAGAAAAAATTGTGGTCATTCCCAATGGGGTCGCTTGGGAAAATTATCCGTCGCCCAACCGAGCGGATTTAACCCAGCTAGGAGTTCGGCCTGGTCGAAAACTGATTGTGGCCATTGGCCGATTGGAGCCGCAAAAAGGATTTGGCTGGCTGATTTCCTCGGCTAGCCAGTGGCTGAGGCCATTGGCCGATTGGGATCTGCTGGTCGTGGGCGATGGCCCGATGCGAAGCCAGTTACAACAGGAAGCAGCCCGGCAAGGATTAGCCGACCGAATCCATTTTGTAGGCTCGCGAGCGGATGTGCCGGAAATCTTGGCATCCAGCCACCTGCTAGTGTTAGCCTCCCAATGGGAAGGGATGCCCAATGTGCTCCTGGAGGCCATGGCCAGTGGGCTGCCCGTGGTAGCTACCCGTGTGGAAGGCGTGGCAGAAGTCCTAGGCCCCCTATATGAACAACAAACAGTTGCCTATGGGGATACTGTGGGATTGGCGGATCGGCTGGCCCGGATTCTCGCTGATCCTGCTTGGGCCGCCTATCTAGGCCAAGAAAACCAGCGCCGAGTACGCCAGCAGTTTAGTCTAGACCGTATGGTTCAAGCCTACCAGCAGCTCTGGAGCCAATTACTAAAAACCGAGACTTTCTGAAAATTACCCTGCAACGGGGAGCTATGGATCTCCCAACCGGGTCAAACCTTCTTGGAGAGCATTTCCAATTTCTAAGCCCTGTGGGCAACCTCCTCCCAGGCTCTGCGCAAAAAAAAAGAGCGGTGGAAACCTTCCACCGCTGAAATCTGAAGGGTCTTCCAGCCGGGGCAATTCCTTGTGCCCCGAGGCTCTGCTAGCCGAGGGCTGCGTTGATGGCCTCTTGGAGTCGGGCCTTCGGCTGCAAACCGATCAATGTCTGGAAGACGCGACCATTTTTAAAAAGCATTAACGTAGGAATGCTGTTAATTCCAAACTGAGCCGCTAACTGGGGCTGCTGGTCCACGTTGACCTTGCCCACTTTCAGACTGCCAGGATTTTCGGCAGCCAATTGCTCTACAATCGGGGCAATCCGTTGGCAAGGCCCACACCATGGAGCCCAGAAATCCACCAACACCAGTTTATCCGACTCTATCACCTCTTGCTGAAAATTCTCTTCGGTTAATTCGATAATAGCGCTCACGAAATATCTCCTTCCGGATGTTTCTGGCTGCAGAAACCATCTAGGCTCTACAGCCAGGAAGAAGACCTCCCGCTAGTAAAACTCGACTTTGCCATTTTTTTCTAACTTGGTTTTCCTCCCAGAGTTAGGGCGAACACTCTTTCGTTCACCCAATTTCCTAAGCTCGACTTTTTCCATTTTTCATAACTGCTTTTGCTTCCAGCAGTTACGACGAAGACTCCCTTTACCTACACAATTCCCTAACTCCAATATTTACAAGGAGTTAGAGCATTGTACTTCTGGGGCTAGGTCCAAATTGGCAAAAGTCGAGCTAAGAGGCTGTCTGAAAAGAGCGTTTGGCTCGCTCGGCTGCCAAATTGTTTCCAGCATCAGAAGCAGCTACAGGCCAGGATTTGGACACCTTGGCTACCCAGAACCTTCACCGGCCTTTGGAAAAGGAAGATTGGCTGCCTCCTTTGCAGACAACCTCTGAGTCCAATTAGTATAAAGGTAAAGCTTTCTCCTTTTGGCAGAAGGCCAAAAATGGCAAACGCCGGTTAGTAAAACCTTCATCATTATAAGCATGCTTGGGGAATGGTCAACCCTAGATAGGGCTTGCCGGCCCCGGGAGGCTGGCGGTAACCTGCTGGCCTAAAACCACCCAATAGCGGGTACGCAAGCAGGTACATGGCTATCCTACCCGTGCAGGCACCCAATAGGCTTTTCATCGACCTTTGGAGAATCTAAGGAAACCAATCTTCCCCCCACCCCCGGCAAAATCCGGTTTCTGCCGGGCAGGATGGTTTTAGGTAGGCAATTCAAAAGGTAGGCAATTCAAACACAATAATGCCAATCCTCTGGCTTAAGAGGGAATGTCGGGGATATATTACCCCGCCCGAATCCTGCGGAATGCCGGATGAGCTGGCCTCAGCCTCGGGAAACCTGCTATTAACTGGAAAAGTAAATTAAAATGGTAACACTTCCGACAGTAGGAGGAGAGGGTTATTTTTGTGGGCCAGCCGGTTCTCTTCCCTTATCATCTCCTTTCCAGGGGAACGAAGTTGTTTCCACGCAAGCGGGAGGGCAGAGTTTCTTTTCGGTGTTGTTTTGGGTAAACCGAAGCCAGGCTTTCGCAGGAAGGACAAGGGCGGTTTCTGCAGGGGAGGAAAATGTTGCTTCCAATGGAGGCTGCCCCACCCAAAAGTCGGATCTCCGTTAGATTGGGCTGAATTCAAAGCACACAGAATAACAGAATAAAGGTCTCCTGATCCCCTCCGAGCCGGTAGCAGCGCCTCATAGCCGTGGAGCCATCGGCTTTGGCCCCTTGTGGGCCTTGCCATGAAAAAGGCATCTTCTACGGCCTGGGGTATTCGAGTTAGGAAATTGGGTGGACAAAAGGGGGCTCCACTGTAACTCCTGAAGACAAAAGAAGTTGCGAAAAATGGGAAAAGTGGGGTTAATAAAGTATAAAAGTTGAGGTTCCCCAAATATTTCAATAATGCTGGGGGAAAAGTTTACGAATGAGTTCCGTAGTTTTATTGGGGATGATGTTTGCCCTGCTAGGCCATACGAGCTTTTGGGTCGGCCTGGTCAATCGGATGCATGGCCGGGCTTGGCCGGAAAGCTTGCTCCGGGGGCTATCGCTTGGTTGTGTGCTACTCTGGGGATTGCTGGGAGCCGGACTGGTTTGGCAAGCACTACTTGCTATTCCATCCCCATGGGTGGGAGATTCTGTTTTGCGGGGCTGGTTTAGCCAATTGGCTTGGCCTTGGCAAACCTATCTGGTAGGTTGCTGGTTGATAGCCGGGCGCAATCTTTGGGCTTGGCTTTGGCGTCAGCTGCTTCACCGAGCACCGAAGGTTCTTCTCAGCCAAGCAGAGGAAGTCTTTTCTCTGCCGGTGGCGGCTCAGAATGGAATCAGGCACCATCCGTTAGTGTGGCTACCTCAAAACGAAATCCTTTCGCTCCAACTGACCCGCCGAGAGATCCAATTAGCGCAGCTTCCCAGCCAACTGGATGGACTCACACTGCTGCATCTATCGGATCTGCATTTTACCGGCAGAGTAGCTCAACAGTGGTTCCGCCAAGCCATGGAATTCTGCGCCCAGCTAGAGGCGGATCTGGTGATGTTCACGGGCGATTTTTTGGACAGTATGGATTGTCTGGACTGGATTCCGAACGTGTTTCAGCCTTTTCAGGGACGTCGAGGGGTGTATTTTATTTTGGGAAACCACGACTGGCGCTTGGATTGGCAGCGGATTCGGGCAGCAATAGTCCAATTGGGATTTGAATCTCTGGGAGGGCGATGGACATTCGTAAGTACCTGGGCACACGCCGGTAAGGCAGACAAGTCGGTTTCCTGTGGCAACTTGACCGAGGCCCAATCCAACCGTCATGAGGCCATAGATCCAAGCGGCAAGACCGTCAAGCCGGTTTCCTTTAATGAACTCCTTCTTTCGGAGGATCTGGATTGGCCATCGATTCCCCCTGCTTTCCCCAGGCAGCCGTCTTCCTATGAACAAAATCAGCAGACTCGCATCCTTTTGGCCGGTAACGAACTTCCCTGGATTGGGCCAGCACCTGATATGTCTGAGGCGCCGCCCCCTGCCTGCGACGGAGGACCCATCCGGATTTTGCTAGCTCATACTCCCGATCAACTCCGATGGGCACGAAAACATCAGTTCGATTTAATGTTAGCAGGCCATACCCATGGAGGGCAGATTCGACTCCCTCTAATTGGGCCTATTTTAACTCCCAGTCGAACGGGTGTTCGGTATTCCGGCGGGGTCTTCCACGAACCGCCTACGGTACTTCATGTCAGCCGGGGAATTTCCGCCGAATGGCCTCTGCGCTGGAATTGCCCCCCAGAAGTGGTCCTATTAGTACTGCGTTCTCCCTCGTGTTCTGTCTAATCCCTTTATTCTCCCCCATTAACTCGACTTTTGCCATTTTTCCTAACTGCTTTTGCCTCCGGTAGTTACGACGAACCCCCCCTTTGTTCACATAATTTCCTAAGTCCAATAGTTACAAGAAGTTAGAACTTTCCTCTTCCAGGATAAGGCCGAAAATAGCAAAACTCGTGCTTAATATCCCGTGTTGATAATTAGTCTCGCCAAGTGTCGAAACTCGTCTTTGCCTACGGCTTGCTGTTGGACACAACTTAGAATCCAAAGGATCGGGGATAAGCTTAGGCAAGTCCAAAAGCTTGATCAAAGCCCAGAATGGATAAAGGGACCTTTGCATAACTCAAAGGAGATATTTTTATACCATTGTGGCTCTCAGCTTCTCTAACCCAAAAGAACCTGTGAATAATTCTGAACATATAGTGAACCCCTGAAGCTTCGATTCTTTAGCCGTTCGCTTGTTCTACCTGCATATCTACTATTTATTGGGTGCTGTAATGCTAATACAACTATATGTATGTTAGGGGGAGAACCAGTCAAAATGGTATAAAAATATTCCCTTTGAATTAGGCAGAGGTTCTAATCTATAGGGTTGCTAACATTGCTGGTAGCCAATCGATGGTAGATGTTCGGGTAGGAGAACCCAGCGGCTTCGGAATCTAAAGTTCCTAAAGTTCACTCTATGTTCAGAATGTGGAAGAGGTTCCGCAGTGATTCTATATAGAACCTCTCCATAATTTAGGGAATATTTTTATCTCGACTTTTGCCATTTTTGGCCTCGCCCTGGATGGGCGAAGCTCTAAGTCCATGTAACTATTGGAGTTAGGAAATTGGGTGAACAAAAGGAGGTTTCACCGAACCTATTGGCGGCAAAACAGGTTAGGAAAAATGGCAAAAGTCGTGTTCGTATCATATTCGCTTATTTTCCCTATAACCCCAATATCTAGGGGAACAAGCATTGCTAGCACCCAATAGATGGCAGAGGTTTGCATAGAAAACCGAACGGCTATAAAATCAAAAGTTCAAGAAATCTACTAAGTGTTCAGGATGTTGCAGCGATTCTTATAATTTTTCGTACATTGGAACTTATGTATAAATCAAAGGAAATATTTCCACACTATTTTGGTGCCTTCCGCCTCTGCCCCGATAAATAAGGCTGGTAGCACCTATAGTAACCTACATATAGTAGGTTTTTGGATGGAGCGGGGCAATCCCGATCGAATCAAAGGCTCAAAAAGTCCACTATATGTTCAGGATTTTGCAGAAGCTCCCTGAACTGGCTAGCCAAAAACGGCCTTATGCTTCGGAGCCTGGGGAAGGTATTTTGTTCCAAGAAAACAAGCTAAGATAAAAAGAAGGGCTTATGAGCAAACCATAGCTGAAAGAAAGGTTCCAATGCCCGGCATTGGTAGGTTGAAGAGTTTCGGCAGTAATTGAGGTAATACTGGCTCTAAAGGTCTCGTAATCCGGAGGAGCTGAGAAAATACGGAAAGCCATGCTGCACTCTAGGTGCATTACTCTTTCCGAAAGTATTCTCGAGGCTCCAGGGGTTTTGGTTTGCGGAGCAAAACAGCCATCTCCGAGCGTAATACTCATTCGGAAGGTCTTGCCAATCCAGAATGCCGATTTTCAGAAGCCTCAGTGAGGTGGTAGCTATGAGTCAGGTTACTGGGGATAGTCCGAATCTTCTAAGTCCGGGAACGAAGCACTCACCTAGTCCGTTCCGGACCGCCGTGTTATCTGGGCTGAGCACGCTCCTGCCTCCATTGGTGACGGTAGTCATTTTGCTGTGGGCATGGAGCACCATTAACGACTATCTGCTCAAACCGGTTTCTAGCACCGCCCGAAGGGCCGTCGCTTGGATGATTAAGGATATCCGCACCGAGCAGCAGGTGCCTGAGCCGGGGGCGAGTCGAGTTACGATTGACAATCGAGAGTATTGCCGGGTGGAAGACCATACGTATATTCCGCGGGAAGTCTGGGAATATGTGCGTGCCCGTCAGCGGCCGGAACCCTTGCCCGAGACCGGCTTAGGCTACTATCACCGCTATGTCGATCTCCGGTATCTTCGTCCCTGGGTGGTGGTGCCTACGTTTTTGGTGGGATTCGTTCTTTTTTTGTATTTATTGGGGAAATTGTTCACCGCTCGGATTGGTAGTTTTTTGTATAGTTATTTTGAGCGGATTGTTCTCCGGCTCCCCTTGATCCGTAATGTCTATGGAGCTGCCAAGCAGGTCAGCGACTTTTTCTTCGGCCAACGGTCCGTGGAGTTTAAACGTGTAGTGGCTGTGGAATATCCGCGGAAAGGGGTCTGGTCGATCGGCTTTGTTACCGGAGAAGGTTTCCTGGATGTGCAAGCGGCGGCCAACGAACCAGTACTTTCCGTACTGGTACCCACCTCGCCTGCGCCGATGACAGGTTTTACAGTGCTAGTCCGCCGAAGCGAAGTAGTCGATCTTAATATCACCGTGGAACAGGCAATCGAATATATCATCAGTTGTGGCGTAGTGGTCCCGTTGCACCAAAAACCACAGCTCCTCTCCCCGGAAGAACAAAAGCGATTCCGGAAACCTGCTTCATTAGAGGAGGCTCCTTCGGTAGCTTCGGTTGGTTCCTCAGGACCCAACCCACATCCATCTAAGAAAACCCCTTGACCACCCGCTTTTAGAACTACTTGGGCTGGAATGGTTAGCCCTCCAGCAAGCAAAAGGCAAAGGGGTCCCAAACTACTCTTCCCGAAAGGAACCCACCCCTCAGCTCGGGTTTTGTCAATTTCCCGGTTGGAGGCCCCTTGGGATGATCCAACCCCTTGAAAATATGGGAGTTAGAAAAAATTTGCCGAACAAAAATCCTCAAAGCCTAACTCCTTGAAATAAAAGAATTTACAAAAAATGGCAGAAGTCGAACTGAGAAGACCCTTCCACATTTGGCAAACCGCCCGCGAAAACCAACCAGCAAGGGAACCGGTGTCGTGGGAACAGGACGTTGTTTTCGGATCGGGACGCGGCGTAGTGCCTTGGCCCAATGGCAAGCCCAGTGGGTGGCAGAAAAACTTCGGGCATCGGGTGCGGAAGTCGAATTGGTCCTGATGGTAACTGAGGGGGACCGTCGCCAAGAGCTTCTGGCCGATGCGTGGACCAGCCGGGGAATTTTTACTCGGGAAATCCAAAAGGCCTTACTGGAAGGCCAGGTGGATCTAGCCGTCCATAGCCTAAAGGATTTACCCACCCAACCGGTCGATGGTATAGTGTTGGCGGCGGTGCCTGAGCGGGGGCCGGTCGGCGATCTGCTGATAAGCCGGAATCAATGCCCCTTGGCCCAACTGCCGGCCGGAGCTCGGATCGGCACCGGCAGCCTGCGTCGGCAAGCCCAACTGCTCCATGCCCGGCCCGATCTTCAAATGGCCCCCCTGCGGGGCAATGTGGATACCCGTCTGCGAAAACTGCAGGCCGGGCAATATGATGGCATTGTGGTGGCGGAGGCGGGGCTCAGACGGTTGGGCATTTATGAATCGATTTGGACCGAGCGGCTTTTCCCTACTGTGGTGCTTCCTGCCGTGGGCCAAGGAGCTTTAGGCATTGAAGTCAGAGCCGACGATCTCCACACGTTGGCTGTGGTGCAGCAGTTGGACGAGCCGAGCACTCATGCCGCAGTGGTAGCCGAGCGGACGATGCTAGCTCATCTGCATGGAGGCTGTTTAGCTCCAGTAGCTGCCTGGGGCAGAATCCAGCAAAATCAACTGCTGCTGACCGGCCGAGTGCTTGATCCAAAAGGCCAACAGATGGTAGAAGTTACCCAATCGGTCCGTATTTCGGAAGTTCTGTTGGGTACTGGCCCATCGAAGCTGGAACTGTTGCAAGAGGCGGCTGAGTTGGGCCAAAAGGTGGCCAATCAACTGCTTGCCCTGGGCGCAGGCCAATTAATTCGGGCAGCTCGGGAGCAATAGGTTTTCTCCTCCAATTATTTTGTGTAGATTGTCTATACTGCCTATATTAATAGAAGATGCTCTGCAAGATATCCCAAATTGATATTCTCTCTCTTTCCTAGGTGGGAATAATGAAAAATGCAGAGGCAGGCTACGGTTCTGTAAGCAATCCTCATAGAGGAAAAGGACGAGTACCACCCTTAACTGGTGCCGCCGCAAAAATACCCTCTTGCCCCACCTTTGGGAAGGATCAATCCACGATGAGAATCCCCTTCGGTTGGCAGCAGTTTGTGTTGGTTTGGATAATGGCCTGCGGTTTCTGGGCTGGCCTGGGCCAAGCCCATTTCCTCCCCCACGGAGCAGGCCAAGAATCGGACTATTTCCAAAATCCGCTCGAACCAGGCAGTGTGTGGAAAGGTCTTTTATCGGAACAAAAGCCGGTCCGGGTTTCGGCAGTCCTGGTGGGACCTCCGGAAAGCCCTCAGGCAGAACTCCGGATCACCGCCACCATGGATCCAGACTGGTACATCTATTCCCTTAGCCAGCCTCCTGGCCCCGCCACACCAAGTCGAATCCATTTGGAATCCTCCCAGGCCTACCAATTAGAAACCGACTTTCTGGCTGATCCGCCCCCCCAGCGCAAAGAAGATCCCACCCTGGCCAATGCTTTGCTGGAGATCCACCCCGGCCAGGTAACCTGGCGGGCGTTGGTCCGGTTGGTCGATGGGATAGATCGTAGTCAACTACTGATCCAGGGCCGACTGCGTGCGCAGCCCTGCTCTTCCACCCGCTGTCTGGCCCCGCAGGATTTTCCTTTTACCGCTAAATGGCAACCGGGCCAGATTTCGGCCGATCTGATCGCTCTTTCTCAGGCCCCCGCGAAAAAGCCTAAAGAGCCCGCTCCACCTCCTACCGAATCTTCTATCCCTTTAGAGGGAGAAGTCAGTCCGGCTGAGGCCACTTCTTCTACGCCAAGTAGTCAAAACCTTTCGTTAACCGATTTGGCGGTGAAGATCGGCTTTGCCTTCTTGGGTGGGTTAATCCTCAATCTCATGCCTTGTGTACTGCCGGTCATCAGCCTGAAATTGTTTTCGTTTCTACAACAGGCTGGAGAGAGCCGCGGCCGGGTCATGGCCTTGAACCTCTGGTACACGGCCGGTCTGATGTCGGTCTTTTTTGTATTGGCGGCATTGACGGCTGCGGTGGGCCATGCCTGGGGTGAACAGTTTACGCTGCCCTGGTTTAAGATCGCCCTGACCTGCTTGGTATTTGCTATGGCTTTAAGCTTTCTGGGTATTTGGGAGATACCGATTCCTGGCTTTGCTGGTGGACAGACGGCGGTCCAGCTTCAGCAAAAAGAAGGTGCAGCCGGTGCCTTCTTTAAAGGGGTTTTTGCTACCATCCTGGCTACCCCGTGCAGTGGGCCGTTTCTGGGAGCACTCTTTGGCTTTTTGCTAGGTCAGTCGGCCTTGGTGGTGTTTGTGATCTTCGGGGCGGTGGGTCTAGGAATGGCTTTCCCGTATCTGGTACTGGGCGCTTTTCCTGGCCTGATGCGTTACCTTCCTAAACCCGGTGCCTGGATGGAGACACTCAAAGAACTGATGGGCTTTTTCCTTCTGGGAACGGTGGTATTTTTGTTCTCCACCTTGCACCATCGGTATTTTGTGCCCACGCTGAGCCTGCTGGTGGGGCTATGGCTTGCTTGCTGGTGGATTGGCCGGGCTAGTTGGAGCAATTCCGTGCAAGCGAAGGTAGCCGCCTGGGTGGGCGGCCCAGCCGTGGCAACAGGAATCGGCTGGCTGGCCTTCAGCCTGCTGATGGCCGAACCAAAGATTGCTTGGCAGCCATTTAGCCCAGATCGGCTCGCAGAGGCCCGGGCCAAAGGAAAACCCGTCCTCGTCTATTTTACCGCCGATTGGTGCTTAACCTGCAAGTGGAATCTTCAGTTTGCTATCGATACTCCGGAAGTGCGCCAACGGATCGTCCAGTATGAAGTAGTACCGCTTCTGGCCGATTGGACCGAAGAGTCGCCGGTGATTAAAAAAGCTCTCAACGACTTAGGCTTTAACTCTATTCCGGTGCTAGTGATTTGGCCGAGCACTAAAATCTCACAGACGGCCAATCCATCGAATCCCAACCCTGCCGTCCAGCAATCCAGCCCCATCATCCTACCCGATCTACTGACTAAGCAGCAAGTGTTGGAGGCTTTAGCTACAGCTGTTTCCGGCTCTTCGGCCTCCTTACCATGAAGAACGCTGCCAGCCCTGGCCAACGAGTCTGCTAAAGCTAAAAAGGAACCTCTGTAAAATCCTGAACATATAATGAACTTTGGGATCTTTTGATTTTTGAGCCGTTCCGTTGTCCTACCTGGACACTTACTATCTATTGGATGCCAGCAATGTTAGCGCCACTATATGTTGTGTTAGCGGAAGATCCGGCCAAAATGGAAAAATGTCCCCTTTGAATTACGCAGAGGTTCAAAAATGATTAGTGCCGGAAACTGGCAATTTGGCCAAAAGTAGGCAATCCCCAGGGCCTCTAGCCTGCAAAAGCTGAAAAAGCCAAAGCTCTGCTGATGGGCCGATAGATCGCCCTCTTTTAGCCGATCAGCCGCTGCACGCTCTCAAGAAGCCGATCCATCGCAAACGGTTTGCGGATGTAGTCATCCACGCCGAGCATTTCCGCATAAGCTTTATGGCGGGCGCCTTCGTTGGCAGTAATCATAATGACTCGGATCGGCACAGGACGGGTTCGTCGCAACCTCTCTAATACCAAAAACCCGCTCCGTTTCGGCATCATGATATCCAGGATCACCAGATCTGGATTTTCTCGATCGGCCAGGGCCAGGCCTTGGTTGCCGTCCCGGGCTATCAATACCTGATATCCCTTCGCTTCCAGAGCGATCCGGATCGTTTCCACGATTTCCGGATCATCATCGACCAGCAAAATCCGTTTGCCGGTGCCCGATTGAGGTTGGAGAGATTGCTCGGCCATGGGGGATCCTCAGCGAAAACGTAAGAGAAAGGCAGAAATATGCTCCGGGGAGAGCTCCTCTCTCTTTTATTACTACCACAGCAACTGGCCGGCGGAAAGCCCCAGCAGGGTGGAGCTGATTTTTGCGGGCAGTTGTGGGAGATTGGGCAACATAGGTAAGCCCCAGGCTCGACCACCTGCCCCTCAAATTAGGCCTCGCTGGTATCCAAATCTTTCCAAATCTTTTGGCAGATATTTACCATCACTACGGCAGCTAGGGATCGCCCCAAACAGGGAAAAACGAACCTTTCCAAAGGAGCTCATTGCTACTTTGGAGAAATGGCATACTTCAGGAAAGATGCGTTGGAAGATCCCAAGGAGCAAGGTTTCAAAAACTATTTTTGGCTATATTGCCTTCTTTGTTATCCAACGAACTTTCGGCATTTGCCTAAAGTGATACCCAAGCACTTCAACGCCAATTTGTGTATAACAGCGAGCCCATTAGGCCGCTCCCCAGGCCAAAAGGCTCCTCAGCCCAGTGTTCAATAGGGGGCTGAAGAAGTTCCCCACCTCATCCAGAAGTAGAAGGTTTTCTTATGGAGGTAGGTGCGGGCCACAGCTGGGTTAGTGGATGGAGAAGTCTATTTTGCCCATATTGCCCAATCGAACTGCAGAATATCGTACAATCCCCAGCGGCTTTCCCAGGAATCAGGAAACCTCCACCTTTGCCAAATTCCCTAATTTTTTTCTGCTCAAGAGTTACGGCTACCCTTCCTTTTGTTCATACAATTGCCTAACTCTAGTAATTCCAAGCAGTTAGAGCTTCTTCTTGCGACAAAAGGCTAAAAATGGAAAAGTGGAGGCAACATGAATCTCACAAAAGTGAAACGGACACTAAGAGGCTGTCCTAAAAGCATTTTCTATGATGAAAGGAAGTTTCCTTCCCAAATGCCCCAGAATCGAAAAATCCCTGTTTTTAGGAGTCTGGAGGGTAGGAGCTGGTCGCCCAAAACCCATGGGAAACCGCCCAAATCCCAATTTCAGGACAGCCTCTTAGCTCGACTTTTGCCAATTTCCGGGCTGCAGGCTTCGTTGGATGTTCTAACCCTTTGAAAATCTTGGACTTAGGAAATTTACGGAACAAACAGTCCTGAAAACCTAACTCCCTGAAATAAAAGGAGTTGCCAAAAATGGCAAAAGTCGAGCTTAGAGGGCATATGCCCCCCCCAGAATCCTGGACAAATTAGCCCTGTGAAATAGCCAATTTAGGACAGAAAAGCAGCTATTCTCTCGTGGACCCACCCCCAAAGGCTCTGTGCTTCTCCCCCTAAAGTGGCAATGCCGGCAATCACCACCACTAAGATCAACGCCAACAGCACCGCATATTCCACGCTGGTAGCGGCTTCGTCGTCGCACACTAGTCGAAAAGAAGTTAAAAGCCGCATCTTAAAACCCTCGCCATTTAAGGGGAAATTAGATAACTCTAAAGAGGTATTTTCCAAAAGATCGCTCTCTTTAACCCTACTTTTTTCTGTGGGCATTTGTCAAATCTGGGAAAAAGGAATCTTCGCTTCCCCGGGACATCCCATCCCCGAAGGAATTTTTTCCTCTTACTCACCGCGCCAAGCGGCATGCTGGGGGAAAGATAAAGGCTGCCTGAGGATCCGAGCTCATTACAATCGTCCGGCCTATCCTCATCCGCCGCTTTTTGGGCAGCCAGGCTCCCAGGGGGTTCCACTAGGCTGAAAATAGGAGCAGTTTTGATTCCCAGCCCCTTGTCAACTCAGAGGGGCTTTTTTAAAAAGGGTAACCAGAATGGCCGACGGACTAAGGAGCTTCCTATAAAGCTCGACATTTGCCATTTCTGGCCTCTCCCCCTGGAAGTGGAATGTGCTAACGCTTTGAAACTATTGGACTTAGGGAATTGAGTGAACAAAAGGTGGCTTCGCTGTAACTGCCGGAAACAAAAAAGTTAGGAAAATTGGGAAAAGTCGAGATAAAGAGGGGTTTTTTAAACTCGACTTTTGCCATTTTAGGGCTTCTCCCGGAAGGGGAAACCTCTAAGTCCTTGTAAATATTGGACTTAGGAAATTGTGTGGACAAAAGGTGGTCTCGTCGTAACTACTGGAAATAAGGGGACTTAGGGAAAATGGCAAAAGTCGAGTTAAAAAGACTAACACTCAGCGGAATAAAAGGGTTTAGTTGCACGGGCTTTTTGGTAAGGCCGACAAAAGGGCGGCAGTGGGTTTGCGGCCCGCAGTTCCCGGGCAGTTCCTGGCAAAGGAAAGGGTTCTGGTATGGTGCAGTCGCTACGTTGTGTGCCGGAGTCGGCAATCATTACTGGGGCTGATTTTAGCACTGGAGCGGTCAAGTTCTTGGCCTTTAATCTGGAAGGGGAGGTGGTAGCATCGGTGCGGCTACCGACGGACCTGTGGCATGGCGATCCCCCGGAAGAGGGGCTGTCGGAACTGAACCTGATGCAATTGGAGGGACAGGTACGGGCCAGCGTTCGGTCCATAGCGGCTCGGTTGCGCGAAATCGGCCGATTAGAAGATTGGGCAGCTGCTGGGATTTCGGCTACGCATCATACGGCAGGCCGCATCGACCGGGATCGGGTGCAGGTCCGGCGGGCTATCTGTTGGAATGATCATACCTTAGCCCTCTATCATGCCCGGGGCCTACGCCGACTGGGCGGGCAGAAAAAGGTCCGCCAATTGATCGGCGGTCCATGGGCCATCCGTTATACTCTCAGCCATCTGGTAAAAGATGAAGCCTGTCTACCGGAAGCCGATTGGAAACGCACCTGGCGGATCTTACCGCATGGCCCGCTGGCTGCAGGCTGGATGACCGGCAACTTCGATGTCATCAGTATCTCCTCGGCAGCTTCCACGGGCATCATGGACCTTCGTACCGGCCAATGGGAACCCAAGATGCTCCAGTGCCTGGCCAACCAAGAATATCGGCGTTTAGCCTGGGAGCAACTGCCTCGGATTGTGGATCAGTTTGAGCCGATCGGGCCTTTGGCCGAGCACCTGGCCCTGGAAGCTGGCATTCCGCTGGAGCGTCGGCCTTTGGTCTTTCCGACCTCAGACGATCAACAGGCCGGGTTGGTCGGTGGCGGGGCGGTGGAAGCAGGTCAGGTGGCAGTGGTGCTTGGCAATTCAGCAGTGGTCAATTCTTCCGGTCGGGAACCTCCCCAGGGAGGTACCCTAGATGTCATGCGACTGAACTGGGGCCCATACCTCTGGATGCGCTGCTACAACAATGGAGCTGGCCTATTGCATCATGTGTTCGGCGAAAAGCCTCCTTTTGAAAAACTAGAACAACAAGCGCAAAAAGTGCCGCCGGGGTGCCAGGGCGTTTGGGTGTTGCCGTTTGTGGCGCCAGAGCCATCCCGAAATATTACTAAACCCTGTTTCCGTTGGTTTCCTAAACAGCCACAGCAACCGGGAGTAAAATTCCGAGCCTGTCTAGAGGCCATTGCCTACCTGATTGCCCTGGGTATCCGAGAACATGAACAGGCAGGCCAAACCATTAGCCGAATTACTGTCTCTGGCGGCATTGCCCGAAGCGATTTGATGTGTCGGATTTTGGCCTCGGTCCTGGGGCGGCGATTGGAGCGGCTTGTGTCGGAGGAAGGCTCAGCCCTAGGAGCTGCAGTAACCGCGTTGGCCGCCCTGGAAACCTATCGCCGGCGCCAACAAGGTGATCAAGAGCCGTTTCAAGTGGCCGATGCGGCAGCCATCCTGGTGAAATTCCGTGATCCAGTCGAGCCAGTCCCCGAATGGGTCCAACCCTACCAAAAGGGCCTGGCCGACTTCGAAAAACGCATTCAAAAACTTGCCCGGTAACAGGACCGCTTTGCCCCCATGCTCTCCCAATGCCAGACTTGTTCACCTCAACTTTTACTAATACGTTTGCCAATTTTTCGGGGGCAACCCCTTATGGATCTCCACGTGTGCCTTTTTAGCTTCGCCGGCAGAAAGAGCGATCTAACTGCATGCCATTATTGGAGTTAGGGTATTGGGTCAACCAAAGGTGTTTGGCCATAACTCTGAGAGGTTGTGCAGAAATACACTTTCTCTATGAGCAAAGGAGCTTCCTTCTTCAATCCTCTTAAGATCTCCAAAATTCCTATTTTCAAGCAATGTCTAGCGGAGGGGCCGGTCGGCCAAAACCCATTAGAAACCGCCAAAATCCCAATTTCAGGACAGCCTTTTAGATCTCGACTTCTGCCCTGTTGGGCCTTGCCCTGAAACAGTAATGTTCTAACTCCTTGTAACTATTAAAGGAACCTCTGCATCATTCTAAGGAGACACTTATAGCATTTTGGTTCCTCCCTTTTCTAGCTCAATATATAAGGTTGCTAGCACTGATAGCAACCAACATATAGTAGGACTTCGGCGAACCTGACCGATTGCCATCCGAAACAAAAGTCCCTAAAGTTCACTATATGTTCAGGATTTTGCAGAGGTTCCTAAAGTTAGGAAATTGGGTGCACAAAAGGAGGTTTCGCCCTAACTATTGGATGCAAACCAAGTTAGGGAAAATGGCAAAAGTCGAACGAAAGGACTTGGCCTCAGAGGCTGTTCGAAAATCTAGGCATACAGCCGGGTTGCCCGAATATCGCTCAGGGTATTGACTTTGGACCACCGCGAAAAAGACAGGTTCCCTTCCCATCAAGCAAAGGACTCTCCACGACCTTGTCGGCTAAAATGCTTTTTTCAGACAGCCTTTCAGCTCGACTTTTGCAATTTTTGGCTTCAGCCCGAGGAGGAATGCTCTGACTCCTTATGGATATTGGAGTTAGGAAATTGGATCAACAAAGGCCCCTTCGCCCTAACTCCTGGAAAAACAGGGAGTTAGGAAAAATGGCAAAAGTCGAGCTCAGATGTAATACATCTGATGGTCGTAGGTTTTGGCTTTTTCAAGCAGTTGGGCGAAGCTAATTTCCCGGAGCATCCGGCGTTGGGCTTGGCTCAGTTGGGCCCAGACCTCTTGTAAGGCCTTGACGGCAGGCGAATCGGACCAACTGGCTGTCATGGAATCTTGCTCGGTAGGAGTCCCTTCAATCACTTCGATCACTTCCCCTAGAGAAAGCTGTTCTGGTGATCGAAGCAACTGATAGCCGCCAGACGCCCCTCGAGTGCTGGCCACCAACCCCGCACCTTTCAATTGCAACAAAATCTGCACCAAAAACCGAGAGGGTACCCGGTGCCGAGCAGCGATTTCGCGAACCCGGACCGGCTCCCCAGCCCCATATCGGGAAGCTAAATCCAGCACCGCAATACACGCATACTCTGTCTTGGCTGAGATCTTCATGGGCATTTTCCCGTTGCTAAAATGGTGTTCCCCTGGCCTATTATGCCGCCGAGGCCTCCGGCCTGTTGGAAAGAACCTCTAAGCCTAATCCTGAGGCCTTTCTGCTTACCAACATTGTCATCCTGCCTGAAATCTTTCCCAATTCGAGAAGGATAGTCTCCATTTCTAGCACTTCCGTGGAGTGGCCAAAAACCTCTTTCCTCAGAAAAAGCTGCTCTGATGGCAAAAACCACCGCCATGGATCGGTTCCCCCTCACCCGAACATTGTCCCTCCGGGAAAGAGGGGCGAAAATAAGACCACTCTATTCGGGAGCAATATTTCCTTTGGGAACCTCTGCACAATTCAAAAGAGATATTTTTATACCATTTTGTGCCCCCCTTCCAATTGTATTTTCTGAAAAGTTCCGCTTTACGGAGGTTGACTTGCGCTAGGACCGGCTTGGCTTTAACGCCTGGCAGCCGGGCTTTTTCGCATTGCCTAGTTCCTTAACATGTTGGCTGGCCATAGGTTAAAGGAGCCATTTTGGAAAGGTCTTCAGCCAGAATTTAGCAGTTGGAAATGGTATCCAGGAAGCAGCGAGCAGGTTGAACTGGGTCAATAGCATCCCCTAAAGAGTAATTTTTCGGAAAGTACCGTTTCTCACCCAAATATAAATATATAAGGTTACACTGCTAACAAGCGACATCTACTAGGTCTTTGAATAGGACGGACCAATCCCTCCCAACTCCAAGGTTCATGAAGTTCACGATATAGTGAGGCTGTTGAAGAGGTTCGTTTATTGTAACACTTCAGCCGAATGCAGTAGAGCTATGTTTCTCCCTCCTCACAGGTCAGCCCAGGGGGAAACAACTTCAGAGCTCCGAGCAAGAGCCCGGATCAACTGAAAGCTGCCCCGGTCATTGGGAAACTGTGCTCTAGAGAGCAGAGAGCGTCGCACTTGGTCCCCAGCCTGCCTCTTTTCCCACGACGGGAAAGTGGAGAAAATAAGTTTACTCTATTCGGCTCCGCCTAGTTAGTTCCCTCTTCCCGCTGCTCCTAGAGGGTTAACGTGTGGCAGAGGGAGATAAACAAGCAGGGCTTTCGGACTCTACACACAGCGTGCTTCGCTCGCCGACCTATTCCCCCCAGGGAGACGGAAATTACTTCACTCAGCTCATCTATTACCCTTTATTTTACTTCCGCTTTATTATTTTTACCAGTTTGTACCCATTCGGCCCTCTGAAGAACCTTTCCTGTACTTTCGCTGGGAGAGGATGGCAGAAAAACTGGCTTCGGACAGGGGCAAAAAGGGCGATAGAGTCCTTATTTCCCATTAGCCGCCCTTCTCCTGTGGTGCACGGAGAAAAAAGCCTACCCCACTAGGCTTAAGAGGTCCAGAAATACAATATTTACATATTTATATAGAACATATTTACATATAACCGCCGTACCTGCCTCCCAACGAAAAAGGTCGGCCCAACTGCGGCTATTTAAAAGGCTGTCCTGAAATGGAAGGTTTTGGGGATACCTAAATGCATTTTCGCTGACCAACCTTCCCTCGGACACTTCCTTAAAAACAGGGATTTTGGAGATTCTAGGGAATGTAGGAAGGAAACGTTCTTTCATCATACAAAATGCTTTTCAGAATAGCCTCTTAGCTCGACTTTTGCCATTTTTGGCCCCTGTTGGAGGAGCAAAGCTGTACCTCCTGGAATTATTGGAGTTAGGAAATCCGGTGAGCAAAAGGAGTGTTCGCCATAACTTTTGGAGACAAAACAGGTTAGGGAAAATGGCAAAAGTCGAACTTAGAGCGTGTTTGAGAAGGTGGTTTCCTCAGCGGGCCGGGCAGACACGCAGACGCCGGACCATCCAATGCATCATGGCAACCAAAATCATCGTTTCGCTCCTGGCAGGCAGGAACTCATCGTCCTTACTCAGCCGACGATACCGGTTAAACCAGGCAAACGCCCGATCCACCACCCACCGACGCGGCAGCAGCTCAAACCCAAC
>JANXAQ010000037.1 GCA_025062105.1 Thermoguttaceae bacterium
AGATAGATGGAATAGGGCGGCTTTTCGCTTTTTGCATGAATTAAACATTCGTATCGCTTCGCCTGTTGGCCAGGCTTCTAACCGAATCGCTCGAAGGCGCAGATACTGCTGAACTTCGGCTGGTACTTCTAATGGAGCGGAAAAGCCGGTACCGACAAAGACTACTTCGGGGCCGCCTTCGATTAATCGTTCTATTTCCGACAAGCTAAGGCGTTGGCTAGAAGCCTGTTCTGAAGTCGGGCTTTCCTGTTTGCGGTTTTTGATTTTCCCTGAGGCGAACACATAAAAGTCTTGGCTGTAGACTTGGCCTTGGGCAGTGATTTGGTCGTCGGTTTGCAGACGGAGTTTAGGATATTTGGGGAGAAGGGAGAGAGCTTTTTTCAATGGATTTTTGCCTACTTTTCGGGCTGCAGCGGCTGCCGCCCCTAGAGCCACCGCATCGTCTCCAAGAGCAGAAACCAAAATCTGTCCGCCCGCTCGTGCCCCAGGCAGCCGATCCGCTTCGACAATTTTCTGGACAATCGGGACCATAAAATCCCCACAGGCTTCGATCACCCCTCCGCCTAGGATAATCAGTTCCGGATCCACCAGATGCCGAACTGTCAGGCAGGCATAACCGAGCACCTCGGCCGCCCGATGGAGCACCTCTTGCACCAGTGGGTCGCCAGCGGCTAGCGCCTGCCGAAGCAAACCGCTCCGAATCCGACTCAACTCGCCGCCGGTCAGTTCGGTTAAAATGCTTGGTTGGCCATTTTGGATCGCTTGGCGGATTTGACGTTCGATGGCTGTCCGACTGGCCAAGGCCTCTAAACAGCCCCGATTACCACAGCCGCACTGGGGACCATTGATTTCCATGACGATATGGCCAATTTCCGCTGCTGCTTCCCTGGCGCCGCGCCAGATGCGGTTCCGAATCACCAACCCACCCCCAATGCCGGTGCCGACAAAGATGCCAAAAGCACTCCGGGCGTTCCGAGCCGCCCCTAACCACCGCTCAGCCAAGGTTCCTAAGTTCGTGTCGTTTCCTACGGCTACCGGCACCTGAAAACGCTTCTCCCACCGGGGCCCTAATTCCACCCCGCTGAGGCACATATTCGGGGTAACTACCACTAGGCCTTTTTTCGGATCCACCACTCCAGCTACAGCCGCTCCAATGGCAGAAACATCCGAAACTGATAGATTCTCTTCGGCAACCAGTTTTTCCATCAAATTCTCAGCTGTCTGAAGCACCGCTTCCGGATCGTTCCCTTCGGGGGTAGAGATCCGTTGACGTTGAAGAATCACTCCAGCCCCGTTAACCAGAATGGCTTGGATTTTGGTGCCTCCGATGTCTATGCCGATATAAAGACGCTTGCCTGCTCGTTTTCTTTTGCCCATCCGGTTTTCTCCTCGTTCGGTTCTGCCTCTTTCGGTTCGGGAGCTAGTATCTGGCCGAGAGGCCTTACCCAGCGGAATAGGATACCCCGTCTAATTGGATACCCCCTTCTAACAATAGCATGTTTAGCTGGTTTTAGATACCCGTACAAGCCCCAATTACTGGATTTCCATTACCCAGAAAGGGGGATTTGTCGGCCTTATTGCTTTCTGCGGCCCCGCAAACACCTCACCCATCGGGCAAACCAGTTCTTCACTCGGTTCCAAAGCCCTGGAGGTGGTGGTTGGTCGGCAAACTGCTGATAAAGGAGCTGTTCTTCTTCCAGCGGACGGATGCGGTAGGCTTGTCCAGCAGCGAACAAGGCCCGCAGATAGCGGATCCGGGGTCGCTCCGCGGCCGAACAGAGCGGCAAAACCTGTTCGAGGATCTGGACTGCCTGAGGAAATTGGCCTAGCTCGGCCAAGGCGGCTGCATAGGTAATCCAATATTCGGTGCGAACCGACACTTGGCCGGTCTGGGGGTTCCAGATACGTTGGTCGGCCAATGTCTGCCAACCGCCTGCTAGTTCCACGGCCCGCTGAGCTGAGTGCAAGGCTGCCTGCCCATCCCGGAATTGCTCCTGGGGACAACTGGCCCAGATCCAGGCCTGACCGAGATACCCTTCGGGCTGTTCGGGGGCCAGTTGGATGAGGCTAGCCCAATCGGCCAGAGCCTTCTGGAACTCCCCCAGCTTTGCCCAGGCTTCGGCCCGTTGCTGAATCGCTTCCGTGTCTTCCGGGCATTGGGCTAATCGCTGGGTTTGACGCTGCACCACCAAGGCAGGATCGTCTGGGTGTTTGGCTCCATATTGGCAAAGCAAGCTTCGGATGCCTTCGGTGCGGGCTACCTCTAAAGGAAACATATTCTCATAAATCTTTTGATTTGGATCTGCCCCCCAACGGAGCAACATGGCCGCCGGCCTCGGATCCGGCAGTTGTACTGCCGTCCAAAGCGGAAAACCCTCATTCGGATCCAGACCTGCTTCTAGCAACCCCTGGAGCATCGGCAAGTATTCTTCCATCAGTGCGTCCATGGTCTGGGGATCGGTAACAGCTGGGGCTATGCGTCGGCTGATGGCCCGCTGAATGGCCCAGAGAGCATCCTGTAGCAGTTGTTTCGGTTGCGGGGCATTGGAGAGGGCTTCCGACTGCTGGAGAAGTTCCCGCACTTGTTCGACCCGACCGAGGGCCACTAAGCTATTCAGATCAGCCTGAGCCCCAGCATCCAAAAGCAGTTGGGCCAGCCGAGGGCCATCCCAGGCGCTACAGCGGGCTGCGAGCAGTAAGGGCCGCTCGCCAGCCTGATTGGGCAGATCCACCGCCGCCCCATGGGCTAGTAATATCTGGGCAATCTCCAGGTGGCCCAACCGAGCCGCCCAATGCAGCGGCCTGTCTCCGTTCGCATCCGCTCGGTTGGGATCTGCCCCCTTTTCCAATAATAACCGGACCATTTCCGGCTGTCCAAACCGAACTGCCCAACATAAGGCCGGCGCTGGTGCCTGACTGGGCTCGACCGCCCCACCACTGCTTCCTAGCGGCCTGCCAGCGGATGGACTTATAGCAGGGGGTTCCTCTGCCAACAGTTGCTCTAGTAGCGATGGTTCTTTGCTGAGCATTTGGCAGACGGCTTCGCTGTGCCCTTGCCGAATAGCCCACAAAAAATTTTCGGCACTCGCTGCCTGAAGTTGATCTGCCTCCCATTGCCAGGCTGCCACCGCTTCGGAAAGTCCCTGTTCCAGCAGCCCTTCGATAAAATGAACCCGGTCGGGAAGCCGAAGCAAACGCCGAACTTCTGCCGGCTGAAGCCCTTCGGCCAGCAACTGCTGGAGGCTAGGCTTCAGGTTTTCTTCCGGCACGGCCACCAGCAGTCCGCCCGGTAGCTTGCATGCCGCCGGCTCCTTACCCAACGAAGCCGAAGTCTCTTGGGATGGTTCCCCAATCCAGGAGACCAACCTGGTTGCTGCCAAGCTCGACTCGTGGCTGTCCCCACCCAGCAGTCTCCTCTGCAAAACGCTACTTTGGGTCTGGTTCAACAGCCAATCGGCCAGATCGGCCCGGGGGATGGCCACTTCCCAACACTGTACCCCATCGCTCTGCCGAACCTGACCCAATAGCACCACCAAGCCGGCAAAAGGAGCTACCGCCACGGAGATTTGCCAACATTGCCCTGGTTGCAATGGAGGTATCGGTCCTTTGGGTGGTGAGTCGAAGGAGGGAAGAAAAGCCTCTTGCATTTCTAATGCCCTGCTTCCGAAATAGCCCAGATTCCCAAAAAGGTGTGGAATTTCTTGTTTATTGTAGTGCTTGCCGAAATAATAAACATGGAGAGGAGGGCCATCGAAGAGGCTCTTTCGACATGGGATTTTACCATTTTCCGATAGCGTTTTCGGGCTGGCTGGTCCTTTCGGCAAACTCGGTAAAATAGCAACCTTTAGGATTTGGGGGCCTCCACACAAAACTCTGCTTACCACTGGAAAACTGCTTTTTGGGAGAACCTCGGCGCTTGACTTTTGCCATTTTCCTTAACTGGTTTTACTGCCGACAGTTACGACGAAACTCCCCTTTGTTCATCCGATTTCCTAACTTCAATAGTTACAGGCAGTTCGAACAGCCCTCTGCCAGAGCGAAGCCAAATTGGCAAAAGTCGAGTTTAGAGGGGGACAATCCAAAACGGTATAAAAATATCCCATTTGAATTATGCAGAGGTTCGTTTGGGATGAGGGAGCCATCCAGAGACATTGGGGAAGGCTGCCATGAGCCGTGTGCTGCTGGTCAATATGCCTTTTTCTAATTTGCGTTGGCCGAACCTGGGCCCCAGTCTTTTGCAGGCCGCCCTGCAGCGACGAGGTATCCCCTGTCAGATGGCCTACCTGAACTTTGACTTTGCCGAGCAGATTGGCTACGACGACTACTATTGGATTGCGGATCATTTTGCCTTTGTTTTGGGCGGAGAACGGCTTTTTGCGAAGCATTATTTCCCCGGTCAACTGCCAGAGGATGAACAGTATTATCGCCAGATTCTGCTACGGGCCGATCCGGAAATGACCGAACAGGAGTTCCGCCAGTACCAGGCCTTGGAGCAGCATGTGGAGCCGTTTCTGGATCACTGTGAGCGGGCCATTGACTGGAGTCAATACCGAATCGTCGGCTTTGCCACTACCTTCCAGCAGACGATGGCTTCGTTGTGCCTTGCGCGGCGGATCAAACGCCGTCATCCGGAAGTTGTGATTGTTTTCGGGGGGGCAGCCTGTGAGGGCGAAATGGGGCTGGAGCTTTTGGCACAGTTTCCGGAAATCGACTATGTATTTTTGGGCGAAGCCGACCTAAACTTTCCCCTGTTTGTCGAGCAGTTGCTTCAGGGCGGTCCGATCCAATTGCCTCAGGGGGTAGTAGGCCGGGAAACCTTGGCCTACCTCTCTGAAGGAAGTTCGCCGGCGGAGCCGATGGCGGTTTGTTTCGGGTCGGTCCAGGGCTCAGCCGGTGCTGTTGTCCCCCAACCACGCCGGGCAAAACAGGTAGAAGTGGCTTTGCCTGCTTCGGTAGGTCTGCCCGCTCGGCAGCTTGGGCCCCAGCTTGATCCGCTTACGGTTTATGACCTGGATAGCTTGCCGTACCCGAACTTTGATGATTATTTCCAACGATATGCGGCCAGTCCGCTAAAGGAATGTTTTGAGCCGCTGTTATTTTTCGAGACTTCCCGCGGCTGTTGGTGGGGCCAGAAACATCACTGTAAATTTTGCGGCCTGAACGGAGCTTCATTAGTCTATCGGAGCAAATCGCCTCGCCGGGCTGTGGAGGAATTAGTCTATTTGGCTCGGCGGTACGGGGTATATGGGGTACGAAAGGCTTGCACGTCGGACAACATTCTGGACTATCGCTATTTTGACAGCTTTTTGCCGATGTTTCGGGAGGCCGGAGTCGATCTGAAATATGTTTTTGAGATGAAGTGCAATCTGACTCGGCAGCAGGTGGAGCAACTTCTTGCCTGCGGGTTGGGGGCTGCCCAATTAGGTATTGAAACATTCATCACCCCGATCCTCCGCATGATTCATAAAGGCGCTACCGGTCTGCAGAACCTACAGACGCTCAAATGGTTTTCTGAACCTGGCATCGAAGTCAAATGGAATATTCTGTACGGATTTCCTGGGGAAAATCCGGAGGATTATCGTTGGCTGGCCCAGTTGATCCCCTCCCTATATCATTTGGCTCCGCCGATTGCCTGGGGCCGGGTCCGTTTAGATCGGTTTTCGCCCTATTTTGAGGATCCGGTCGGCCATGGGATGACCAACCCTCGACCCAATCCCGCCTTCCAATATGTATATCCGTTCCCTGAATCGGTTCTCCGCCGCTTGGCCTACTATTACGAATATGATTATGCCGACGGACGAAATCCCCACCAGTATTTTGAGCCGGTCCGTCAGGAAATCGAGCGCTGGTACAGTTTGGCCGGCACGGTTACTCTACGCCAATGGGACCGCCCGGACGGAGTGCTTGTTTTGACCGATACCCGGCCCCATGCCGCGGCCTTTCAGCGCCGGCTGATCGGCTGGCAACGAGAAGTTTATCTTTTCTGTGATACCGGACGTACCTTTCGGTCTATTATGGAGCACCTGGGCCAATGGCATCAAAGTAGAGCAGACGCTAGGACGCTTGGTAGACCGGCAGAAGGGGAAACTGCCCACTGCCCAAAGAACCTCAAGGTTGCCACGGGGCCGGGTTCGGAGTGCTCTTCGGAACCACTGCCGGAGCCAGAGACCCTGCGCCGCTTGCTGAATCAATGGGTGGCCGAGCGGATCATGGCCTATCTGGACGATCGCTACCTGAGCTTGGCCCTTCGGGCACCAAAAGAAACCTAGGCCTAGTTTGGCCTCCTGCTAGCAGCAGGGGGCCGGGTGAAAAGGCTGCTTCGCAAACCTAGGCCTAGTTACACCCAGTGCCCGGTTTACATTGGCCTCCCGTCTTGAGGCTGAGTCCTTGGCGCAGCTTGGCCCCGTAAGGTAGGCTAAAAAGAAGAAGTTATGCAAAATCCAATCCATATAGTAAACTTTATAGACCTTTGATTCAGTTGTACTTGGGCGATCCTGCCCGAATATCTGCTATCTACTGGATGCTAGCAAACCCATATTGGGTTATAGAGTGCGCCTCCATGGTATAAAAATATCCCCTTTTAATTATGAATAGGTTCCCGGAATAATTTCACAACAAATACCCAAACATTCCAACCAGAAGGAAGACATCCGCAGAATGCTGTGGGGAGTTTACTTTTGGTTCAGAAGGTATGTTACATTGTATCGGCAGCGTAAGCGGGCATCCCAGCTCCTTTGGTCTTGCCCCCATGTCATCCCCGCTCAAGCGGGAATCCAGATTAAATTTTTGTCCAGTCTTTCTGGTGAATGGTAGCACTAGTTTGGCGGGGATGATAACAGTGGCTTGAGCCGACGGTTAAGCTGTTATCGAGGAAAGCCGAGGAGGTGGGAAACTGGGAAAGGCACATTGCCAAAATCGGTTAGGAAAACAAGGGCACATCAGGCAATCCGTTAGCAACTCGACTCTTACTATTTTTGTAGCTTTTTATGTCAGGGAGTTAGGATTTGCGGATTCTTTGTTCAATAGACTTCTTATTTCGACTGTTGCCATTTTTGGCTTTATCCCGGAAGGGAGAATCCCTAAATCTTTGTATATATTGGAGTTAGGAAATTGTGTGGACAAAAGGAGCTTTCCTTGCAACTCAACTTTTGCCATTTTCGGCTTCTTGCCAAAGGGGGCAAGTCCTAAATCTTTGGAATAATTAGACTTAGAAAATCTTGTGAACAAAAGGGGGGTTCCGGAACTCTTGGAGTGAAACCAAGTTAGAAAAAAATGGCAAAAGTCGAATTGTAACTACTGGAAGAAAAAGAGTTAGGGAAAATGGCAAAACTCGAGCGTATGAAAATCCATATTTTGAGGCATATTTGTGGAGGCTGAGACATCCCAAGAGGACTGCCACTAGGAATTGGAAAAGTCGCACTTGTAAAAGCCGATCGTTAACTCCGGGAGGAAGTAGCCATTGACGTTGAAGGATTTTGAGCGTTGTGCCCTAGCCAGTGGGCTTTTAACCGAGGCGGATTTGGAGGAGGCTCGCAGTGCGGGCCGATGGGCGGGCCCGGAAGGGCAGGCCAGCCAATCGCCCCGAACTGCCGAAGAACTTGCCGAACGGCTCATCGCCATGGGTCGGCTCAACCGCTGGCAAGCCAAACAACTTCTGGAGGGCCGAACCCGCTTTACCCTCGGCCCATATCGGATTGTCGATTATCTGGGCCAAGGTGGCATGGGACAGGTCTTTAAGGCCGAACATACGGTGCTGGGTCGTACCGTGGCCATTAAGGTCCTGCCTCGGAGTAAATCCACTCCAGAAGCCATCGCCAATTTCCATCGGGAAATCCGCGCCCAGGCCAAAATGGATCATCCGAACCTGGTTCGGGCCTTTGATGCGGGCGAAGACGGCAATGTGCATTATCTGGTCGTCGAATATGTGCCAGGCAGGGATTTACGTCGGCTGGTCCGGCAGGAAGGGCCGCTGGACATGTATCGGGCCGCCAGCATCATCTCCCAGGTCGCCCAAGGCCTCCAATACGCCCACAGCATGGGCATGATCCACCGCGATGTCAAACCCGGTAATGTGCTGGTCACGCCAGAAGGCATTGCCAAACTTTCCGATCTAGGACTGGCCGGTCCTTTGGGCGGCGACGTAGAAGAGGATCCACGGTTCGGCAAAATTGTCGGTACTGCCGATTATATCTCTCCAGATCAGATCGAACGGCCTTGGGAACCTACTCCAGCATGGGACATCTATTCTCTTGGGTGTACGCTCTATTATGCCGTTACAGGCAAAGTGCCCTTCCCCGGCGGTACCACCGCCGATAAGATCCGTGCGCATCTGAGGCTCCGGCCGCTGGATCCTCGTCGGCTCAATCCCAATCTTTCGGCCGAGTTTGTCGATCTGATGGCCGACATGATGGCCAAGGATCCCTCCCTCCGAATCCAGACGGCTGCCGAAGTGGTCCTCCGATTGGCCCCTTGGGTGCAAGCAGGGGCGGGTCTTCCGTTGGCTACTTCCGGCAAAGCCCGAACTATTTCGGTTTCGGGACGTCCAAAGGCTCCTCCCGGCCCTTCCCATTCGCCCGAAACTCTGTTGGAAGACACCCAGCCTAGTTTCCCAGAATTTCCTTCTCCCACTCTAGAACCCCAACCATCTTCGAGTCAGGCATCCATAGGCACCTTGCCGGTCGCCTCCGCCGAACAGCCTACCCGCCCCACCTGGGACCGACCAGACACGACCACCCTAAACCCTTGGACTTCCCTAGTTCTGTTGCTAGGCATCCCTCTGGGTTTGGTCAGCATGGTCCTAGTGCTCGCCCTAATTATCAAAATGTTCCTATAATCTTCCTTCCACCCTATTAGAACTCGTAACATTTCGGCGAAGCGAAGAAATCCGCTACTATTCTTCGAGCCACAACTCAACCGAGCCGAAAGCCAAGCCCACCAGAGTAGCTCACAGGCCACTACACTCCACCATTTGCCTCTTGTTCTCCCCTCTTGCCACCAGGAGGAAGGAAAAATTCAGGGACCTCTCCATACTTTTAAAAAGATGAAACCTCTCCATAATTGGAAAGGGATATTTCTATACCATTTTTCTGGTCTTCTCTTTAACACAATATATAGGGCTGCTAGCATTGTTAGCACCTAATAGATAGATAGTAGATGCCCAGATAGGAGAATCAACCGGCTATAGAGACAAAGTTTCCCAAAGTTCACTATATGTTCAGGATTTTGCAGAGGTTCCAGGTATTTTTGTGCCATTTTGATGCGGTTCCCTTTCACTTTAATAGGAAACTTCTGTATAATTCTGAACATCTGATGAATTATATGAACTTTCGCTTCAGTAGGCTTTAGCTGCTTCCCCCCGAACATTTCCGATATGTAGGATGCGAGCAATGGTAGCAACCCAATATATTGGGTCAGACGAGGGGGAACCAAAATGGTATAAAAATATCGCCATCGAATTCTGCAGAGGTCCCATAGATAGGACTGTTAGGTGATGGCTGAAATTCTGTGAGTCAATCGGGCAAAATAGATAACATAGGCAAAATCAGCCTCACCTCCATGGGAAAGCACTAAGGGGTGCGGCTGTTTTTTGTGGTCAGTTTAGGGGATTTGGTGAAGATAGCTCGCTCTCTGCCCAATTGAAGCATCCCTACTCCTGGGAACTCCCCACAGGCCAAGACTCCTTGTACTGTAGGGGCTAGAAGTCAGTCGAAGGAGTTTAGGTCCCTATATGTCGGAAGGAAAAAGGGAGATAACAGGGTCTGTTTTATAGGCAGGTGCTGGCAAAGCCGGTTTCCAGGGGGACGAAGCTTATTTGTCTATATTCCCTATGTTGCCCAGTTAACCCACAAAATTTCAGCCGCCCCTCTTTGAACGATGGAGGGGTGCCCAATTTATTTATTTGCCAAATCCTATCGGCGGATCAAGAGTTTTGCGGGGGGGTTGGCGGTTCGATCCCAAAATCCTGGATAGTCAGCAGACTCTCCAGTCGATACCCCCGCTGCGAAAAGGCCTCCGTGCCACCTTCCATTCGGTCCACAATGGCTAAGACCCGGATTACCTTTAGACCGTAGGATTCCGCCCGTTCGATAGCCTGTAAGCCGGAGCCGCCGGTCGTTACCACATCTTCCACAATAGCCACCCGGTCTCCAGGCTGCACAGGACCCTCAATGTACTGGCCAGTGCCGTGTCCTTTTGGTTCTTTGCGGACCATAAATCCCCGGAGGGGTCGGCCCTGGATGGCAGAGAGGACCACCACCGATGCAGTAATCGGATCTGCACCAATGGACATACCTCCAATTGCATCGGGCCATTCCCCCTTGGCCAACAATTCCAACAGCCCACCGGCCACCAGCCGGGCCCCTTCTGGATCCAACGTTACCTGTTTGGCGTCCAGATAATAGCTGGCCCGACGGCCAGAGGTCAACACAAAATCCCCAAACCGTAACGCCTTGGCCCGCATTAGTGCCACTAGCGCCGTCTTATCGTACATCAGCTCAGTCCTTGGCTGACGAAAAGGAAACCATCCCGTTTTTGAGACCTGCCTAATGTTCCGGCTGTGTGCCAGCCCCGCCTGTTGAGTAACCGAGTCAACGTTCTCTAGAAACTGTTCAGGAAAAGCCGAAGGAAAACTTTCCGCCAAATCCAGGAGGCTTAGAGCTTTTAACAATTAACAAAATGAGTTTGGCTCCCCCTTTACGAACCGGCAAAATAGCCCCCGCTTTCCGGCTCGCTATTATACACAAGTTAGCATTGAAGCATTCGCACTTCACTTTAGGCTTAGGCAAAATCCCAAAAGCTCATTGAACAACGCAGAATGGCTACAATAGCTGATCTAGCTAAGACTGTCTTTAAAACCAAGCACTTTTGCTTTTGGAAGTGATTCTTTCCTAAATGCTCCAATTTCTCCAAAGGAACAATTAGCTTTTTTAGAAAGCTTCGTTATTCCTCTGTTTGGGGCAATCATTTGCTGCCGTTGGGATGGGAAATACCTCCCAGCAATGTGTAGGAACCTCTGCAAAATCCTGAACATATAGTGAACTTTGTGAACCTTTGATTCTATAGCCGGTTGATTCTCCTATCTGGGCATCTACTATCTATTGGGTGCTAACAATGCTAGCAACCCTATATGCTAGCAACCCTATATGTTGTGTGAAAGAGAAGATCAGAAAAATGGTATAAAAATATCCCTTTCCAATTATGCAGAGGTGCCTGTATAACAGCGAGCCCTTTCCGGGGAGTCCATGCTGGAAGCCGCTCTTATTTTCTCCTCTGGCGGAGGCTTAAGCTGAGGAGGACACCGGCGAGGATGGAGGCAAGCAGACCAAAAGGCGTAAGGATTCCGCCTTAACCCTAATGTGTTTATTTGTACATATTTGTCTTCTGGCTTCGGCTCACAGGACCTGGCAGCCAGGCTCCGGTTTGCCGTCCTATGGCTTGGGACAAAGACTCCGTTTCGCTCTTACTGGGTTGAAATGGTCCCCCAGGCTAGCTTCAGGAGCAAAAGGGCGAAAAAACAGCCCAATTATAGTTTGGCCACCAGTTCTACCAGTTCAGCCGTCCGGCAACTATACCCCCATTCGTTATCGTACCAAGCCAGTACTTTGACCATATTGTCGGCCATGACCATCGTCCAGGGACCGACAAAGATGGCACTATGCGGATCCCCAATCACATCACTGGAAACCAGCGGGTCTTCCGTGTATTTGAGGATGCCCTTCAGAGAACCTTCAGCAGCTTCGCGCATCGCCGCATTGACCGCATCTACGGTAACCGGCTTGGCGGTTTCCACAGTTAAGTCCACCACACTGCCGGTCGGCGTTGGCACCCGAATGGCAATACCGGTCAATTTGCCTTTGAGTTCCGGAAGCACTTCGCCCACGGCAGTAGCCGCTCCCGTGGTGGTGGGGATAATGTTCAGGGCAGCAGCGCGGGCTCGATACGGATCTTCATGTGGAAGATCCAAGACCCGTTGGTCATTAGTATAAGAATGTACAGTTGTCATCAGCCCTTTCACGATCCCAAACTTTTCATGCAGCACCTTGGCAATCGGCGCCAGGCAATTGGTCGTACAACTGGCATTCGATACGCAAAGATGCTCAGGCTTCAGTTGTTTATCATTCACGCCAATCACACAAGTAATGTCATGCCCCTTGGCCGGAGCACTGATGATCACCTTCCGGGCACCAGCCTTTAAATGGCTATCGAAACCAGGTTTCCCCTCGGCAGCTCGCTTCCGAAACACCCCCGAACTTTCAACCACCACCTCCGCCCCCAAATCTTTCCAAGGTAATGTGCTAGGATCCTTCATCGCCATGACCGGAATCTTCTTGCCATCCACCACCAAGTGCTGTTCCTCTGCTTTTACCTCCCCCGGATATTGACGATGGATACTATCGTATTTCAACAGCGTTGCCAACATGCTCGGGGTGGTAATATCGTTAATCCCCACCACCTCGAACTTATTCGGCTCTTGCATCAAGCGACGAAACACCAACCGTCCAATCCGACCAAACCCGTTAATCCCAACTCGAATCGCCACGCTCTCACTCCTTCCTCATAAAAGAACCTAACGAAGCCTAGACCAAACCTCCTCACACCTTTGTAAGACGTTTTCCCATAGACCCCTAACCAATCCTCCCCGACCCAACTGGCCTTTCTATCCTCCCTTGCCAAAACCCCTTGGTTCCACTTTTTCCTTAATTCCCACCCGAACTAGCAGAACCAAGGAACGTTCTCTGTTTAAAAGATGCCTTATTATATCTTTTTCCAACACAGAAACAACCAGGGGAGCACACGGTAGAAGAAGGAGGCAAGCAAATATCTTTCCCCTAAGTTACTAGGTGGCCCCTGGAATCGTCCCCCCGCTGGCATCTATTAGCGCAATAGCCTCTGGATCGCAGGGTAATCGCAAGGTAGATAAGCCTCTGGAAGGATTTCGCTTCTTATGCCTGAATAAAGCAAAAGAAAAGGGTTGTCTTCCGCTGGACGATTGCCAATGCCCGGGAGCACTCCTCTTTGGATATTCTAACCCATTGAAAATATTGGACTTAGAAAATTTGCTGGCCAACAACTCTCAGGGGCTGTTTTAACATGAGGATTAGGCTGGTTTCCAATGGGTTTTGACCGACCGGCTCCTAGCCTTCAGACTCGTTAAAAACAGGGATTTTTGGGATTCTGGGGAAGTTAGGGAGGAAACTCCCTTTTATCCTAGAAAATGCCTTTTCCGACAGCCTCTCAAAACCGAATTGCTTGAAACAAAAGCAGCGTCAAAATGGCAAACCTCGAGCAAACAAGGGTTGTCCTGGAATGGGATTTTGGCATTTCCTCCGTGTTTTTTGGCGGAGCGCTGCAACCGGCAAAACTCGGTCACATTGAGGGTTTGGGGATTTAGTGCCTCCGGCTACTGATCTACTCCCAAGTTGAGAAACTACTTTTCAGCAACAGCCTCTAACAGCTCGCCTTTTGCCATTTTGGGCCTCCTTGCAAAAGGAAAAAGCTCTAACTGCTTGAAATTATTGGAGTTAGGGATATTGCGTGAACCAAAGGAGGCTTCGTCATCACTGGTAGGGATAAAAACAGTTAGAAAAATTAGCAAAAAATGGCAAAATCGACCCAAGAGCAGGTTCTGGGGAGAATTAGCTTTTCGGGGCTGAGTATTTCTGATGGGATTTCACCCACAGATAGTGGGGTTATATCCGGTCAACCAAATACCATTTTTTCAGCGGAATTCCACCTCTTGCCTGACCGGGAGAGAAGAAAACAACGTATGGAATCGCCCACTCCCCACCACTGGAAAGCAACTGGAGGGGGGAAGCCTAAAATCGCTGTTCTCAAAGCCGCTTTTCCATCTTTTCCGTGAGCAATTGACTTAAGGAAGGATGCCAACCTGCGGCTGAAGCCAAAAGGCTCCCCTACTATAAACCGGGACCTTCCTACACACAGGCTTCCCGTCCAGGCAAATGATAGCCCATCCGTTTGATAATCTGGATAAAATTGGTAACTTGGAAAAAATAGAGGCCACAAAAAATTTGTAACTTTTGGGGTTTTAGCCGAGTGAAGAAGTCCGCTTAGCTCCTTCCGGAAGGAGCTCGCTGTTATACACAAGTGAACGTTGAAGTGCTCGGACATCACTTGAGGCAAATCTCAAATGTTCAGTGAACAGCAAAATGAATAAAATGGATAAAATAAGTAATATATGCAAAATAGTTTTCCAAAAAAACTAAACCCTCTATGATTCACAATCTTTTAATACTGCCATTTCTGCAAAGGAACGGTTGGGATCTTTTAAACTTAGGAACCTCTGCAAAATCCTGCACATATAGTGAACTTTGTGAACCTTTGAGTTTCTGACTGTTCGGTTCTCCTATCTGGACACCTATGATCTATTGGATTGGATGCTAGCAATGGTTGCATCCATGGATGTTGTGTTTGAGGGAAGACCAGGCCCAATGGTATAAAAATATTCCCTTTGAATTTTGCAGAGGTTTCTTTATTGTTATTTTGTCCGATTGGGATAGCAAATCCATCCCAAAAGATGTGTATACCAGCGAAGACTCGGAGGGGGAGGGAGTTGCCTTGGTGCCAAAAATCCCTTTTGACTGTCACATGGTATCCTCAGGCTCGATGGCCTTTGGCAAAGACGGTCTTTTGGGCCGGTCAGTAGCGGTGGGCTTCTACATTGGGCGGAAATATTACCTATTGAAGAGCTTTCCGGCATGGAGAATCTAGAAAGCTTCGGTGGGGTATTGGTTTTGGCTGGTTTTTTTGGGGTGGCGTGTTTATATGCTGCTGTGGGGCATGGCGGGGCATCGGGGTATCTGGCGTTGATGGCTTTGGCGGAATTCCCGGCTGAAATGCTCAAACCCACCGCATTAGGGCTAAACATTCTGGTGGCTTCGCTCGGGTGGGTGCAGTTTTGGCGGGCGGGATTTTTTTCGTGGCGGGTTTTTTGGCCTTTAGCCTTTAGCTCGGTGCCGATGGCCTTTGTGGGCGGCTATGTGCAGTTGTCTTCGGTTATTTTCAAACGGCTTTTGGGCGGAGTGTTACTGGTGGCGGCTTTGCGCCTGGCAGTCCATCCGCCTCCAGAACGAGCAGGCCGACCTATGCCTTGGTGGGCCGGTTTGGCCGTCGGCGGCTGTATCGGGCTGCTTTCCGGTCTGACGGGCACCGGTGGTGGGATTTTTTTGACACCTTTGCTGCTTCTAGCAGGCTGGGCCAATGCCAAACCGGCTGCCGCCTTGTCGGCTGCCTTCGTGTGGGTAAACTCCTTGGCTGGTTTGGCCGGTCATCTGACCGCCACCGTCCGTTTTCCCGGCCCATTCCCCTGGATTGCCCTAGCCACTGTCAGCGGGGGGCTAATCGGCTCCTATGTGGGCAGCCGATGGGCTAGCCCTCAAATCCTCAAACGCATTTTGGCGGCAGTGCTTCTAGTGGCCGCCGCCAAACTTCTGGTAACTATCCCGCCGAAATAGACTACCCGTGAATTGGGAGAAAGTGGGGGAATAAAGAGCGGTTTTAAAACTGCCTGCCTTTCCTAAATTGCCTAAGTTTAAATGCCCATTTTCTCCCTATCGCAGGGATCGATGCTATTCACCCGACTTTTGCCATTTCCCATAACTTATTTTGACTCCAGGAGTTACGGCGAACCTCCCTTTTATTCACACAATTTCCTAACTCCAACAATTCCCAAGGAGTTAGAACTTCCTGTTTTCCTCCAGGGCCCAAAATGGCAAAAGTCGAGTTCCTTGAAGCTCTATAAAAATCCTGAACATACAAAGAGTTTAGGAACCTCTGCATAATTCAAAAGGGACTTTTTATACGATGTTGTCTTGCCCTCCCCTAGCACAACATATGGTGTTTCTGGCATTACCGCACCCAATAGGTAGTAAGTATAACCAAGGAGGAAAACCGAACAGCTAGGGTATCGAATGTTCACAAAGTTCACTATATCTTCAGAATTTTGCAGAGGTTCCTTAGGAACTTTTGATTTGGTAGGGATTGGCCCAGAGAGTCAAAAACCTACTAGATATAGGTTCCTATCAGGGCTAGCACCCCTATATATGGGGTAAAGGAGGAGGGCGCCAAAATGATATAGAAATTATGCAGAGGTTCCCCTATCTTTCCCATCTGTTAGATTGAGAAAAAGGCACGCCTTTTGACCGCCGGAGGGAAGTTTAGGGCAGAGGGCATCCGGCAATGCTCAATTCCCCGCCCGCGGCAGTCCAGGCTATTCCTTGGGCAAGGGGCAGCTCCAGAGAGAGAAAGAAACCGGAGTTTCCCGTTGCCGTGGGAATCCTTTGCCCCGTCACGGACCTGAAAGATTACCTGCAGGATTTCGAGGGACTGGAGGCCTACTTGGACAAGGATGTCTGGGGCGGTATTTCCTTCGGATGAACTGTTACGAAGTTTACCACAGAAATTTGGAGTTGTTTTATGGCTTGGATGCTGAATGTCTATGCGTTGCCCAGCCTAGTAACCGACCAAGACCTGGCTGATGGAACGGCAGTAGTGGTGGATGTGCTTCGGGCCACCACAACGATTACCTATGCGTTGGCGGCTGGAGCTCGAGAGGTGATTGCATGCACTGAAATTGAGGAAGCTCGCCGGATTGCTTCCCAACTGCCTGCCGGGGAAGTTCTGCTGGGCGGAGAACGAGAAGGTCGGCCGATTGAAGGGTTTGATTTAGGGAATTCGCCTGGCGAATATATTCCTGAGCGGGTGGCGGGTCGCACCATTGTCTTTACCACCAGTCATGGGACACGGGCATTGGCTCAGGTGCGTGCCGCTCGACAAATATTGCTCGGCGCCTTCGTCAACGCCCAGGCATTATGCGATCGGCTCGCTGGCGTAGAATCCATTCATATTGTTTGTGCGGGTACTCGAGGGCAAATTAGTCGGGATGACGTGCTGGCGGCTGGTCTTCTGGTCGAACGCCTTCAGCGGGCCAGCGCCGATGCCTACACCTTAAACGCACAGGCCATCACCGCTCGTGAAAACTGGCGATATAGTTTTGCGATTCCTTTTGCTGTGGATGCGGAGCCGATACCCCCAGAACGTCTGGCGGCCGAGCTGCGTCAAACCTTGGCCGGGCAGCATTTGATCGGCTTCGGGTATGAAGAAGACATTGTTGCTGCAGCCCAACTGGATCGGTTTGCGTGTGTTCCCTGCATGGACCCGTCCACGATGCGGATTACGGCCAGTGCTGACTAACTCGACTTTTGCCATTTTTGACATCGCCTTGGAAGAAGCATACTCTAACCGCTTGCCACTATGGAAGTTAGGAAATTGTGTGGGAACCTTTGCCTCATTCGGGAAGTGCCGGAACTATATGAACTTTCGATCCTGTAAGGTTTAAGCTGCCTCCATGCAAACACCTACTATAACCAGCTTGCTGGCAGTGCTTAACAGCCCAATATATTCGGTTAGAGGCGGGGTGAAACAAAATGGCATAAAAATAGAAATATTTTGCTTAAATTATACAATAGTATAGTTTAAGCGAAAGAATATATCACCGTTGCCACTGGAGGTAAAAGCAGTTAGAAAAATGGCAAAAGTCGAACTTAGAGTTGTATCGCAATTTCCGAAGAAATGGTCCAAGGTTGGAGAGGATTGGCCAAATACTGATGGATGTCTTGAGCGGCGATTTTGCCGGCACCCATGGCGGAAATGACTGTCGCAGAGCCGGTAACAATGTCGCCGCCAGCCCAAATGGGCCGTCGGCTGGTCCGGCCGCGCTCATCCGTCACAATGTATCCCCGAGAGGTTAGCTGCAAACCCGGTGTCTGTTTGGTTAACAGGGGATGGGCTTCAGCGCCGATAGCCACAATCACCAAATCAGCCGGCAAGCTGAATAAAGCCCCAGGAATCGGAATGGGTTGTCTTCGTCCGGAGTTGTCTGGAGGGCCTAATTCCATCTGTTGACAGACGACCTGGCAGACTTTTCCAGACAAATCGCCCAGATATTCTACTGGTGCGCAGAGGAAGCGGAATTGGATGCCTTCTTGTTCTGCGTGGTGGATTTCAGCGGCCCGGGCAGGCATCTCTTGTCGAGACCGGCGGTAAAGCACTGTAACCGTTTCAGCGCCTAATCGGCGCGCGGTCCGGGCGGCGTCCATCGCCACATTCCCGCCACCGACCACACATACATTTCGGCCTCGGACTATCGGGGTGTGGTAGGCAGGAAATGCAAATGCTTTCATTAGATTGCTGCGGGTCAGATATTCATTGGCCGAATATACTCCTGCTAAATTTTCGCCCGGGATTTGCATAAATCGCGGTAATCCAGCGCCGACACCAATAAAAATGGCGTCAAAGCCTTCTTGCAAAAGTTCGTCGATGGTGATGGTCTTCCCGATGACCTGGTTGAGCTCAAACCGAACACCCATTTGCCGGAGCTGATCTACCTCGGCATCCACAATACGTTTGGGCAACCGAAACTCAGGAATTCCATACACCAGCACTCCGCCCGGCGTATGAAAGGCCTCGAAAACCACCGTTTCATGTCCCCAGCGGGCAAGGTACCCGGCAGCGGTCAAACCGGCTGGGCCAGAACCGATGATCGCCACCTTTTTCCCTGTGGGCGGCTCTGGTGGTAATGGCTGGATCAGCCCATGTTCTCGCACATAGTCGGCAGCAAACCGTTCCAAAGCGCCAATGGCGATCGGCTCATACTTCTGTCCCAAAATGCATTTGCTTTCACACATCGTCTCTTGCGGGCAAACCCGACCGCAAATGGCCGGCAGAAAGTTGGTCTGCTTGATCCGTTGTGCCGCCGCCGCAAATTCCCCCGCAGCAATCCGACCAATAAAGCCTGGTATATCTACATGCACCGGACAGCCTTGCACACACAACGGCTTTTTGCATTGAAGACACCGTCTGGCTTCCGCCTGGGCTTGTTCGGGAGAATATCCTAACGGAACTTCTAAAAAATTATGGATCCGTTCCTCGGGCGATTGTTCCGGCATAGGAACCCGCTGGCCGATGATTTTCTTCTGCTGATGCTCCTCCCCAGACGACGAATGCATCCGCTTGGTCTCCTTGTACAGAGCGTTTAAAAACGGTAAGACCTCAGCCGAACGAACTCAACGTAGGAACCCCTGCATGATTTAAGGCAGATACTTTCCCATGTTGGCTATCTCCCTCTAACCCATCATCTAGGGATGTTAACATTGCTAGCACCCAAATAGATGGTAAGTTTTCCGGATAGAACAATCGAACCACTATAAATCAGTATTTCATAAACTGCACTGAATGTTCGGGATTTTGCAGAGGTTTCTATTTTCTTCCCGCTTTTTAAGCAAGCATGTATCTTCGGAACAGTTCGGCCGAGGGGAGGCAGCAGTTTATTTTGGGGTAGAAGGGACCGTCCAATGCCCCTGCTCCGGAAGCGGCACTCCAACCAGAAAAAACCGCTTTCGTGCTTCCCCAAAAATGCCTTGCTGCGCCATGTGCTTAGAGGCTCTCCTAAAATTCTATGATGAAAGGCGGTTTCCTTCCTCAATGCTCCAGAATTCCCAAAATCCCTGTTTTCAAGGAGTGTGGTGGGTAGGAGCCGATCGGCCAATACCCATGGGAAACCGCCCAAATCCCAATTTCAGGACAGCCTCTTAGTTCAAATTTTGCCATTTTTGGCTTCAGCCCGGAAGAGCAATGCTCTAACTGCTTGTAATTATTGGGGTTAGGAAATTCGGTGAGCAAAAGGAGTGTTCGCCATAACTTTTGGAGACAAAACAGGTTAGGGAAAATGGCAAAAGTCGAACTTAGAGCGTGTTTGAGAAGGTGGTTTTCTCATCGGGCTGGGCAGGCACGCAGACACCGGACCATCCAATAGATCATGGCAACCAAAATCATCGTTTCGCTTCTGGCAGGCAGGAACTCATCGTCCTTACTCAGCCGACGATACCGGTTAAACCATCCAAACGTCCGCTCCACCACCCACCGAGGCGGCAACAGCTCAAACCCAACGGCCCCGCCAGCGGGCTGACTATCTCCAGTACCCAACCAAACGACCGCTTCAGCCATTCGACCAGTTGCCCACCAATAGCCTCCGTCGGCCCAAATCTTGCTTAGCCGCTCGTCTGGGGAGAATCTATAGATGGCCTCACTCTCCTGGATAGCCTCTGTCTGCACAAATCTTGCTAAGCCGCTCCTCTAGAGGGAATCCATAGATGGACTCACTGTCCTGCATAGCATCTGTCGGCCCCAAATCTTGCTAGCCGCGGGAACCGGCGCTGCGCACGCTCCAAAACCAACCTCGCCCCATCCCGATCTTGAATGTGTGCCGGATGCATCACCACCGCCAAAATCAGCCCTAACACATCGAGCAATAGATGCCGCTTGCGCCCGTTGACCTTCTTGCCCGCCTGCTACCCACGGACCCCCCTTTTTCCGTCGTCTTGACCGACTGGCTATCCAGGATCCCAGCAGTCGGCTCCGGGCTGTGCCCGCTCTGCTGCCGCACAAGCCCACGAAGCGTATCGTGGATCTTCTCCCTGCTGCCTCCTTCCGGAATCGCACA
>JANXAQ010000038.1 GCA_025062105.1 Thermoguttaceae bacterium
CAAGGAACCTCTGGATAATTCAAGGAGGATATTTTTATACCATTTTGGATGTCCTCCCTCTAACACAACATATAGAGCTGCAGTATTGTTAGCACCCAATAGATAGTAGGTGTTCGGATAGAAGAACCGAACGGCTATAGAATCAAAAGTCCATAAAGTTCACTATATGTTCAGGATTTTGCAGATGTTCCTACCTTTTCTTGACAGAGAATAAGGTAGCAGGTAAACCCTCAGGGGACGGGCTTTTCCGAACAGCCGACCTACCAGACGAATCCATCCAGCCTTCTTCTGTTACACTTGTTCTGGGATCTCATAGGGTTTTCGGTATTCCCGGCGGAACAGTTTCATCGCTTCGGGCGGATCGGTGATGAGTTCTGTTTTTGGGTCGATCGTAAGTTTTACGCCACCCAATCGATAGCTGATATTGGCATAGTGGATCAACAGAGCACTGCGGTGCCCTTCCAGGATGTCGGCATTGGGTGTTTTGCGGGTCCGGACGCATTCCAGGAAATTGATCTGATGTTCTGGGTCTGGGAATCGGCCGTTGTCGGAAGCTATGATCTGAGGCTGTTCTCGCTGCGGCCGATCGAAGACCTGCCAGCCACCGCCGTGCCGACCCACAATCATTAGCGCCTTGCTCCCGTAGATTTCAATGCGGGTAGCACACTGAGGCCAATAGGGGAATTCAGTAAGGGATTCCCGAATCTGCGGCGAAATCTTAAGCATATAAGGTGTATAGAGGGTCAGTTCAAAGACCATGAGCATTTTCGGATATTCCCAGATGGCCACTTGGGTATCCGGCGTTTCAGCCACGCCCTGGCTATTCCATCGGCCGCCGGTGGAATAGACCGTTTGGGGCAGGCCCACACCCACCAGCCAGCGGGCCAGGTCGATCTGATGGCTAGCATCATTGGCAATATCGCCGCCGGAATATCGCCACAGATGGTGCCAGTAATTGTGGTAGGCGGCATTATACCGGCAGGCCGGAGCCGGGCCGTTCCACAGGTCCCAATCCAATCCCGGCGGCGGATCGCTATCTGGAACCGGCGGCCGATTGGCCCACAACTTCATATTGAACACCTTCACCAAATGGATCTCCCCCAGTTTGCCTTCTTCAATGTATTTCTTGGCCGACATATTGTAAGCGGCAGATCGGTTTTGAGTGCCCACCTGAACGATCCGGCCATACTTTCGGGCGGCTTCAATCATTTTTTGGCCTTCCCAGCAGTTATGGGTGGGCGGCTTCTCGACATAAACATCTTTGCCCGCCTGGCAGGCCCAGACCGTCGATAGCGCATGCCAATGGTCCGGCGTAGCTGACACAATGGCCGTCAACGATTTATCGTCTAAGGCCTCTCGAAAATCCTTCACACATTTCGGCATCTTCCCGCCCTGAAGCTCGGCAATCTGTTTAGCGCGAGATTCAAACAAAGCAGTGTCCGGATCGCAGATATAAATATATTCACAACCGCCCCGTTGCAAGAACCCGGCAGCCAAGTTGGCCCCTCGGCCCCGAACGCCCACGGCCGCCAACAGTACCTTGTCTGCCGCCGGTGTGCCTCGGACACTAGCCGCATTCGCCAACACGGTTACCCCAGCCGCCATCCCCAACGTCGTCCTTTTGCTTCGCTGTAAAAACTCCCGGCGATGTATCTTCTGCATGGTCTCGGTGCCTTTTAGAGAAAGATGAAAAACCTCTTCCAGACAACCTTTCTCTATATTTTATTTATTATGTACTTTCCTGTTATTATGTGCTTTCCTGAAAAAGCACGTCAATATTTTGAGAGAAGATTTGGGTGGTGCTGATTTTTTGTGGCCCGTTTAGCTCGGCTTTTGCCATTTTTCCTAACGCCTTTTACTTCCAGGAGTTACGACGAAACCTCCTTTTGTTCACCCAATTCCCTAACTCCAATAGTTACAAGAAGTTAAAACTTTTCTCCTCCGGGAGGAAGCTAAAAATGGCAAAAGTCCAGTTTAGGAGGGGCGGAGGAAGATAGGTACTTGCCAGTCCGATCGTAACTGCTTCTTGCTGAGATCTCTAGGAACAAGGGGACGGGATTCCCCCTTTCAGGGGCTAAGAACTTTCTGGAAGGAGTTAGGTCTCGGAGGAGATTAGGTTCCTATTTCAGGAAAATGGCTGGGTCCTGTGCAAAGCTGGAATTGCACGAGGAGGGCTTATTTTGCTTATGTTGGCTATTGTGCCCAATTCTGCCATAGAATTTCAGCCGCACCCGAAGATTTCGGGCCTCCCAAGGGCTCTTTTCTTTCTAAAGGGACGGATTTTTTCTAAAAACTCTCCCCCCAGCCCAAAAGGGAAAGAAAAACAAGGCTGTATGGGTGAAACTGATGATAGGAACCTCTGCATAATTCAAAGGGGATATTTTTATACCATTTTGGCTGGCCTCCCTCTAACACAACATATAGGGGCGCTAGGATTGCTAGCACCCAACTGATAGTAGATGTCCTGGCAGGACAACGGAACGCCTACAGAATCAAAAGTTCATAAAGTTCACTGGATGTTCAGGATTTTGCAGAGGTTCCGATAGTTTACTTACTGCGGACTTGCTGAAACAACCAGCGGGCCAGCTCCTCATCGGCATAGACGCGCTGCCAGATGGCATGGCCACCGTCTGGATATTCGGTATATCGGGGCTGTCCGCCTGCTTTGCGCAGCGCTTCCACAATGGACCGGGACCGGACCACCGGCACCGCCTGATCCTTAGCACCATGAAAAATCCAGATCGGCACATGGGCGAAGTCTTTGGCTCGGCTGTCGTCGGCCCCACCACAGATCGGCACTGCCGCTGCAAAATACTTCGGCCGACGTACCAAAAGATCAAAAGTTCCGTATCCGCCCATCGATAGCCCGGTTACATAAATCCGATCCGGGTCGATGGAAAACTCTTTTTGGAGGGCATCTAGAAGTTCCATGGTAAGCCGCATCGGTTCCGAGGGTTCCGGCGGCGTCTGATGATGGGGAAGCTGCCACCAATTGACATCTACCCACTTGGCCCCGGCCGGACACTGCGGCGCTACTAAGAAACTCGGATGCTCCTTGGCGTATTTGTCTCGGACCCAATGCAACACATCCGGGATAGCCAATTGTTTCAGGTTGTCGTCGCCTCGTTCGCCCGCTCCGTGCAGAAACAGAATCAACGGATACTTTTTGCCCGGATCGTACCCTCGGGGAACCCACAGCCGATATAAAAGCTTCTTACCTTGCGCGTCCGTGTAGGTACAGGCCTTGGTCTGGGAACGTATCTGGGCCAATTCCTTTTCGACCATTTCTTTGGTCTGTTCCGCCTCTTTAGCCTCTGAAACCATACCAGTGGACTCTCCACTCGCTTTGCTGGTATCCGATTCTTTTGGATGGACAAAAGCCAACGGCAAAGAAAAACGCTTTTCCTTCGAAGAGGCAAGTTCTACGTTTTGGTGGGCCGAAAAGACCAGGTTTCCCGGCCGCTTCACGCTAAAAAGGATTGCACCGTCTCCGATCCATGGCAAACCACACATCGTCACCGCGAAGATCATCTGCCAGCCCATGAGGAAGCTCCCACCAAAGATAGTTTCTTATCGCCGCAAAACCTTCGACGCTTATAGGAGATTTTATATTATTATAGGAACTTCTGCAAAATCCTGAACATATAGTGAACATTATCCATCTTTGATCCTCTATCCATCTTTGATCCTCTAACCTCTCGGTTGTCCTACCTGGATACCTCCTATTTATTGGGTGCTAACAGCCCTATATTTTGTGTTAGAGGGATGACAAGACAAAATGGTATAACAATATCTCTTTTGAATTACGCAGAGATTCCAGGCTCTTAGCTCGACTTTTGCAATTTTTCCTAACTGCTTTTATTTCCAGGAGTTACAAAAAAAACCTCCTTTTGTTCCCCCCATTTTCCTAAGTCCAATAGCTACAAGAAGTTAGAACTTTTCCCCTCCGGGAGGAAGCTAAAAATGGCAAAAGTCGAGCTTAGAGGCTGTCCTAAAAAGCATTTTCTGCGAGGAAAGGCGGTTTCCTTCCTCAATTGTCCAGAACTCCTAAAATCCCTGTTTTTAAGGAGTCTGAAGGATAGGAGCCGGTCGGCCAAAACCCTTTTTGCAAACCAGCCAAATCCCCATTTTAGTATAGCCTCTTAGCATAACTAGCACCTTATTGATAGCACCTTATTGATAGTAGTTGGGTGCGTCTGAAATTCTGTGGCGCAATTGAGCCAAAAACACAATCTCGGCAAAATAAGCACCACTGCAATTCCAGCTTTGCACAGCACCCACCGTTTTCCTGAAATAGGCACCTAATCTCCTCAGAGACCTAAACTCCTTCCAGAAAGTTCCCAGCCCCTGGATGCTGGAATTCAGTTCCCTTGTTTCCTAGAGATCCCTGTAAGAAGTAGTCCCGATCCGGACTGGGGAGTACCTATTTTCCCCACATCTCTGCTCAACGGACCGCAAAAAATCCGCTCCCTTGTAATTGTTCGGATTGGAAAAATCAAAAAACTATAGATTCAAAAATCCACATATCTAATTAAATATTCAGTATCTCCCAGAGGTCCCTTTTCCCCTCCAGGCCCAAATGTAACATGCCGCTGCCAGCCGGCTGCGGAAAAGGCGAAACGTTCAAGGAATCTCTTTGTCCACTCTAGTCAGCCAGGCTATCGGCTCACCAAAGCACTTCACACAAGGGAAGCCATAGATTTCTTCCACGGGCAGAAAGGGGAGAAGTTTTGTTACTTTTTCCATTTTTCCAACCCAGTAGCTCGGGCTGCTCATGCCCCAGAGACAAACCCAAAGAAGTAAAACCTAGGCGAACTAGGAGAAACTGCCCTATACTTAAAAAGGAGACAATACTTTGCCAAGTGGGGGGCTTTGGGCCAAAACGCCCCCTCTTTGGTGATTCCCACGGAGGGGTAGATCTAGCGTTTTCTCCGGTGTTTTTGTCCCACTGGAAGCCTGGTTCGGGGTTGTGAACACCGACTTCTCCATTCTGCGGAAGTGTTACCAGCAGAGAAAAGTTTTGCAGGGAGTGGCCTATGACATCACCAGGCATTCGGCGAAAGCGTTTTCAGCCCTCAGTCCGAGCAACTGACTTAGCTAGGAGGCAAAGCCGGTTTTGGTCCAGGGTTTTACTAGGGGGGCTGGCGGTGTTGGGTTGGCACTGGGCGGCAGTGGGCTGCGGGCAGAGTCGGTTCGACCAAGCCCGAGAACGTATGGTGCAGGAAGCCATTATCGGCGCCGGAATCAAAAATCCCCGGGTTATCGAGGCCATGCGTACCACACCCCGGCATGAGTTTGTCCCGCTCAATCAGCGGCAATATGCCTATTTGGATATGGCGTTGCCGATCGGGGAAGGCCAGACGATTTCCCCTCCGTTTATCGTGGCCTACATGACCGAGCAGTTGGATCCGCAGCCAACAGATCGGGTTTTAGAGATTGGCACCGGCAGCGGCTATCAGGCAGCTGTGCTCAGCCCTCTGGTCAAAGAGGTTTATACCATTGAGATTATCGAGAGCTTGGCTCGGCGGGCCGCCCAGACGCTCAAACGCCTTAAATACGACAATGTGTTTGTAAAGGCGGGCGATGGCTATCTGGGTTGGCCGGAAAAGGCGCCGTTTGACAAAATTATTGTTACTTGTTCCCCAGAAAAGGTGCCGCCGCCGTTGGTGGAGCAGCTCCGTGAAGGTGGCCGAATGATCATACCTCTTGGCCAACGCTACCAACAGATCTTTTATCTTCTAAAAAAGGAAAATGGCCAACTGGTCCAAGAAGCGCTGAAACCCGCCTTGTTTGTGCCGATGACCGGCCAAGCCGAGAAGCTCCGGACCGTGCAGCCTGATCCGGCCAAACCTGCCATAGTCAACGGCGATTTTGAACAGGCTACAGGCGACCCGCCAGAACCGGTGGGCTGGCACTACTTACGCCAGGTTACCTGGCAGCAGGACACGAAGGCTCCCTCAGGTCAGCATTACATCCGCTTTAGCAACTCGCATCCGGGCCGACCGGCCCAAGCCTTGCAAGGCTTTGCCGTTGATGGGCGAAAGGTCTCGTCGCTGGAGGTTTCTGTGTGGGTTCGCGGCGAAGAGATTCGTCCCGGGCCCAACGGTGAACTACCCGCACTGGTCATCCTATTCTACGACGAAAAACGCCAACCAGCAGGTGAAGCCTTGCTAGGCCCCTGGCGCGGCAGTTTCGATTGGCAACAGGAGCGGCGCCAGATGCCGGTGCCTCAACGGGCTAGAGAAGCCATTCTGCGCATCGGCCTATTTGGCGCTGTAGGAGAGCTTTCGGTGGACCACCTCCGCTTGCAAGGCACCGAAAAGTAGGAACCTATTAAAATTTTGAACATCCAGGGGACTTAGAGGCTGTCTGAAAAGGGATGTAGCAACTCTGCCTTATTCCAAATTCCAACGACCGGGGAAGGATCTGAGTCGCCAAGGGGCTTAAATCCTTGGCTGGATTCCCTCCTGGTGGGGGGAACAGCCTAGCAGTGGAGTGGGCCAAAACTCTCTTTTCAGACACCCTCGTAGCTCGACTTTTGCCATTTTTCCTAACTTGGTTTGTTTCCAAAAGTTGCGGCGAACACTCCTTTTGTTCACCTGATTTCCTAACTCCAATATTTACAAGAAGTTAGAACTTTTCCCCTCCGGGAGGAAGCTAAAAATGGCAAAAGTCGAGCTTAGGAACTTTCGATTCTCTAGGCACTTCGGTAGTCCTAGCCGAACACCTACCGTCTATTGGCTGTTAGCAATGGTACCAAGTCTATATGGTGGGTTCTCATCATGACCCACATGACAGCAATGCTAGCCGAAGGGGCTACTCCTCAAAGGGGACGTAAATCCCCCTTCCACGCCATCCATCGTGTTGCCCGAGGATATTGAAAACTTCTGTTCGTGTGTCTGGGCAATCTAGGGCATGTGGGCAATTTGGAAACCGGGAAAAACGGTTTTTTTAAAAGAATATCCACGATGCCTTACCTATCGGAGTTTTTGGCAAACCGGGGGTGTGAAGATAGGATGTGGGTAATGATGAGATGGTAGGCCAGAGGAGGCACAAGCTCAAATGGTATAAAAAATATCCCTCTTAAAATTTATGCTGTACTTTCTCCAATATCACTCTTTAGGGGAAGGCTATTGACCCAGCCCAACTTGGTCCCCCAGTCCCGAAGGCCATTTCCCACTTCTAAACCCTGGCCGAAGCCCCTAACCCAAATGGTACATCTAGCCCCTATTGCCTTCCAACAGGTTACGCTCCTAGGCAACCCCAAGGGTCTGAGCTGGTAGCCGCTGAAGGCAAGCCGGAGCCAGAGCAATTTAACCCGCATACAGGGGAATTTTTCAAAAAAAGAGAGGAGATAAAGAAGTGCTCTGCTGAGGAAGGTTTGCCTTCAGATAGCCCCAGCCTCCTCCCTTATCAGATAACAAACAATTGCCCTTGGGCAGCGGCCAGGTTCTTCCCGGGGTGGACTTTTTACATGTTTGGGAACTATTCAGCCGAAGGAACTAACTCTAAATTTACTCCAGGAAATAGGAAAAGATATCTAGAAAGTTTGTAACATTCCCAACCGAATGAAGCGGCTCCTAGGCCATCGGGAGCAAAAGCTGTTGATCCAGGCCGCTGACCCTAACCCTCTTCCGCGGTGGCTCGCTGTTATACACATCTTTGGCAGCAACAGCGCCCTATACAGGTTTCCTCCTGGGACAGGATAGGTAACAAACGGGTTCCGGAACCAATGGAGTAATGGAATTGGAGAATTGAGAAAATAAGAAAAAAGCTTTTTGGAACCAAATAGTTGCTTTTTATGTATATTGCCTATATTATCCATTTTCTTGAACAAAACTCCGCAGAGGTTTCACTTGGGTATAACAGCAAGCCCCCGGTGGGCAGAGGAATTTTTGGGATTTCCGCTTCCGCAGTAATGACACTCGGAGGCCTTCTCCCTAAAAGCCAGGCTTCTCCTCCTGTTGGCTGAACTGGTACGAATTCTAGAGAAACCTCCTGCAAAATGCTGAACATCTAGTGAACTTCGTGAACCTTTGCTTCGGAAAAGATCAGTTTGATACCTCCGAACCCCATATGTGGAATCCTAGTGATGGCAGACCCCCATACATGAAATTGAAGGAAGCGCCACCAAAAATAGTATAAAAATGTTCCCTTTGAATGACACAAAGGTTTCTAAATTTCCCAGATTTCTTTTCCTAGGTTACCAATTTTTCCCCAAATGAGTGGTTCCGAGGGTTTCACTCCACTCAGGGAATTGGTTACCATTTTGAATTCCCATTGACCTTGGAAGCTACCTTATGGCATAGTAGGGCTGGTTTGGACTGGAATGGCCTGAATCATCTCCCGATAAGGCTTGACAGGAAGGAACCGAAAGATGCGTCAAGAGGATGTTTGGATGCCCTTGCAAAAGGAATTGGCACTGTGGGTTTCCAAAGAGGCTCCGGCGGCAAACGAGGCGCACCGAACCCCCGATTCGCCTTGGTCTCGATTGATTCACCAGTTGCAAGGGGATCTCGCTCAATGGCCCACTCAGATCGATGATCTGGACCTTGCCGCTTATCTGGCAGGAATGGCTACGCCGCAAGAGCAAGCCCACGTCGAGCAAGCCCTAGCAGAGGTCCCCTGCCATCAGATGGTCCTTCAGGTGGTACAAGAGGTTCTTACCCCATCGATCTGCCAGCAAAACCATCGCACCTCTGGATAAACACCAGTAAGCTGCCGGGCAAAGAGAATGCCGAGTAGCCGGTAGAACACTGGCAGAAAAATGCTCGCTGCTAAGCAGACTTCAAAAGCCGCCGCTAAAAAGCATAGGACACTCTAGGACACTATTTCCGGAGCTGCAGGGAACGGGCTTCATTATGCTCCCCACCCACGCACGGCCACAGAAAATGGATTCCCCCGATAGAGCAACACACCTCGGATTACCTGCTTGTGCAGAGAAAGGAGAAAACCAACGTTGGCAGAGGATGACGCTTCGGACGGGTAAATAGGGAACCTCTGCATCATTCGAGGAGGATATTTTTATACTATTTTAGCTTGTCCTCCTTCTAACCCAACATCTAGGGTTGCAAGCATTGCTAGCAGCCAATAGATAGTAGGTGTTCGACTCGGAGAGCGGCAGGGCCTAAGAAGCGAAAGTTCTTGAAGTTCACTATATGTTCAGGATTTTGCAGAGGTTCCATAGGTAAGCCTTGGCTAAACGGGTAACCGACGTCCGTTCCCGGAATCGGAGAAAATGCCAAGCCGTCTGGCCAACGTACGAGGAAGCGATGATCCCCTTGGGCTACAGAGCCGACGAAGCTATCCAGAAGGCTCGACGTTCGTAGATACTCACTGTCCCGGGTTCCTTCGGTCCTGCAGGTAAGAAGAAGCTATTCAAAAAGCTTGGCGTGCGTAGATTCCTTCTACAGTTGCGGCGAATATGCCAGGACCAGAGCAGCCCACCAGCGCAGGTTGGGATTAGATGAATAAAGATGGAGTCTTAAACGCGGCTCTAGCTCTTGCAGCTTTCGTTGTTTTGTAAGGCTAGGACCGGGGCCTTCGTCCGGCAAGCGCAATTGCAGCAGCGCATAACACAGGGCCGGGAAGACTACCGGATCCGGCTGTTCCCAGCGGTCCACCAAGTCGGCCACAGCAGAGAAGACAGGTTCGGCTTTTTGCGGTGGGGTGATCTCAGCCAGCGCATAAGCGGCCCACCGACGGTTCTGCATATCATCATCGTAATACATCATCGACAGCAGTTTTTCCCGGATTCGTTCGCCCTGGTCGGAAGTCGCTAGGTCCTCTGGAAAAGGATACAGCTCCCCACACATATAAACGACCATTTTCCGAATCAACGGAGATTCTTCCTTAGGCCCAGCGAGGATCTCGGCCATCTGGTGAAGTAGTTTCCGCTTCCACTCCAATGGGGGCGCTATGGAAGGAGGCGGACAAGTCCAAGGACCGGAAGGACCGGCTTCTGCCAGACTCCGCCATCCCCATTCATGCAGTAAATAATATAGCGCTGCCCAGCGGAGAAATTCAGGTTGCTGTGTCTGGTCTAGCAGTTCTAAGGCCTTTTCAGGATTGTAGTTGGGTAGAGGGAGGTGGAAGTCGAGAGCGTGGGGATTCAGGACGTATTCGATCATCGCCCGACCCGTCGGATCCAATCGTTCTAAGGCCCGCAAGACTTTGATAGGCACCTCTTGCGCCCCGGCGTATCGACGGGCTACTTGAACAGAAACCCAGCAGATCAAATCGTTCGGATCCGTCAAGCCGGTTTCCACCGCTCTCCACGGGATCGGCATCCCATCCACAGCAAGCTCTATGGGAAGTGTAACTGTCAACTTAA
>JANXAQ010000281.1 GCA_025062105.1 Thermoguttaceae bacterium
AGGCAAACGTATTTGGTTTACGACCGATGGTCAGATGTGCCTAGATACGCCATTTTGTGCCATTGAACGGCTTTTACCTCACTATTGCTTCCACGATGGGGCCGAAGCCTACGAGTTTTGGGGCGCTTGCTGGACCACCTACAATCCGTACCAATACGGCTGGCACGCCTATATCCATCAATCGGACCAGCCGGGAAAACACTACTGGGTCCGGTACCCGAACGGGGATGGGTATTTGATTTATCCAGGCCGTCCGATCAGCCATCAGGGGCCAGTCAGCAGCATCCGCCTGGAGCAGGCCAGGGAGGGTGTGGAAGACTATGAATATTTATACATTCTCCGAGAGAAACTAGCCAAATTGCCTTCGGCCAGTCCAGCTGCAGCACAAGCGCAAACAGCCCTTCAGGAAGCGGCCAATTTACTCCGTTTGCCGAACCCCGGCGGCCGATACAGCAGCCGCCTCCTCCCCGATCCAGACCGCCTTCTAGCACTGCGCCATCTCCTGGCCCAAACAATCGAATCTCTCTATGCTCAGCCGTAAATTCGGAGCACTCACCAGAACGCCAAGGGCTTGTATTTTTCTGCCCGGATGAGAAAGGTACCGCAACTTTTACCTCTATTCTAACTCCTTTGGCCTACAGAAGTTCCCCCGCAAACTTCCTCTGTAAAGGAACTTGTGTATAAGATATACGATTTTGAGTTGGAGGACCTTTAACCCAGGAACCTCTGCAAAATTCTGAACATGTAGTGAACTTCGTCAACATTTAATTCTCTAGCCGTTCAATTACCCTACCCGGACAGCTCCTATCTAATGGGCGCTTGCAATGCTAGCAGCTCTACATGTTGTACTAAAAGGAGAACAGCCAAAATGGTATAAAAATATCTTCTTCGAATTATGCAGAGGTTCCTCATTTTACTTCCCAAAGCCAAAACCTCCAATCCCAATTCCCCCCACCTTGGGCTAAAAATGGCAAAAGTCGAGCTAAGAAGTTATAGGGCTGCTTGTCCAGCAAATGTCTTAAGGCCAATTATTTTCAAGGAATTAGAACATCCCAAAGAGGCTGCAGCCTAGAAATTGGCAAACGTCGAGATAAAAACTCCCACCACCGAAAACCACCTTTTCCCTTTGGGCAAATAGTCTGTGTTCCCAAAAGGGATTCTTCTATTCTCCTCAGGTTAGGGTGGGTCTGTGGGGGTGGCGAAAGGAGGCAACCAGACAAAAGCCGGGGGACAAGCCTGGGTTTCTGCTTGGGCAGGAAGGATCCAGGGGCAACAAAGTTTTTCCATTTGGCCGCGATGTGCTAACGCTTTTTGAGCCAAGAGCTTGTGGGTCTGGGAGAATGCCAGACAGGGGGGAGCGCTGTTGGGGCTTGAATACGTTGGATCGGATGGGCGTAATAAGTGTTTAGAGGGAGGCGATTGCGAATTACCTCTAAAGAGGGAAAGGATTCCCTCCCTAGTTCCCTCATGATAAAACAATCCGTAGTTCCCATGATAAAACAAGTTCGTAGTTTCCCATGATAACCCCCAAAAGGAGAGGTCTCCGGTGTTCCAGTGGCTGAGGCTGGGAGAACCGAAGCGATAGGATCCGGCCATAATAAAAAAGAGATTGCTGCTCTGCTAGAACCAAAATAAAGGCTGCAAACGGGAGCCTACCCCATGTCGGTGGAAAGATGGCTCAGGCAACTGAAAAGTGAGGATTGGTTGGCAAGA
>JANXAQ010000323.1 GCA_025062105.1 Thermoguttaceae bacterium
GCTGCGGCACAGCAATCTGAAGAATCTTCCGAAAGGAACGGAGTCTGCTTCGGCGCAACTTCTCCCCAGTGGCAGCGATCCGCTCCAAAAAATCCCCACCAAACGGATCTTGCACTTTCCCGACAGCTCGGTCTGGCTCCCGAATAATCTGGGGGACTAAATGGAGATATTGGACCGTAGAAAAGAACTCGGTTAGAGGCCGAAACGGCTGGTTGACATACACCTGTTCCAAATGGGTTTGGGTAAGCCGTTCCGGGTCTGCGTTGTCCTCGGGATTAGGGCGGGCTAGGAGCTCTTGGGCCTCGAAAACAACCCGCTCTTTTAAAATATATGGACGGGAATCCTTACGATCCCGTTGATCAAACCACAATTCATACTCCCATTGGTTGGGGTTTTCTTCGCTGCCCACTCGCACATAAATATGGATCTCCGGAGCTCTGCGGGCGGCCAAACACCGAAGCCGAGAAATCCCTCCCCGCCGAGCTACCGCCGATTGCAACCCGCCGCCTACGCTAACCAAGTCCCGCAAAAATCGAAATACATCCAACAGATTCGACTTGCCCGAAGCATTCGGACCGACCAGGAACGCACGACCAGCCAGCGGACATTCCACTTGGGTAAATTTCCGCCAATTCTGAAGTCGTAAAAAAGTAAACCGTAAGCGTTCCCCGGCCGACTTCGGCATAGGAAGTTGCCTCCCATTTCCGAGAAAAATCCGAGGGGGGCCTGGCCCTGCATCTGTCCAGCACCAGGCCCCCTATCCTACTTGCCCGTGTTTGCCAGCGTTCCGATGTTCCCTACGGTAGCTTATTCCGGGATTTCGACCCATTGGTGGGTCCGGGCGCTTTCCAGCACGGCGTCGCAGACCCGCTGGGTGCGAAGGGCGCTGCGCATATCGGGCTGGAATTTCGGGCCGCCTTCCAGACTGGCCAGGAAGTCGGCAAAACTGTTGATAAACGTATGCTCATATCCAATCGTGCACCCCGGCACCCACCAATGCTTCATGTACGGATGCTCCGATTGTGTGACGTGAATCTTCTGCCAGCCGGTAATATGCGACTCCACCCGCCGGCCGTCTGGATCCTCATACCGGAAGAACTCCAAAATGTGCGGATTTTCCAGGTCGAAGTAAATCGCCCCTCGTTCGCCGTTAATCTCGAAGGTATTGTAATTCTTTCGGCCTCGGGCGTATCGGGTGCTCTCGAAGGTGCCGATGGAGCCATTAGCAAAGATGGCCAAGAACATACAGGCGTCGTCGATGGTAACCTTTTCTACTTGGCCGGTCTCTGCATGAACCCGCTCTTTAATAAAGGTTTCGGTATGGGCGGCTACTGCCTTGATGGGGCCGTTAAGCCATTCGGCCGTGTCGATCGAATGGGCCAGTAGGTCTCCAGTCACACCGGAGCCGGCCACACGGGCATCCAAACGCCATAGGGCCAAGCCTCCCTGGGGCACTTTGGCCGAGATGGTGTAATCCTGATTATACGTTGCCCGATAATGGAACACTCGGCCTACCCGACCTTCGTCGATCAGTTGTTTAAAAAGGGCAATAGCTGGCACACGTCGATAATTGAACGACACCATGTTCGGCACACCGGCCTTTTCCACCGCTGCGACCATTTCCTCACCTTCTTTAGCATTAAGAGCCAGCGGCTTTTCACAGACAATGATTTTGCCCGCCTCCGCTGCGGCAATGACCACATCGTGGTGCATGTGGTTCGGCACACACACATCAATCAAGTCGATATCCGGCCGTTCGACCACCTTCCGCCAATCCGTTTCGATCGACTCATAACCCCATCGAGCAGCAAACTCTTCCAGCTGTTTACGATCTTGCTCCCGGCCGTAGCAGGCCTTCAAAACCGGACGGTACGCGGTGGGAAAGAAATGGGGCACCTGAAGCCATGCATTCGAATGGGCCCGGCCCATAAACCCACAACCAAGCATCCCAATACGCAACTCTTTTACCATAGCATCCTCTCCTTGTTGCAAAAGAGCCTATGTGATTTGGCTGACGGCCTCCCGTCAACCTCCGATTTTCCGGAACGAGGTTTGTTTTTCCGGCCAAGGCTTCTTTTCGGAAACCTGCACCACCTAAACCCGACTTTTACCATTTGTTTGTTTCAACGTATTGGGTTTTGTGGGCCTTTGTTCAGAAAATTGCCTAACTCAAATATTTTTAAACGCTTGGAGGTTGTCTGGAAATCCAGACGTGGGCGTTTCCCGATATGGGTTGGATTAACCAGCTCTTCCAGCAAAACACAGGGAAAATAGGCACTTTCCGGATGCTAGGGAATCCAGCTACTGAGCTGATTTCCCCTGCAAAAACGCATTTCCAGACTGCCTCTTAGCTCAACTTATTTCAAGGAGTTAGGTTTTCAGGATTGTTTGCTCAGTAAATCTCCTAACTCCAAGATTTTCAAAAGGTTAGAACATCCACCGGAACCTGCAGGCCAGAAATGCGCAAAAGTCGAGCTTAGAACATCCCAACATGGCTGTATCTTGGAAATTAGCAAAAGTGCTCAATACTCCACCCTTTGTCAAACGATCCAGAAGGAAGAGGCCAAAACCCCTCCTGACTGGGCCAGAGAATCCCCTCGGTTTTCAAGTTTTGTCATTTTCTAATGGATCCAGAGGCTAGACAAGGTCCCCCCAGGAGGATCGGTTGGCCAAATGGGGTTTATCTGCTGGTCTCCTAGCCCTGGGAGGACGAAAACCCCAAAAAGCGGCAGTTGCTCAGATCTCTGCCCCGATGACGTCAATCCTTCGGTTATGAGGGGCGGCGAAAACCCGGAAAAGCGGCCGATTGCTCAGATCCAGTGTTCGACACTTTGGGCTGGAATGCCGTGCTCTGGGCGAAAACCCAGAAAAGAGGCCGATTGCTCAGATCTCTGCTTCTGCTTGCTGGATAACCTGTCGGGCAGAGGCTGCATCAGGAGCAGCCCTAAGAGCATCCAGGACTTCGGGCCGACCGATCACTCGGCTCAGGCGGGTCAGTACCCGTAAATGCCCCGGATCATCTACCGAACAGATTAAGAAAAAGATGTCGGTCAAACAGGGGCCTCCGAAAGGTACTCCGCTTGGGGTAATTCCTAAACACAAAAGGGGTTGGGCTAGGATAGACGGCATGGGCCGACGCGGATGCAACAGCGCCACCCCGTTTTCCAAAGCCGTCGGATACATTGCTTCACGGGCCAACACCGCTTCGACCATCGTCTGAGGGTCCCACAGCAGACCCGTGCCCGCAGCCAATTGCACCATCTGAGAGACCACAGAGTTTCGCGTTTTGGCCGGCAAGGGGATAGCGATAGCTTCTAGAGGCATCAGATCGGTTAGGCTGCTGAAGGTGGTTTCGGAGGGACCAGCGGCCGGATGGCGGACCACCGTTTCTAATTGGGCTAATTGGGCGTCGTCTTCCGCCGCACCGATTTTTTCTTCCAACCAATGGTGGATTTCGGCACGGGAGAATCGCCATTGGCCAGCCACTTTTCGGCCTGGAATTTTACCTCGTTCAGCCAGCCGAAGCACCTGCTCCGGGCTTATGTGCAAATAGCGGGCCAAACTGGCTACGTCAAAATCCCGATGGGGCATACCATACCTCGGTTTAGCTCAAGATCAGTGCCCTTTTCTTCAGCCTCCGATTAATTTAAACGAAATCCGCCCTAGAAAATCCCGGAAAAAGGTATCTACTTAGGTTTCGGCGGTTCAGTTAGTAATTCAAACACCATATCCAGTTCAGGTAAATGGAAGAGCTCCCCTGTCATCCCTGCGAAAGAAGGGAGCAGGCGATGAGGCGACTCCTTTGTTCTTCCTAACCCAAAATGTCCACAACTAGGGCCAGCAAGAAGCTCGCTCTACTGCTTGGGCGGGAATGATGAGTTGGTTGATATCTTCGTCTCCCCCAAAATTGCCTAATTTATTCAAAATGTTTATTTTGTGTATTTTGTGTAGATTCAAGAAAAAGCAATAAGCCTCCTTATGTTTCAAATCCCGCAGGTCGATTGTACAGCTTCTCTCTGGTGCTCCATAACCCCGCCGAAGGAGTAGGAATGAAATAAAATCGTTCGCCGCCGATTTCCTGCCAACCTTCTCGCAGTCGATCCGGCTGGTAATGATTCCACATCGTTTGCAGGTCGGCATAAGCAAACCCAACACTTTCGATTTCTTCTTGGCTCATATGACCTGGGGCATATCGAATGGTAAATCGGCCTTCGCTGGAACCATGGATGAGGTGGGCTGTCCCATGAGCTAGATCCTGCAGATCAGCGTTTTGTCGATAGGCCTCCATGATGCGGGCCGTCCCCCGATAGCCGTATTTACGGATCAGGGCATCCACCTCCGGCTGTTCGCCAAACCGTTTTAGTCCGGGAGCCAGAATAAGCAGTTCTCCGCCGTCGGCAATGGCCATCCGGGTCCGATAAATCGCCTTGTTGGCCACCCAGGTACTGAAGAATTCATCGCCCTGCATGACGCAGACGATCTTAGGTACCGGCTGGTCGAATACAGTGATATTTTGCTGGCGGGACTGCCGGGCCGCTCCCAAATATGTCTCCAGATCATCGCCCACATACACCCCCGTGTGTACCAATCGGCCTTCCGGATTTCGGGCCATGACCAGTTGGATATACACATCCGGCAAGTGTCCGAGGAAGTCGTCTTCAGCTTTATTGAAGCAGGCTCGAACCGGGGTAATCAGAGTGCCCAGGTTGTTTTCGATGCCGCAGCAAGCAGCCGCCATGTGGGAGCTGCAGATAAGTTCTTTGCCGGCCAGTCCGATGAAATAATTTTTATTATGATTGGCAAAACCGAGTACTTCGTGCGGCACCACATGACCAATATGGATGATAAGGTCCCAACGTTCTTCCATGAGCATTCGGTTGAGCCAGACCGGAAATGCCCAATCAGCGGCACCCTGAGTTTTTTCACGAACATACTCGGCCGGCACCTCGCCCACATACACCACACCATGGCGCCAATCATGCGCATGGATCCGGTCTTGGGGCACTTGGCCGAACATCCGGCGGTTTTCTTCCTCGGTGTGCGGCACATGTTGGCCAAGCGTCGGAATCAGGTGCACCTCTGCTTCTTTAGCAAAATGATTGTAAAGGATTTCCGTTAGCGGACCGGCCCCGCAGTGCGCCCGGGTGATATCCGGCGGCAGTAAAAGGACTCGCTTAGGCCGACGGCAAATCCGTCGGCGAGCCTCTTCCACCGTCCACTCCATCAACTCGACAAGCCGAGAAAATGGTATCTCCTCTGCAATTTCTGTAAACCAAGGCATCCTTCTGTTCCTCAGCCAAACTAGAGGGAATCTGTCCAAGAATCCTATCTCAAATAAAGCATTAAAAGTAAGTCAAATCCATGGATAGCAGAGGCTCTTGCTCTCCTTGCTAGCCAGTGGGCGAAAGGGGAGCCAAAAACACTCGAAGGACTTTTGGCTAGCTCCTGAGCAGTTTTTGAACTGCTCCCAACAAAACCGGTAGTTTTTCGCAAATGATGTCCCACACAATCCGATCATCCACTTCTGCGTAACCATGAATGAGGATATTCCGAAAGGCGATGATTCGACGGTATTCGGGAATCTGAGCGGCTGTGGGCAGATCGATCTTAGTCATTTGTACTAAGGCCTCGCCAATAATTCCAAATTGCCGTTCCACAGCACTTCGCAGCATGACATCTTGCTGGTAATCGGAGAATGTTTTTCCTGCCACAAAAGTTTGGATATTTTCTGCTGCTTTCTGAATATCGTAAAGATACTTTTTTGTCTCACACCGCATAAAGGGTCTTCCTTGTCTTTTCGATCGATTCCCAAAAATATGGGTTCTTGACTGCCGAGGCCACGACCAGATCCACTCGAACGCCAAAAAGTTCTTCTAAGGCCTCTAATAATCCGAAGTATCGGTCGGCCATTCCATGGTAGGAATCCCCCTGGAATTCAACCAAAAAATCCAGGTCGCTTTTTCCAGGTTGGAACGCTCCAGTAGCCGCCGACCCAAATAAATCCAAGCGACGAACGCCAAACTTTTGACAGAGGGCGATGACGGCACTGTGTTGGGCTTCAATAGCCGATAGCATTCACCGGGCCTTAGAAAACCAAGGGTTCCTAGGGAATCTAATGGATATGGCTAGTTTTGTTGCATTTTAGCGCAAAGAAACAGCTTTTTGGCAATCACGGGCAAAAGCTCCCGATCCTGCCCTTGTGATATCCTGATCCTCTCCAGCGGCATTGGTATCTACACATCTTCCCTGACACGCAATAGGTGGGGGTAATCCGGCTGGCGAGCTCCCAACATCTTGTAGAGAAAACCGGTTATGTAGATATCCATGCTCCAGTAGTGGGGAGAGGGAATGCTGGATTTTCACTTACACGGAAATTACGGTCGGAGGTGCTGGCCCTAAGCTCGACTTTTGCCAATCTTGGCTTCAGCCCGGAAGAGGAATACTCCAACTCCGTATGAATATTCGAGTTAGGAAATTGTATGAACAAAGGAACCCTTCGCCCTAACTCCTGGAAACACAAGGACTTAGGAAAATGGCAAAACTCGAGCTAGAGGCTATCTGGAAATGAAGGCTTGGGCGTTTCCCGATAGGCTCGATATTAACCGGGTCCCCAATACAAAACACGGGAAAAAGGCACTTTCGGGGGGCTAGATAATCCAGTTCTGAGCTGATTTCTCCTGTAAAACCGCATTTCTCCACGGCCTCTAAAAACTTGGATTCTCCGCCACTTGGCTGAACTGCTAGGAAATTTTTATTGTAG
>JANXAQ010000331.1 GCA_025062105.1 Thermoguttaceae bacterium
TTGTTTGTTGACCCGGTGTCGCGTTGTTGATGGGCCACGCCGGGGGCTGGCGGGGGGGTTGGGGGGGGGGGGTGATTCTTGGGCTAGGGGGACTATTGATTGCTCTTTGGGGGGGTGTTTGGCTGGGATTCCACTGGGGACAACGCCCCTCATTAATAGGCAATGTCCCTCCTCCTACCTTGTTGATCCCTCAACAAGAGAGTGCATTACGCCAGTGGTTTTATGCCGCGGAGTTGAACACGGAAGAAGCCTGGCAGAGTGTCATCGAATATTTTCCGGAAAAACCGTACTTGGTGTTTCGAGCCAAACAGCAGTTGGCCCGACTGTATCTGCGCGAAGGCCGATATCCGGAGGCCATGAAGATCTTCGAAGAATTTACGCTTTTAGGAGAGCCGGACAGTGAAATGCGAGCCTATGGACTGGCTGGGCAATGCAGTATTTATACTTTGCAAGGTCAATACCGAGAGGCGGCTGCGCTATTGGTACAGCTTTGGCCCATCCGGCACCAACTGAAGGATCGGCAAATGCAGCAACTGTTAGCTCATGCGGTAGAGAAACTCCGTTCGGAATTGGGCCGTCAAACCACCCAAGAGTGGCAACAGTGGTTCCGACAGAGGTCTTCCAGCTGGCAGTAAGATGGATCGGCACCAAGGGGATCAGTGGTAGAGCCGTAATCGCGCTGCCCCCTGCCAGCGGACTTTAATCTGGGTGGAAGCCCCCTTTGTACAGGCTAAGAGGCTCTCATAAAATTAAGGTTTTAGCGGTTTCCCATGAAGTTTTGGCAGACCGGGCCTCTTCTCGATACTTCTTAAACATAGAGAGTTCGCAGATTCTTAGGGAATTTAGGAGGAAACCTCTTTTCATCATCGAAAATGGTTTTTCAGGATAGTCGCTAGAAATGGACCTTTGTTATTTTCCCTAAATTGTTTTGTTGCAAGGACTTACGACGAATCCCTTCTTTGGTTCATCCGATTTCTTCACCCCAATGATTCTAAGCAGTTAGAACTTTTCTCTTTCGGCAGGAGGCCGAGCATGCCAAAAGTCGAGCTAGAAGTTCTAAGCTTCACTTTTGCCAATTTAGGGCTTCTCCCGGAAGGGGAAAACTATAAGTCCTTGTAACTATTGGACTTCGGACATTGCGTGAACAAAAGGAAGTCTCGTCGTAACTACTGGAAACAAAAAGACTTAGGAAAAATGGCAAAAGTCGAGCTAGAAGTTCTAAGCTCCACTTTGTTATTTTTGAACCCGTCCGAGAAGGGCAAAGTCCTAACTCTTTGTGTGTATTGGACTTAGGCGGCTGTGTGAACGAACAGCCGTTTCGTTCCAACTGCTGGAAAGACAAGCAGTTAGAAAAGATGGGAAAAGCTCACCTACGATCAACCCCCCAAGGGAGCAAACCGAGGAAGTTGGCCCTCCTTAGACAAAACCTTTGCCGGCACCGGAGCGGCGGAGCGTTTACATCCTTGGGTTAAGGGAGTAAACTAGAATCTGCAAGGGAAGGGATGGTTGCTTAATGGGAAGCCTTTGGCCCAAGGCGTCTGCTCCTATTGTCAAAAGTGCATGCAGGGGTGGGTTTTCGATATATTGGGAAAGGATGGTTCGATGGCCATCACAACGGTGGAAGGATTTTTAGAGGCTCTGGAAAAAAGTGCTCTATTGGACCAGGCCCAACTGGCCGAAGCACGTCAGATAGCCTCTCAGATGGAAGATGCCAAAGCGTTGGCTCGAGCGTTGGTGCAAAAGGGGCTGCTCTCTCGGTGGCAAGCGGCGCAGCTGTTGGCCGGTCGGACGACCCTGTTCTTCTTGGGCAAATATAAATTGATTGAAATGTTAGGCCGAGGTGGCATGGGCGGGGTGTTCTTGGCCCATCATACGATGATGAATCGCCGAGTGGCCCTCAAGGTGATCTCTAAGCAGATAGCTCAAGATCCAGCGGCCCTGGAACAGTTTTTGGCCGAGGCCCGAGCCATCGCCGCCCTGGACCATCCTAATATCGTCCGAGCGTACAATGTCGATTGTGAAGATGGGCGATATTATCTAGTCATGGAATACGTCGAGGGCAAAGACCTCCAACGCCTAGTGGAAGAAGAAGGGCCGTTGGATTTTCAAAAAGTGGTCGATTACATTCGGCAAGCAGCCGAAGGCCTGGCCCACGCCCATCAACACAACTTGATCCACTGCGATATCAAACCGTCAAATCTGTTGGTTACGCCAGAAGGAGTGGTGAAGATCTTAGACCTGGGGCTGGCCCGATGGGCAGCCTCGGCCCCAGAACAAAAAGAGAAAGAAAAACAGAAAGAGAAAGATACCGATCCTCGTCTGGTAGGCACTGTGGATTATCAGGCACCAGAACTGGGACTGGGGGAAAAGGTAGACGCCAGAGCCGACATCTATTCATTAGGATGTACCATGTTTTTCCTCCTGACGGGCAAAGCCCCCTTCGGCGAAGGTACTCTGCATGAGCGGATCCTCAAACACCAAACCCAGCCCCCGCCAGACATAGCGGCTCTGCGCCCTGGGGTTCCCAAAGACCTAGTGGCCATCTGCCGAAAGATGATGGCTAAAAAACCGGCCGACCGTTTCCAATCAGCCGAAGAGGTCAGTAAGCTATTGGCTCGATGGCGCCCCCCGCAACCAAAGCTCCGAAAAGCCATCCCCCTACAAGAAACCGACTCTTCCAAAAACGAACTGTCCAAACCAGCTCTTGCCAAACCCACTGCGGCGGAGGAAGTTTCGGCTGCGGAGGGCAAATCGACGGCACAACCGGCCTTGACCATCTCCCAACCCTCGGCCAAAAGAGGACCTATGTTGGCCCAGATGCCCCCTTGGGTTTGGATTGCCGGTGGGGCTGCCACGGTGGTACTGGTAGGGCTGGCGATTGTCTGGTTAGTCCTTGCCGTTTCCTCAGAGCCCCCGCAGACTTCTAAAACTAAAAGGGAATCCAAGGGGCTCGGCCCCAAAGTCCACCAAGAGGAATCCCCCCCTTGGCTGCCGCTACCAGTCCAGACGGGTTCAAAAGAACCTTCCAAGACAGCTCCGGAACAACCCAGCCCCAACCCAGAACAACCTCCTGCTACTCCCCCCAAACCTCAACCTACTCCCAAAGATAAACCAGAGACTTCCGAGCAACCCAAGTCTCAACCGGTACCAGGCGAAACCCCCCAGCCCAATCTAAAGCCTTCAGAAAAACCCACAGAAAAGCCTTCAGAAAAACCGGCAGAAAAGCCCTCCGAAAAACCGGCAGAAAAACCTTCGGAAAAACCTTCAGAAAAACCACCTTCTGAACCGTCGAAACCCACTCCGGAACCAAAGCCGCAACCGCTCCGAGGCGATTTTTGGGATGATAAGAAAAATCCCAAACCGATCGATTTGCCTCAGTTAGATAAAGCACCTTCAGAGCCGATCTCCCAGTGCTTGGGCAAACTGAATCTGGACGTGGAGGCCCGATGGTACCTAGAACTGGTAGGAGGCAATCTGATCTTCAAAGGTGCTCAGCAGTTCCGGATGGAACAGCACCGCCGGGATGCTGGATTCGTATGGGATGTGATCTTACAAAAGGGGGGGGAAGAAAAAGGTCCCAGCGGAGCCATTCCTATGGCCCAATTTGAATATAAACCAAATACCCACGAATTTTGGTTTCGATGGCTCCCCGGGGCAGATCCGGAATGGGCCAATTTACTGCGCAATTGTGTACTAGTGGTCAACTATCGCGCAGAGCCTTTTCCCATCTTTCTGCGACGTCCTTTGCTGGTCCCCCCCATTGAATTGCAACTTCTCAGACCCAGTGGGAAAGCCTCCCCGATACAGATTCCCTACCTGCCAGCTAACCCTGAACGCCTCTCCTGGCACTTCCACCAAGTTATCCTTCAAGAACCCCCAGAATGGAAAAACCTGAAAGATTATAAAGACCTCGAAGCCCTCAAGCACAAAGTAGTATTTGAACCGAAAGACCCTTCGGCCGCCGATCCCAAAAAACCATTCCTGCTGAAAATCTTACGTATCGATCGGGCCAATAACGAATCGCCCGGGATCGTCGTTCAACTTATGGTTCAAGGCACTGGTAACCGGTTTCGAGTGGAAAGCCGGCTGATGATGCCGAAACCTCAGGCCCTTCGGACGAAGGAGCCTATTGACACAGCGATTCGATTGCACAAGATGGCCGAAGCCGGGAAAAAGACTCTCGAGGAAGATCTTCGTAAAGATCCTAAACAACGAATGCCCGAAAAGGAGCGGACCGCGCTTCAGCAGGCCATTAATAAACATGACGAACACGCTTGGTTGATCAAAATGCAACATATTCTAGACGGCGGCATTACCCTCCACTATCGGATTCTCTATGAGTTAGGCCGATATCAGGTGGAACTGGCCCAAAGCTCTACCCAGGTTTCTGCTGAGAAAAAGTAAAAGCCTCTCTCTTTGTCCTCCACGAAGCCTGCTATAGGAAAAACCCCTCCAGTTTTGCGCGGAGCGGGAGTCTGGTTTTCCCCTTTTACGGAGAATAATATTGGAACCTCTCTATGATCCTGAACATATAGTGAACTTTATGAACTCTTGATTTGATAGGCTCTATCTGCCCCCCATCCAAACACCTACTATACAGAAGATGCTACCAGTGCTAATAATCCAATAGAGTAGATCAGACGCGGAGGAAACCAAAAGAGTACAGGAACCTCTGCAAAATCCTGAATATATAGTGAACTTTGTGAATCTTTGATTCTCTAGCCGGTTGATGCTCCTATCTGGACATCAACTATCTATTGGATGCTAGCAATGCTAACAGCCCTATATGTTGTGTTAGAGAGAAGACCAGACAAAATGGTATAAAAATATACCTTTCCAATTATGCAGAGGTTCCTTACCTCGACTTTTGCCATTTTTGTAACTTCGTTTATTTCAAGGGGATAATTTTTGGGATTCTTTGTTCATCAAATTTTCAAGCTTAATATTGTCAAAGGGTTAAGATATCTAAAAGGGGCTAGGCCATGAAAATTGGCAAAAGTCGAGCTTAGGACCAGAGCAAACCAGCAAGCCGTTAGGTTTGCTGCTCAGCATGATACCTGGTTCGCTACGGGGCCGACAGAGCCCACAGGCCACGGCGAGCCTGCCGCGCGTGGGCCTCGGCCTGGGCAAACCGTTGCTTCATCGCCTCGGAGTATCTAAACTCCAGGCGGGCTCGCGCTAAACCGGCAAGCAGCAGCTGTTCGTTGAGCATCCGATCCCCTACCCATAGATACGCCAAGCGTCGTCCATAACGATCCCACCGCTCATGAGGATCCAACTGCAGCCAAACCGGCCCTCCAGCTAAAAACTGTTCAGTAAATCGGGTAGCCTCCCAGGCGAATGGTTCCGCAGGTTGGCCCGGCTGTGGTAGTTCCGGGGCATCTACTCCGATCAACCGAACTTTAGTGCCGTCAGCCAGCTCCAACGTGTCGCCGTCGATCACCCGCCAAACCTGTACCTGGAAGGATTCATTTGGGTCTCTGGGGGCTCCCCACCAAGGTGCTCTACCGCCCAGACGAGCCGCCAGAATGGCAATACCCAGCAAAATCAGTAACCCCACCACAGATTTCGGGCGTGCCAGTCGTCTGCCAGACCAACCACTCCAACCTCGTCCGCCTCTGCCCAGGAATGGGGGAATGCGCCTTCGACGTCCAGACGGACGTAGCAGCACCAGAGCCATCCTTTCCTATAGCCCTACTTGCTGAAAAACCGCCAAACACAATTGGAGCTAATCCCCTGGCCTTGCCGGACTTAGAAGCTTAGAGCCCTCGAAACACTAGTCATCCTAAGTTCTAAGCTCGACTTTTGCCATTTTCCTTAACTGCTTTTGTTTCCAGGAGTTAGAACGAAACCTCCTTTTGTTCACCCGATTTCCTAAGTCGAATAATTACAAGGAAGTAGCGATTTCCCCTTCCAGAGCGTGGGCAACAATGGCAAAAGTCGAGCTGAAAAATCACGCCGATAGAGGTAGCCGCAGTAGATGGCAAGAAGGGCGCCGGGTTGGTAGAGCCTTTTAGTTAGTTCTTACTGAATTGCATTGCTTTGGCCGACTCCCGGCCTAACGGATTCCGAACAAACCGCTTATAACAGTGCGAACACAGATCGAAGCGGAATTCTCGATACACATCCTCGCTCAGCTCAGGATTGTCGATGTGTTGGAGATGTTCCAAATATTGTTGAATTTCGTCCAGGTAGTCGCGATCGGCATCTTCCGGCTGGCAGTCCTGCGGGTCCAAGGCGGCGGCCACTTCAATCTTCACTACATACCGAATCTCGGTATTAGGATCCAATTCTCTTTTGCAGCAGTCGCAAATATAGCGAATCATAGAGCCGCTCCTTGCAAGGCCACTAAGAGCTAGGTTGATCAGCCACCCATTACTACCCTTTATTCATCCTAACCATTAGGCCGATGAGTGTGCAAGGGCGGATTGAAGAATTTTCTGGTTAGCTATGCTTCTCCGGATGCCAGATTTGATTTCCAGTCTGTTTCTGCCATTGCTTTTCCTGGTTTCCATGCTAAGCCAAAAGGCGAGTGGCAAGGGGATAAAAGAATTGGCATTTTTGCGTGTTCCGATACATTTTGAGTTAGTTGAGTTAGCCGAATCCTTTGGCGTTTGCTCAAAAATAGGCATTTTGGGAATTCTAGGAAAATCCCGGGATTGGTTTCCACCTCCAATAGGATAGCTACAGCCTACCAAAACCGAGAAAAACTCCCAAGTTGGCCATATTCCCTGATCAGGCACATGCCCAAAACTAGCAGAATTAAGGAGCCTTCCAGTCGGAGGAAGTCTTTCCCTAAGGTCCGTGCCGCCAGGGGCCACAGCCCGTGCCGACCGATGGGATGCCATTAAAGTTTGTCGCCCCAAGGTAGGAGTAGTGTCATTCCTCCTGGAAGATGCGTTTTGGCAGCAGTCTCATAGCGCTACTTTTGCCATTTTGGGCCTCCTGCTGGAAGATCGATGTTCTAACTCTTGTAACTATTACAGTTTAGGAAATCGGGTGAACAACAAGAGGTTTCGTCGTAACTACTGGAAACAATAGCAGTTAAGAAAAATGGCAAAGTCGGGCGAAGGTGGGCTTTTGCCAATGTTTCTAACTTCCTTTGCTTCCGGTTCTTACAGCAAGATCTCCCCTGGTACAAACCACTTCCAAACTCCAAAAGTTGGATGCAGGGGGATATTTATCTTGCCGGGGGGCCAAAATTCACACCCAGCAAGAAAGGGAAACCCAAACCATTCAACTTGGCAAACCAGACGGAATGGGAAAATCGGAGAAGATGGGCAACTTGCAAAGATCACCATTATCGCATGCTTCTGATTCTCGGTGAGCATGCAGAGCATGGAATGAGCAAGCGGGAGCACCAAATAAAAATCAAGGGAACCTCTGCATAATTCAAAGGATATATTTTTATACCATCTTGGCCTTCAACCACTCTGACCAAATATATAGGGTTTCCGGCACTGTCAGCTCCCTACATATAGTAGCTCTCCGGATGGGAAGGGCTAATATCTATCGAACCAAAGGTTCACTTTGTTCCCTATATATTTTCAAAAATTGGCAGAGGTTTCTCCTTTATCTTCGCACCGCTCAGTGCCTACTGAGCCCGATGCCAGTTGTTCAAGGCTCACACAACGGTTTTTTCTTTTGGGTAATTACAGGGCATTTGGCTGCCATCTCGGCATTCAACTGAATGTAATGCCGCCACTTTTCCGGCACTTCTTCCTCAGGATAGATGGCGTCTACCGGGCACTCCGGCACACACGCATCACAATCAATACAGACGGTCGGATCGATATAGACCATCCGTTCGCCTTCTCGAAAGGCCTCCACTGGGCAGACGACCACACAGTTGGTGTACTTACAGTCTAAGCAGGGTTCACAAACCACGTGGGCCATACGCTTAACTCCTCATCACCTAAAGACTGATCCTCCACACTAATACTGTACTTAGTAATCTCGTCCCCCGGGTCTTGCTTGGAGGACTTTTGAAAATCGTAGGCGCTGGCTTGCAGGGAGTCAACCCACCGGATAGTGCCAGCGGATGGCAACTGCAACCCTGTCCGTCTTGCAATGCCCGGCCCCTGGTAGATTCGGTACCGGTTTGGTAAAGTGATTCCCTATTGGAGCCGCATCTTGGGGAGGGAAATTTCAACACAATTCCCCAGAGTTCTCTTTGGGAGCTGAGTGGAGATGATGGCGATGGAGACTGAATTAGTAGTCATTGGAGGTGGTCCGGGCGGTTATGCCGCTGCTTTCCTAGCTGCTGATCTGGGAATGAAAGTCGTCCTGATCGAGCAGGACCGGCAATTGGGCGGTACCTGTCTTTTGCGAGGCTGTATCCCCTCGAAAGCCTTGCTGCATGTGGCCAAAGTGCTGGCCGAGGCGCAGCACCTGGCCGACTGGGGCGTTCGGTTTGCCAAGCCGAATATCGACCTAGGCGCCATCCGTCAACAGAAAGAGAAGATCATCAGCACGCTTTCTGGCGGACTTCGGCAGATCGCCTCCCGACGGAAAGTAGAACTGATCCAGGCCCGGGCTGGCTTCCTGGACCCGCACACCCTCTACCTGGAACCAGTCTCCGAAGTTAAGCCGCCGGCAGATCGGCTCCGATTTGAACATTGCATCATAGCCACCGGTTCCCGGCCAGTGATTCCGAAGGCTCTCCAGCTAGAGAGCGATCGGCTTTGGGATTCCACGGTCGCCTTAGAGCTACCGGAAATTCCAGAGAAATTGCTGGTCGTTGGCGGCGGGTATATCGGCCTGGAAATGGGCACCATCTACGCCGCCCTAGGTAGCCAGGTTACGGTGGTAGAAATGACCGATGGGCTGCTACCGGGTGTGGATCGGGACTTAGTTCGGCCGTTACACAAGCGTTTGGAAACCCTTTTCCAGGCGATTCATCTTCGGACCCAAGTGTCGGCGTTGGCCGACAAAAATGGCCACCTAGAGGCCACTTTCGAATCAGCCGACGGCCAAAAACAGATCCAATGCTTTGATCGAGTGCTGGTGGCCGTTGGCCGACGGCCAAACAGCGAAAACCTAGGTCTGGAAAAGACCCAGGTGCAGATGTCCCAGCAGGGTTTCATCCAAGTGGATTCCCAGCGTCGCACCACCGAACCTTCGATCTATGCCATTGGCGATGTAGCCGGCCAACCCATGCTGGCCCACAAAGCCACCCGAGAAGCCAAAGTGGCTGTGCAGGCGATTGCCGGTCGGCCTGTGGACTTCCAGCCTCGGGCCATTCCGGCTGTCGTGTTTACCGATCCGGAAATCGCCTGGGTCGGGCTGACTGAAACGGAGGCCAAGGCGCAGAACCGTTCTGTGGAGACGGCTGTTTTCCCCTGGGGCGCTAGCGGCCGGGCACTGAGCATGGGCCGAACTGAGGGGCTAACCAAATGGATCATTGATCCACAGACCGAGCGGGTTCTTGGCTGTGGCATCGTCGGACCAGGCGCCGGCGATTTAATCGGTGAGGCCGCTTTAGCCGTCGAATTGGCCTGCCACCTGGAAGACCTGGCCGAAACTATCCACCCCCATCCTACATTGTGCGAAACCCTCTCGGCTGCCGCCGAAGTCTTCTACGGAACAGCCACCGATCTGTATAAACCGAAAAAGAGGCCTTCTTGATCGGCTGAGTGTTCCCAAAACTCCCCTTCCGCCTAGTCGGTTGAAGTAGTGCCGCAAAGTTTTGGGATCCTTTTCTGGCGTGTTGTTTAGGATACTCATGTGGGCTTATCCCTCCGGCGGGGGATTTTGCGCCAACCATCGGCCAGCCGGACAATGCCAAGCCCTGCCTGTGGGTTTATTCAGGGGGTGGGGGATTTTTGCGTCCTCGGCAGCTTTCCGGATGCTAGATTTGGAAGGGCGAAGGCTTCGGCTGGACCGGACGTTGCACCTGCCTAAGGGAACCTCGATCTGGAAAAACAGCCTGCTATGTGGGAACCTATTTGCGGCAAAGCCCCTTTCTCTCCGCCCGCTGGGGGACCAACCGAAAAGAACCTTCCGGTGGCAGCCCTTTCAGGGGGAAAACGGTTTCACGGCTGGCCGGACGTAGTGGGCCTTGGTTTACTCGGCTTGGCCGGGCTGTTTCTGCTGGGTTCCATCGACCGGGAGATCGACTATGACGAGGCCAACTATTTGCAGATTGCCAAGTCGATTGCCCGGACCGGGCTTCCTTATTTGCGAGGGCTAGAGGACATCGGTAGGGAAGAGGTCTTTATTACCAGTCCGCCGTTGGTCATGGCCGTTGCTGCCCTGACCCAGGCGCATTGGCCGGGTCGGCTTTGGCCCAGTCGATTGGTACATGTACTGGTTTTCTCTTGGTCTTTGTACCTGCTGGTCTGGTGGATCAGTCGGCGGTTGTATGGTCCTTGGCCAGCTTGTTTTGCCTTGGCCGTGCTTTTGTCCCATACACAGTTTTTAGGCCATGCCAGTGTAGTTCGGCTGGATGTGCCATTGGGGCTGTGGAGCCTGGCAAGTCTATGGTGTTTTTATCGGGCATTAGAACCTGGTTGCCGAGCCTGGCTGTGGTCGGCTGGAGCCGCTGTGAGTCTGGCTGCTGCCACTGCCGCCAAGTTCCAGGCCATCTGCATCCCGATAGCCATTGGCCTGTTTCTGGCTGGCTTGGCTTGGCAACGTCAATGGCCCACCCTGGTGCGTGCGTTTCGGCCTATCGGGGTCCAATGCTTTGCTGGTCTGCTGATTTTAGGCGGGCTATACTATTATTTGATCATTTTGCCGGGCCCGGATGCTCCCCAGTACGGCGGCGGCCTCCTCCATACTACCCAACAACTAGATACCACCGGATTGGCCTTCGGCCAGATTGCCGCTTATTATGTGGCACTACCTATAAAAGCGATCATCTATGTCGGTTGGCCGTTATGGATTGGCCTGTTAGGACTTTTGCCGGGCCGGTCCGAAGTTCGTTTTGCCGGGCTTCTGGCAAGCTATTGTGTGGCTGTGGGAGTTTTCAATCTGGCTGTGGCAAAATTATGTGGTGCAGGGACGTATTATCTGATCAGCATGATACCGGCGTTGGCGGTGCTTGGTGGCCGGGCTGGCGCCGTGGCGCTAGAAAAACCGCTTCCTTCGACGATGCTTGGCGGCCAGAGCCCCTTGAGAATCGCACTTCCCCACCATCCCCCGGAAAAACCGGTTTCTTCGACGGTCTTTGGCGGCCAGGCGGTTGGCCTGCTAGAGCCGATCTCGGCTGCGGGCACCTTAGCTGGTTCGCAAGCCTCCGGCCCGGTTTCGGAAAAGCTCTCCGGTTCGACACTGCCCGCCGCTCAGCCAGCTGGCATTGTCCCCGAAAAACTGTCTCAGCGAAGGCAGTTTGTCTTAGGTGGGCTGCTTTTGGGCCTTTTGGTCTGGCAATGGCTGGCGGATCGGCCCTGGGAGGTACCGTGGCGGATCCCAGCCGGGAGCCGACTGGCCCAGGTAGCCCAATGGTTAAACCAGATCGATCCAGCAGGCGACGGCGTCTTGGCCGAGGATACCGGTATTCAGTTCTTTTCCGACCGGCCCACCACAGTGCTTCAGTTTGCTCCGTATGAAGCGGTTCAAATGTATTTAGAGGGCCGAGGGCCGTATCCGGTCTCCTTTGTGGTGCTGCGGGCAACTTCCTGGGCCAACCCCGATCCGTTCTTGGCCCGCCATTGGCCGACCACAAAAAAGCTCTTGGACAGCCATTTCCAACGCTTGCCATGCCCTGTGCCAGGCATGGTGGTCTTTGTGCGCAAAGGCAAACTGCTCCAAAACCCTTCGGAGATCCCGGCAGTGGGAGCGTCTTGCCCGCAATAGACACCGTTGCTCTGTGGAGAACAGAAGGATTAATTCACACAGAGGACATGTTCTGTATGGGGCCGACATGGTCTTTGTCATGTCACGGCGGCTGGAGCACCACCTGGATCAGTTGATGTTTGCGCTTTGTGTGAGTCGGAAACTTGGAGGGCGATTATTCACTGCTGGAGGATCGACTGCATCAGTTGATGTTTGCGCTGCCGGGATTGGGCAAAGTGGGTTAGATAGTACCAAATCGGATTGTCTCGGATCGACCAGAGCCGAGCACGCCAAGGCCGTTGATCCACATCCATCAGGACCAGTTGTACGGC